>JASGEG010000397.1:0-3004 GCA_047606605.1 Rhizobium sp.
ATGTGCCCTTGTAGCTCAGTTGGTAGAGCACCTGATTTGTAATCAGGGGGTCGCGGGTTCGAACCCTGCCGGGGGCACCATTCATCTTCAAAAGTTCTTGTGCCTCAGGGTCTCCTCTTGATATTTGAGAGGGGTCCGGGTTGCCCCATGGGAAAGATATGACCGTCAAGCCTAAGAAACCCAAACTTGAACACTCCGAGCTTTCAGGCGAATTCACCGAGGACGACGTCACCGTTCTGGTCGATATTTTTCGTCCGGCCGGCAGCAATGCCGACTGGCGGATGGAGGTGATCACGCCGGAGGAAGACCTGATCGAGTGGGAAGAGCCTTTCGCGACCGATCGGGAGGCATTCGACGAGTTCCTGGCGACGGTCGCGCGTGAGGGAATTCGGACATTCTTCGACGATTCCGATCCGGCAATTCATTGATCCGCCACTCGCCGGAGCCGCTTTGGCGTTATCGGCGAGCGGTATGCATCCAGCGGCCTCCGGCCGCAAATCGGATGCCGTCCGCGCGTATATTTACAAAGGCGAAAATGAGCATACACTTTCTCGCTTAACTGAGGGTGAGGGTGGAGCTATGCGCAAGGCATCGAGATATACCGTCCTGGGGTCGTTGCTTGTCATTGCGGCGGTGAATGCCAGCATGACCGCATCGGCCGGCGCGAATTGCTACTGCAAGAACAGGGATGGAACGCAGTCTCCGGTCGGCGATGTCGCCTGCGTGACCGTGGACGGCAAGAGCTATCTGGCGCAATGCGAGATGCAGCTGAACGTGACGTCCTGGTCGAAGCTGCAGGATGGCTGTCCGGTCACCCAGCGATCGCCATTGCGGCAATCGGCCTGGCATGTCCAGCCCACTGTCATTCGTTGAAACGAGCCTGTCCTTGCTGCGCGCGGCATCTTGGCCGCCTGTGGGCGCTTGCGCTTGAAACGGGATGCGCCGGAGCATGTCGCGCAAAAGTGTTGAGCGGTTTTGCGAGAACGACATGCGCAAGATCAAAGATCAAAGATCAAAGATCAAAGAGCTAAAGCGCGGAAGCGAATCTGAAAGATCGCGACGCGCTTTAGCCGCCCGGCTTGCGGACCAGCAGCATCGGATCGCCTTCTTCCTCGTCCGATGTCCTGAAATTGCCGTCCGGCTGCATGTCGAAGGAAAGCGAGGAGCCGTCGGTTCCCATCATGACCAGTCCGAAGCCTTCGGTGGCCCAGAGGGAGAGCTTGAGATCGGCGATATTGGCCGGGCAGTCGCCGGCCGGTGACATCTTCGGCGTGCCGTCCTGATCGGTCTCGCTGGTCAATGTGACATCGCAGATCGCTTTGCCGTCCGGCTGCTGGACCTGCCAGCTTCCGGCAAGGGCGGCGGTCGTCGGAACATGGTCGATATCGCCGAGCGCCGGCAGCAGCCATGTCGGATCGCTCCCGTCGCTTTCCCAGGGAGAGCCTTCCTCTTCCTGAAAGCGGATCAGCACCTTCTGTGCGGCATCGAGTATGGCGAGCGAACCGTCGTCCGCGAAATTCCAGGCGCTTGCCTTGGCGAGTGCGGGTAGCGCTGTCGCACAGGCATCGGCGCCGCTGACGGTGTAGCCGCCGGGCGCCTTGCCGGTCTCGAAGGTGAGGCGGCAGCCCTTGGCACCGCTCTGGGGCGCCAGCAGCCACGCGCCGGCCTGCGCCTTCACCTGTTCTTCATCGGCCGCGCGCGCCGGCTGGCCAGCGATCAGGACAAGAACGGCTGAAGCCGCTGCGAGAGCAAATCCACGGATCAAGGCACGTTCTCCTAGTCTGCTGCGGCTTCGCAATTACCGCTAGGTTCTCAGATAGGACCGCGCCGCGTAAAGGGCGATCGCGGCCGCGTTCGAGACGTTGAGCGACTTGATCGCGCCCGGCATGTCCAGCCGCGCCAGCGCATTCACGGTTTCCCGCGTCTTCTGGCGCAGCCCCTTGCCCTCGGAACCGAGCACGAGGGCGATCTTGTCGCCCGAAAACGTACCTTCCAGCGGCGCCGGCCCTTCCGAATCGAGGCCGATCGTGACGAAGCCGAGGCGATGCAGTTCGCCGAGCGCATCGGCAAGATTGGTGATCTGTATATAGGGGATCAGTTCCAGCGCGCCGGAGGCGGATTTCGCCAGCACGCCCGACTCGGTCGGGCTATGGCGCTGTGTGGTAATGACGGCTGCGGCATCGAAGGCCACGGCCGAGCGCATGATCGCGCCGACATTGTGCGGATCGGTCACCTGATCGAGCACCAGCAGCAGCGGACTGTCCTTCAGCGCCTCCAGGCGGCGAACGGGCAGGGGGCGCGTCTCGAGCATCACCCCCTGATGGATCGCCTCGGGGCCGAGCACCTTGTCGATATCCTGCGGCGAGACGATCTCGACGGGAATGCCGAGCTGATCGGCCGGGCCGACCTCCAGCCGCACCAGCGCATTCTGCGTCGTCGACAGCTTGATGTTCTTCCGTTCCGGATTGGCAAGGGCGGCACGAACCGTGTGCAGGCCATAGAGATAGACCTGGTCGGGGGCGAGGGCCGGCGGTTTCCAGTCGTCCGCGCCCGGCCGTTTGCGCTTCTGCGGCGGCGGGGTCGGGATTTCGCCGCGCTCGCGCTTGGCGTCGCGATGCGCGCGGCGCAGCGTGGCGTAATGCGTATCCTTGGCCGACTTGTCGCCGCCGGTGGTTTCAGGGCCGGAACGGCCGGGTGTTCTGTCTTTGCTCATGCGGCTTTATAACGGGCGCATCTGCGAGCGCATAGCCCTCTTTCGCCAGCGGACTTTTTCCACGGGCTGAAATTTTTTCGTCATTTTTGGCAATTCCTTGTGTTGACAGACGGAAACGGGCCGGTCATATACGCGGCGCAGATCGAAGCGGCGACGCCCGGTCTAGCAAGCTTGGTCGCAAGATCCAGTCGGAATACTGGAGGGATGCCCGAGTGGTTAAAGGGGACGGACTGTAAATCCGTTGGCTCAGCCTACGTTGGTTCAAATCCAACTCCCTCCACCATTCCGGAC
>JASGEG010000398.1:0-4551 GCA_047606605.1 Rhizobium sp.
ATTCTGGCCGCCTTCACCTCGCACAATGCAGCCGCCGGCTTCGCCTTCACGCTGCTGGTCATCGCCGCGCTGTTCACCAGCTTCTATTCCTGGCGCCTGATCTTCATGACCTTCTTCGGCAAGCCGCGCGCGTCGCACGAAGTCATGCACCATGTGCATGAATCGCCGAACGTCATGCTGATTCCGCTCTACCTCCTGGCGATCGGCGCCGTTGCCGCCGGCATGTATTTCCATGCGGATTTCGTCGGCCATGCCTATGAAGAGTTCTGGAAGCATGCGCTCTTCACGCTGCCGGACAACAAGATCCTCGAAGAGATGGAGCATGCGCCGCATTGGGTCGAACTCAGCCCATTCATCGCCATGCTGCTCGGCCTGGTCACCGCCTGGTACATGTACATCAAGTCGCCGGAGACGCCCCGCAGGCTCGCTCAGCAGCATCGCGTGCTCTACGAGTTTCTGCTGAACAAGTGGTACTTCGACGAGCTCTATGACTTCCTCTTCGTCCGTACCGCCAAGGCGCTCGGCCGCTTCCTCTGGCAGAAGGGCGATATCGGGGTCATCGATACGGTCGGTCCGAACGGTGTTGCCGCCCGCGTGGTCGATGTCACCAACCGCGTTGTCCGCCTGCAGACCGGTTACCTCTATCACTATGCCTTCGCGATGCTGCTCGGCATTGCGGCCCTCGTTACCTGGATGATGCTCGGGAGTTCCTTCTGATGACCGATTGGCCCATTCTTTCAACGGTCACGTTCCTGCCGCTGGTCGGCGTTCTCCTCCTGCTGTTCATGCGGGATGACGGACCGAACGGCCGCCGCAATATCCTGAACGTCTCGCTGCTGACGACGGTCTTCACCTTCATCGTCTCGCTGTTCATCTGGATTGGTTTCGACAACGCCAATCCGGGCTTCCAGATGATCGAAAAGCATGGTTGGCTCGGCTCCGGCATCAGCTACCACATGGGCGTTGACGGCATCTCCATGCTGTTCGTCATCCTGTCGACCTTCCTGATGCCTTTCTGCGTGCTGGCAAGCTGGCTCGCTGTCGAGAAGCGCCTGAAGGACTACATGATCGCCTTCCTCGTCCTCGAGACGATGATGATCGGCGTCTTCGTGTCGCTGGATATCGTGCTGTTCTACGTCTTCTTCGAAGCCGGCCTCATCCCGATGTTCCTGATCATCGGCGTCTGGGGCGGCAAGGATCGCGTCTACGCCAGCTACAAGTTCTTCCTCTATACGCTGCTCGGCTCGGTGCTGATGCTGCTTGCCATCATGGCCATGTACTGGCAGGCCGGCACGACGGACATCCAGGCGCTGCTCGCCTATAAGTTCCCGGTGCAGATGCAGACCTGGCTATGGCTCGCCTTCTTCGCCTCTTTCGCGGTGAAGATGCCGATGTGGCCGGTTCATACCTGGCTACCCGACGCGCACGTTCAGGCGCCGACGGCGGGCTCGGTCATCCTGGCCGGCGTTCTCCTAAAGCTCGGCGGCTACGGCCTGATCCGCTTCTCGCTCGGCATGTTCCCGAATGCGTCGGAATATTTCGCGCCGTTGGTCTTCGCCATGTCGGTCATCGCCATCATCTACACCTCGCTGGTCGCGATGATGCAGGACGATATCAAGAAGCTCATCGCCTATTCGTCGGTCGCCCACATGGGCTACGTGACCATGGGTATCTTCGCGGCCAACCAGCAGGGCGTCCAGGGCGCGATCTTCCAGATGCTCTCGCACGGTATCGTCTCGGGTGCTCTCTTCCTCTGCGTCGGCGTGATCTATGACCGCACCCATACCCGCGAGATCGCGGCCTATGGCGGCCTGGTCAACAACATGCCGAAATATGCCGTTGCCATGATGGTCTTCACCATGGCCAATGTCGGTCTGCCCGGCACCTCCGGCTTCATCGGCGAATTCCTGACCCTGATCGGCGTCTTCCGCGCCAACACCTGGGTTGCGCTCTTCGCCGCCACCGGCGTCATCCTGTCGGCCGCCTATGCGCTCTGGCTCTATCGCCGGGTCATCTTCGGCGCGCTGGAAAAGGAAAACCTCAAGAAGCTCCTGGATCTGTCGCCGCGCGAACAGCTCATCCTCTACCCGCTGATCGCGCTGACCATCCTCTTCGGCGTCTATCCGGCTCCGATCTTCGATGCCACGGCCGCTTCGGTGGACCTGCTCGTGAACAACTACACCGCTGCCCTGCACGCCGCGCAGAATGTTGCGCTGTCGATGAATTGATGACGGGACTTTTTCGACATGACTGCTGAAACAATCCTTGCAAGCCTGCATCTTTCCATTCCGGAGCTGATCCTCGCGGTCGGTGCGCTTGTGCTGCTCATGATCGGCGTCTTCTCAGGCGAACGGTCGGGACCGACGGTCACCGGCCTTGCCATCGCGCTTCTCGCGGTGGCCGGTCTCTGGATCATCTTCGTGCCGGGCGAAGGCCTGGCCTACGGCGGCGCCTATCTCGCCGACGGCTTCTCGCGCTTCATGAAGGTCGTGGCGCTGATCGGTTCGATCGTCGCCATGTTCATGAGCATGGGGCAGGCGCGCGAGCAGCAGCTCGATCGCTTCGAGTTCCCGGTGCTGCTGCTGCTGGCGACCCTCGGCATCCTGCTGATGATCTCGGCGCATGACCTGATCTCGCTCTACCTGTCGCTGGAACTGCAGTCGCTGGCGCTCTATGTCGTCGCCGCCATCAACCGCGACAGCCTCAAGTCGACGGAAGCCGGCCTGAAGTATTTCGTCCTGGGCGCGCTGTCGTCCGGCATGCTGCTCTACGGCATGTCGCTGGTCTACGGCTTCACCGGACATACGACCTTCGATGCGATCGCCACGGCGCTGAGCGCCGAGACCCGCTCGCTCGGCCTGGTCTTCGGTCTGGTCTTCGTGCTTGCCGGCCTTGCCTTCAAGATATCGGCCGTGCCGTTCCACATGTGGACGCCGGACGTCTATGAAGGCGCGCCGACCCCGGTTACCGCCTTCTTCGCGGCGGCTCCGAAGGTTGCCGCCATGGCGATCCTGACCCGCATCGTGATCACCGCCTTCCATCCGGTTCTTGCCGACTGGCAGCAGATCATCGTCTTCATTTCGATCGCCTCGATGCTGCTCGGCGCCTTTGCCGCCATCGGCCAGCGTAACTTCAAGCGACTGATGGCCTATTCCTCCATCGGTCACATGGGGTACGCACTGGTTGGTCTTGCTGCCGGCAGCCAGACCGGTGTCTCCGGCGTCATGCTCTACATGGTCATTTACATGGTCATGACGCTTGGCACCTTTGCGATCATCATGGCGATGCGCCGCAAGGATGGCCGTCTGGTCGAGAATATCGACGATCTCGCCGGCCTTTCCTCGACCAACCCCTTCATGGCGGTGGTGCTGACGGCGCTGATGTTCTCGCTGGCCGGCATTCCGCCGCTCGCAGGCTTCTTCGGGAAGTACTTCGTCTTCGTCGCCGCGATCCAGGCTCATCTCTATGCGCTCGCCATTATCGGCGTGCTCGCATCGGTGGTCGGCGCCTACTATTATCTGCGCGTCATCAAGGTGATGTGGTTCGATGAGGCCAAGGACGAATTCACCCGCACGGCCGGTTCGCTGCGTCTGGTCTTCGGCCTGTCCGGCCTGTTCGTCATCACCTACGTCTTCTTCGGCGGTGTAATCGGCGGTGCTGCCGATCTCGCAGCCGCGACGCTGTTTTGATGACGTCTGACATGAACAGCCGGAAGTCGCTCGCCGACTTCCGGCATGATGCCCTCTCGGAGACCTCATCGACCAACAGCGAGTGCCTGGAACGGGCGCGGGCGGGCGATGCAGGCAATCTCTGGGTGACGGCAGCCCGCCAGACCGGCGGGCGCGGGCGCCGCGGACGCCCCTGGGTGTCGGAACCCGGCAATCTCTATGCATCCCTTCTTCTGATCGACCCCGCGCCGATGGATCGTCTCGGCTCCCTGCCGTTGGCCGTCGCGGTAGCCGTGCAGCAGGCGGTGCGCTCCGTGCTGCCGCTCGCCGCCGAACCCGTCGAAGTCAAGTGGCCGAACGATATCCTGATCGGCCGCAAGAAGACCTGCGGCATTCTGATCGAGGGCGAGGCGCTTCCCGACGGACGCTACGCGCTGGTGATCGGCATCGGCATCAACGTCGTCGCCATGCCCGAAAACCCGATGTATCCGGTCACCTGCCTGCGCGAGCAGGGCTCGACGGTTTCGGCGGAAGAGCTGTTTGCGCATCTCTACGCCGCGATGGCGGAAGTCTTGGCGGTTTGGGACCGAGGCAAGGGCATTCGCGAAATCACGGCGCGCTGGCGCGAGGTCGCTTGCGGCATCGGCGAAAAGATCACGGTGAATCTGCCCGACCGTTCGATTTCCGGCCATTTCTCCGGAATTGATGATAATGGCTTGTTGATGCTCGATACCGGCGGCGGCAAGATCCTGCCGATCGCGGCGGGCGACGTTTTTTTCAGATCGTAGGTAAAAGATAGATATGGCGAAGCAAGACGAACTGGTGTTCCTGCCTCTCGGCGGCGTCGGCGAGATCGGCATGAACCTCGCGCTTTACGGCTATG
>JASGEG010000399.1:0-2845 GCA_047606605.1 Rhizobium sp.
CATTCTTGACGACGAATTCGCCGATGGACGTCAACAGGCGGCCGACGTTGAAGTCGCCGTTGCGCCCGCGAATGGTCTTGATGACCAGCTGGCCTGGGATTGTGATCATGGATGGCTCCTGCAGATGGTGGAACGATCACGCGCCGCTGCCTGGGGGAGGACAGCGGCGCGCGACCGGGGGAGAAGGCAAGCACCGCGAACGGGGCTTTGTGATCAGAAGGACTCGGCCAGTGCCGGCGCGCGCTCTTCAGCGGCGTCCGCGACCGGTTCGGTGACAGGTGCGGGAGCCTCGGTGGCCGGCGCTGTTTCAGCGGCTGGCGCGTCGGCACCGTCAGCATCATCCTGTTCCGAACCGTTCTGCTTCGGCTCGGCCTTGTACTTCAGGACACCGTCGACCTTGATCCAGCTCACATGGAGCAGGCGGGCCTTGAGGCTGACACCCTGTTCGCCGGCACGCTTCCCCTTTTCGTAGGTGAAGATGTCGGTCCAGAGGTCACCGAGACGGAATCCGATCATCACTTTCTTCTCCGCCTCAACGGCGTCGATGCAGCGACGAATGAGATGTTGAGCGTCAGTGCCCGATACGCGCGTATCGAAACGCACGTAGGAGACATCGTCGCTCGGACCATTGAGTGCCGCGATATCGCAGGCGAGGAATGCGTCACCCTTCTTCGGCCTCACCTCGCGGATGCGGTTGAGATAGCCGAGGCCGGTGATATGCAGATCGAAGAACGACTTTTCGGTCGAGGTGGAAGTGGTCATGGTGAATCTCCAGACTTGATGACAAGAATGCGGAGACACACCGGCCCTACGGGAGGTGTGGAACCCCCGCGCGGGTTGTTGAAAGAAAGGGATCGAAGGATCCCGTGACGATCAGCGTGGCATCGCCGTCATGGTGTGACGGTTGTTCGCCGGGGATGCCTGAGCGAACTGGACGATCACGCGGCCGGAACCGCGATGTAGCCTTGAAGATCGTGGCTACCTGGGCATGAGCCGACCGAGATCAGCGCAGTACGGGAGAAGCGTGGCATTGGTGCTTTTGCTTTGACAGGGAAAAAGCGAAATCTCCCGATTCCCATTTATTCCCGCTGCAGTCAGTAGAGGTGATTGCTCTGCGATCAAGGCCGGAGGAAGGGGCTAGGCGCCTTGCGTGTGTTGCGACGATGCAGCCGGTTTCCCCCGCCCCGTTTTCTTCCTTTTGCGATAGGCGCGTGCGCTTGCCTGATCTCCGCATGGCGACATGGCGCACCAGCGGCGGTTGCCGGCACGTGACCTGTCGACGAAGATGATGTGACATCGGGGCGAGGCGCATTGCCTTATGCGGCTTCGATAGGGGCCGGTGAACACGTCGATGGCGTCCCGCGCAATGATACCGAGAAGTTCATTCACTTCCGCTGCATCGGGCGGTTCGGTGCTGCAGCCGTCACAGGCGATGCGGGTTACGGGCATGCCTGCGCGCGCATGGACATTGATCAGCGCAATGTCCGATACGGAAGCCTCCCGATTGCCGATACGCGTGTCGGCGAGCCGGAAAACCGCTTCGCGCAGGTCCTTCGCAGCCTGCAGGTCGCCAGCGGTTATGGAATGAGCGAGCGGCGGCAGCTCCGCCTCGCAGAACCAGCGTTCAAGCAGGGCCGGCTCGGAAAACCGATCCGTGGCCCTGGTTCTGTCCTTGAAACCGGCGACGGTCGCCACGAAATTCAGGGCAACACTGTCGGACCGGAACAGGAAGCGCCAGCTTCCCTTTTTCCGGCGTTCCTTCGGGTGTCGGGATGCTGCTTCAGTCATGTCGAATATACCGGGAGCGTCAGGAACCGCCCGGAAGAAGACCGGGCGGTTCGTTTTCTATAAAAACAATGGCATTCGCTTTCAACATGCCTGTTGCGGACAAGCCGGTTCAACTGTTCGCGGAAGGTGCCGCCAGTTCGCGGTGGATACCGAACCTGCCGATCTCCTGGGCCTTGATCGCGATCGGATCGTGAAGCGTGTAGATGCGGGCATCGCGCCAGTAGCGGTCGAGACCGCAGCTCAGCGTGGCGCCGCGTGCGCCGACCGCCTCGAAAATCCGCGAGGTTACCGAAAGCGCGGCCGCGTCCGATGCGACCTTGGCCTGGGAGATCAGGTCGGCGATTTCCCCGCGTTTTTCGAGTGTCAGCCGGCCTTCGTCGATATCGGCGACGAGGTCGGCGAATGCAGTGTTGGCAACAGAGGCCAGAGCGAAGGAGGCGTTGGATGCGGTGATCGCATGTCCGACGCTCTCCGCGATGTGATCCGGTAGCGCCTTGCCGTTGCCTATTTCGCCCGAGCGCAGATAAGCGAGCGCCGTGTCGATGGAGCCGAAAGCGATACCCGTCAGGAAGTTCACGAACATGATCTGGAAGGCCAGTGATCCGATGGATTCGTTGAGCGGGCGTTTCGTCGGATCGGCCGCAGCGGTGCTGAAGATCGCCGCATCGGGAATGAGGACGTTTTCGAACAGCAGCCGTCCGGAGGCCGAGCGGCGGGCGCCGATGCCATCCCAGTCGTCGGCATGGCCGATCCCCGGCGTCGCTGCATCGAGAACGAAGGTCAGGCGTTCTTCCCGACCGTCCGGTGCGCGATAACTTTCGCCAATGACCAACCGGTCGGCCGTCTGCGCTGCCGTTGCGAAATTCTTGCCGCCATTGGCGAGATAGCCGCCTTCGACACGCTGGAGCGTCGCAGCCGGGCCGCCCGGGTTGTTGGCGCCTCCCCATAATGTCGGAGCGCGAAGGGAATCCTCCACGGCCTTGACGAAGACGTTGCCGCGACCGGCAATCTCGATGCGCAGCAGGTGCATGTAGTTGTAGCCGAGCAGGGCGGCGGC
>JASGEG010000400.1:0-16106 GCA_047606605.1 Rhizobium sp.
AATTTCCGCCGCAACTACGAGCCGCTGCTGCCCGGCGTCATCCATCTGCCGGCTCCCTTCCCCTATCGCAATCCGTTCAACACCACCGATGGTGCCGAGATCGCGGCTGCCATCGGCAGGCTTTTCGAGGATGAGATCGCCTTCCAGGGCGCCGATACCATCGCGGCGCTGATCGTCGAACCGGTGCTCGGCGCCGGCGGCGTCATCGTCCCGCACGAGACCTTCCTGCCGCTGATGCGCGAGATCTGCGACCGGCACGGCATCCTTTTGATCGCCGACGAGGTCATCACGGCCTTCGGCCGCACCGGCGCCTGGACCGGATCGCGCCTGTGGGGCGTGCAGCCGGACATGATGTCGACGGCCAAGGCGATCACCAACGGCTATTTCCCCTTCGGCGCCGTGATGATCTCCGACAAGGTGGCGCAGGTCTTCGAAAGCAGCAAGGGTCCGCTCGGCAGCATCGGTCATGGCTACACCTATTCCGGCCATCCGGTCGGAGCCGCCGCCGCCCTTGCCACCTTGAAGGAAACCAAGCGGCTCAACGTCGCCGATAACGCGGCGGCCCGTGGCGAAGAACTGCTAGCCGGGCTGAAAAAGCTGCAGGACAAGCATGAACTGGTGGGCGACGTGCGCGGCAAGGGCCTGATGTGCGCCCTGGAGCTTGTCGGCGACCGCAAGAAGAAAAGCGCCGCCGCCAAGGACGTCATCCAGAAGGTCCAGGACGCAGCCTATGACGCCGGCGTCCTCGTCCGCACCTCCGGCGCCAATATCATCATGTCGCCGCCGCTCATCCTGACGGCGGAAAATGTCCGGACCATCCTGACCGCGCTCGACGCGGGCCTGACGGCCGCGAGGGCATGACCATGTCCGACAACGCAGCCCTTATCGCGCGGCGCGACCGGCTTTTAGGCCGCAACATGTCGCTCTTCTATGACGACCCGGTGCATCTGGTGCGCGGCGAAGGTGTCTGGCTCTGGGACGCCGACGGCCGCAAATATCTGGATTGCTACAACAATGTGCCGCATGTCGGCCATTGCCATCCGCGCGTGGTCGAGGCGATCGCGCGGCAGGCATCGACGCTGAACACCCATACGCGCTATCTGCATGAAGGCATTCTCGACTATGTCGAGCGGCTGACGGCAACCTTCGACAAGAGCCTGAATGCGGCGATCCTGACCTGCACCGGCAGCGAGGCGAACGACGTGGCGCTGCGCATGGCGCAGGCCGTAACCGGCAAGACCGGCGTCATCGCCACCAACCACACCTATCACGGCAATACGACCGCCGTGTCGCAGCTATCGACCCGCATGCCGCCCGTCGGCGGCTTCGGCGGCCATGTCCGGCATGTGCCGGCGCCCGATAGCTATCGTCCGCTCGGCGGCGAAGGCGGAGACGCCTTTGCCACGGCCTTCGCAGCCGAGGTCGAGAAGGCGATCGCCTCGTTGCAGGAAAGCCCATACGGCTTTTCGGCCATCATCATCGATCCGTTCTTCGCCAATGAAGGCTTTCCGGATCTGCCGGCAGGCTTTCTCGACAAGACGGTTGCAGCCGTCCGCAAGGCCGGCGGTCTCGTGATTACCGACGAGGTGCAGCCCGGTTTCGGCCGCACCGGCTCGCATATGTGGGGCCATCAGCACGCCGGCATCGTTCCCGATATCGTCACGCTCGGCAAGCCGATGGCCAACGGCCACCCGGTCGGCGGCGTCATTGCCAATGTCGACACGATAAATGCCTTCCGCAAGGCGTTCCGCTACTTCAACACCTTCGGCGGCAATCCGGTCTCCTGCGCAGCGGCCATGGCCGTGCTCGACGTCATCGACGACGAGAAGCTCATCGAAAATGCCCGCAATGTCGGCGAATATACGCGCGATGCCTTCAAGCGGCTGGCCGAGAAGCATTCGATCATCGGCGACGTTCGTGGCAGCGGCCTCTTCATGGGCACGGAATTCGTGCTCGACAGGCAGACGAAGGAGCCGGCCGCGACGCAAGCGACCCGGATCGTCAACGCCATGCGCGAACGCGGCGTGCTGATGGGCAAGATCGGCATTCATCAATGCGCCACGAAGATCCGCCCGCCCATGCCCTTTACCAGGGACAATGCCGACCTCATGTTGTCGATCTTCGACGACGTCCTGTCCGGCCTGTGAGGCTGATATGGCTGATCAGCTGCCGCAGGCCATTCGCGATGCTTTGCAGAAACGCGCGCTGGAGGCACTCGACCATTGGTCCGTGCAGGCCCGCGAACCTGTCCTGATGAAATATCGGGAGAACGCCGTCTTCCGCATTACGCTGGAAGACGGACAGTTCGGGGCGCTTCGGCTGCATCGGCCGGGCTATCATGACGAGACGAGCCTGCGCTCGGAGCTGCAGTTCATGGCGGCCCTCAAGCTTGGCGGCCTCGATGTGCCGAGCCCGGTTCCGGCGAGCGACGGGCAAAGCCTCGTCCGCCTGCCGGCGAACCGGCACTTTCGCGAACAGCACGCCGACGTTGTGAGCTGGATCGACGGGGCTCCGCTGGGGCAAAGCGGTACGCCGCTATCGCAATCGGCCGAGATGCAAGCGGATATCTTCTTCCGCATCGGCCAAGATACGGCCACCATGCACGACCTTGCCGATGCCTGGGAACCTCCGGAAGGTTTTCGCCGTCCGGCATGGGATGCCGAGGGCTTGCTCGGCGAAAAGCCGCTTTGGGGGCACTTCTGGGATTGCCCGGGGCTTCCGTCCGGCAGCATCGCCGCGCTCTCGGCTTTGCGCGATGAACTGCGTCAGGCGCTTGCGGCCATATCTCCAGGCGATCTCGACTACGGCTTGATCCACGCCGATCTCGTGCGGGAAAACATCTTCCTGACGAGGAGCGAAGACAAGGTTGCCTTCATCGATTTCGACGATGCGGGATATGGCTTTCGCCTGTTCGATCTGGCGACGACCCTGCTGAAAAACCGCAACGAGCCGGCCTATCCGGCCATCGAGAAAGCGCTGATATCCGGCTATCGCAGCCGACGCGCGCTTTCCGATGCCGCCCTGGCAAGCCTGCCGCTCTTCATGGTGTTGAGGAGCCTCACCTACATCGGATGGCTTGCCGAGCGCCCGGAAACGCCGGACGCCGCCGCGCGCCTGTCGCGTTACGTCCACGAAAGTCTGGAGATGGCAAGAAAGCTCAAGGCTGCCGCTTGACATCCGCGGCATAATGATTAACGTGTTAAGTAATTAAGGGATCGGGAGGAAGCATGCCACATCTCGCCATCGAATATTCGGCCAATCTGGAGGGCCGCGCCGATATCGGCGCGCTCTGCGAGCGGCTGTTGAAAACGGTGCTGGAGACCGGCCTTTTCGAGGTCGGTGCCGTGCGTGTGCGCGCCTTTCGCGCCGAGCATTACGCCATCGCCGACAAGCTGCCCGAAAACGCCTTCGTCGATCTGAACTTCCGCATCGGCAAGGGCCGCAGCGACGAAGAGAAGAAGGGCACCGGCGAAGCGATCTTTGCGGCGGCCATCGAGGTTCTTGGGTCTCTGTTCGAGACGCCGCATTTCGCGCTGTCGCTGGAGATCCGCGAGATCGATGCGGAGCTGAGCTGGAAAAAGAACGCCATCCATCCGCGGCTTCGCGGCAAGTGACATTTCCCATCGCGGAACGAGATAACATCAAAGGAATAGACGATGTCCAAACTGCAGGAAAACATCGCAAAGGCTGAAAGCTTTCTGACCCGGTTCAACGAGCGCGGCGTCCTCAACCGCATCAATGGCGAGGATGTGCCCGGCGATGACGGCTCCACCTTCGAGACCATCTCGCCCGTCGATCTGAAGCCGCTCGCCACCGTTGCCCGCGGCAAGGCCTCCGATATCGATCGTGCCGCGAAGGCCGCAAAGGCTGCCTTTGCCGAATGGGCCGCGATGCCGGGCGATGCGCGCAAGAAGCTGCTGCACAAAATAGCCGACGCGATCGTCGCGCGCGCCGAAGAGATCGCCTTCGTCGAATGCATGGATACCGGGCAGTCGCTGAAGTTCATGGCCAAGGCCGCCCTGCGCGGCGCGGAAAACTTCCGCTTCTTCGCCGACCGTGCGCCGGAAGCCCGTGACGGCAAGGCGATCCGCGCCGACGGCCAGGTGAACCTGACGACGCGCGTGCCGATCGGCCCCGTCGGCATCATCACGCCCTGGAACACCCCCTTCATGCTGTCGACCTGGAAGATCGCGCCGGCGCTTGCCGCCGGCTGCACCATCGTCCACAAGCCGGCCGAATTCTCGCCGCTGACCGCGCGCCTGCTGGTGGAAATCGCCGAGGAAGCCGGCCTGCCGAAGGGCGTCTGGAACCTCGTCAACGGCTTCGGCGAGGATGCCGGCAAGGCTCTCACGGAACATCCGCTCATCAAGGCCATCGGTTTCGTCGGCGAAAGCCGCACCGGCTCGATGATCATGAAGCAGGGCGCCGATACGCTGAAGCGCGTGCATTTCGAACTCGGCGGCAAGAACCCGGTCATTGTCTTCGCCGATGCCGATCTGGAGCGCGCCGCCGACGCCGCCGTCTTTATGATCTACTCGCTGAACGGCGAGCGCTGCACCTCCTCCTCCCGCCTGCTGGTCGAGGAAAGCGTCTATGACAGGTTCACCGCGATCGTCGCCGAGAAGGCCAAGCGCATCAAGGTCGGCCATCCGCTGGACCCGGAAACCGTCGTCGGACCGCTTATTCATCCCGTGCATGAAAAGAAGGTTCTCGAATACATCGGCATCGGCCGGTCGGAAGGGGCGACCCTTGCCGCCGGCGGCGAGAAGGTCAACGGCCCGGGCGGCGGTTGCTATGTCTCCCCCACCCTCTTCACCGGCGCCACCAACCAGATGCGCATCGCCCAGGAAGAAATCTTCGGACCGGTGCTGACCGCCATTCCCTTCAAGGACGAAGCCGATGCGCTGGCGCTCGCCAATGACGTCCAGTACGGCCTCACCGGCTATCTCTGGACCTCGGACGTCACCCGCGCCTTCCGTTTCACCGATCATCTGGAAGCCGGCATGATCTGGGTGAACTCGGAAAACGTGCGCCATCTGCCGACCCCCTTCGGTGGGGTCAAGAGCTCCGGCATCGGCCGCGACGGCGGCGACTGGTCTTTCGATTTCTACATGGAAACCAAGAACATCGCGTTTGCCACCAAGCCGCACGCCATCCAGAAACTCGGCGGCTGAGCCGCCAATATCCACAAGTACGCATAAGAGGAGGAACAAATGCCCCTGCCGAAACCCAATCTCTATCCGCCCTTCAACATCGTGCGCCTCAGCCACATCGAATTCGGCGTCACCGATCTCGCCAAGTCCCGAGCCTTCTATGTCGATACGCTCGGCCTGCAGGTGACGGACGAGACCGCCGATACCATCTACCTGCGTGCGCTTGAAGAACGAGGCCATCACTGCATCGTGCTCAAGAAGTCCGACAAGGCCGAAGCCCGCGACCTCGGCTTCAAGGTCTTCAGCGACGAGGACCTCGACAAGGCAGCGCATTTCTTCAAGAACAAGGGCCTGCCGGTCGAATGGGTCGAGCGTCCCTACCAGGCGCGGACCTTCCGCACCCGCGACCCGCACGGCATCCCCCTCGAATTCTATTCGAAGATGGACCGGTTGCCGTCGATCCACCAGAAATACGCGCTCTACAAGGGCGTGAAGCCGCTCAGGATCGACCACTTCAATTGCTTCTCGACCAATGTCGACGAGAGCGTCGCCTTCTACAACGAGCTCGGCTTCCGGGTGACCGAGTATACGGCGGATGAAGAGACCGGCCGTCTCTGGGCCGCCTGGACGCACCGCAAGGGCGGCGTCCACGACATCGCCTTCACCAACGGCCGCGGACCCCGCCTGCATCACACCGCCTTCTGGGTGCCGACGCCGCTCAACATCATCGACCTGCTCGACCTGATGGCGACCACCGGCTGGGTCGCCAATATCGAGCGCGGCCCGGGACGTCATGGCATCTCCAACGCCTTCTTCCTCTACATCCTCGATCCGGACGGCCACCGCATCGAGATCTATTGCTCGGACTATCAGACGGTCGATCCCGATCTGGAGCCGATCAAGTGGGACCTCAAGGACCCGCAGCGCCAGACATTGTGGGGCGCACCCGCTCCCAAATCCTGGTTCGAACATGGTAGCCTGTTCGCCGGCGCTGATGTGGCCGAGCCCGATCTGAAGGCACAGCCGATTATCGCGCCTTAAGCGTTACCCCTGAGAGCGGGCGAGACATGCCCGCTCTCGTCAACGTTCGCGAGGCGAGGAGGCAGTCATGAAGTTGAAAGACGCAACATTGTTCCGGCAGGCCGCATTGGTTGGCGGCGAGTGGATCGAGGCCGATCCATCCAACGCCATCAAGGTCGACAATCCGGCAACGGGCGAGATCATCGGCCTCGTTCCCAATCTGGGGGCTGCTGAAACCAGGAAGGCGATTGCCGCAGCCGAAGTCGCGCAGAAGGAATGGGCCGCCCGCACCGCCAAGGAACGCTCCGGCATTCTCAGGCGCTGGTTCGAACTGATGATGGAAAATCAGGACGATCTCGGACGCATCCTGACGGCCGAGCAGGGCAAGCCGCTACCCGAGGCCAAGGGCGAGATCGCCTATGGCGCCAGCTTCGTCGAATGGTTTGCCGAAGAGGCTCGCCGCGTCTATGGCGACATCATCCCAGGCCACCAGAAGGACAAGCGCATTCTGGTGATGAAGCAGCCGATCGGCGTCGTGGCGGCGATCACCCCCTGGAATTTCCCGAATGCGATGATCACCCGCAAGGCCGGCCCCGCCTTTGCCGCCGGCTGCGCCATGGTGCTGAAGCCCGCCTCGCAGACACCGTTTTCGGCAATTGCGATTGCAGTGCTTGCCGAACGCGCCGGCCTGCCCAAGGGCCTCTTCAGCGTGCTGACGGGCTCGGCCCGCGCCATCGGTGGCGAGATGACGGCAAGCCCGGTCGTCCGCAAACTCACCTTCACCGGCTCGACCGAAGTCGGTGCAGAACTTTACAAGCAGAGCGCGCCGACCATCAAGAAACTCGGCCTCGAGCTCGGCGGCAATGCACCCTTCATCGTCTTCGACGACGCCGATCTCGACGCGGCCGTCGAAGGCGCGCTGATCGCCAAATTCCGCAACAACGGCCAGACCTGCGTCTGCGCCAACCGCCTCTATGTGCAGGACGGCGTCTATGACGCCTTTGCCGAAAAGCTCTCCAAGGCGGTTGGGTCGCTGAAAACAGGCAACGGTTTCGACGAAGGCATCAATCTCGGCCCGCTGATCGACGAGGCAGCGCTGGCCAAGGTCGAGGAGCATGTCGCCGATGCCCTTTCCAAGGGCGGCCGTGTCGTTGCCGGCGGCCATCGCCACCGGCTCGGAGGACGCTTCTATGAGGCGACCGTGCTTGCCGATGTCACGCCGGCCATGGCCGTCGCGAAGGAAGAGACGTTCGGGCCGGTCGCTCCCCTCTTCCGCTTCAAGGACGAGGCCGATGTCATCGCCCAGGCCAACGACACCGAATTCGGTCTCGCCTCCTATTTCTATGCCAGGGATCTCGCCCGCGTCTTCCGCGTCGCCGAAGCCCTGGAATACGGCATGGTCGGCGTCAATACCGGCCTGATCTCGACGGCCGAAGCCCCCTTCGGTGGCGTCAAGCTCTCCGGCCTCGGCCGCGAGGGCTCGAAATACGGCATCGAGGAATTCACCGAAATCAAATATGTCTGCCTCGGCGGCGTCGTCTGAGGTCAAGAGAAGGCCATGAAAGCATGACCCATCCCAGATTCCTGTCCTTTTCGAGAAACGGCCGTCATGGCTACGGGCTTGCGGTCGACGGCGGTGTCGTCGACCTCTCCGCCCGCCATGGCGCGACATGGCCGACGCTGCGCGAAGTGATCGAGGCCGGTCGCCTCGTTCAGCTCGCCGAGGAAGCCAAGGGTTTGAAGCCGGATTTCGCGTTTGACGACATCCGTTTCGAAATTCCGATTCCGTCGCCGGAAAAGATCATCTGCGTCGGGGTCAATTTCCCTGACCGCAACGAGGAATACAAGGATGGGCAGGCAGCCCCTTCCAACCCTTCCCTCTTCATTCGCTTTCCGCGGTCCTTCACCGGGCACGGTCAGCCCCTGATCCGGCCGCCGGAAAGCCCGCAGCTCGACTATGAGGGCGAAATCGTCATCGTCATCGGCAAGGGCGACCGGCGGATCGCCGAAGCCGATGCCTTCTCCCATATCGCGGCCCTGTCGCTCTGCAATGAAGGCACGATCCGCGACTGGGTGCGCCACGCGAAATTCAACGTCACCCAGGGCAAGAATTTCGACAATACCGGCTCGATCGGCCCCTGGCTGATCCCCTTCACCGATGCCGCCCAGCTCGAAGACATCGCCCTGACGACCCGCGTCAACGGCGAAGTGCGCCAGAGCGACCGCACGAGCCGGATGATCTTCTCCTTCCGCAAGATCATCAACTACATCTCCACCTTCACCACGCTCGTCCCCGGCGACGTCATCGTCACCGGCACGCCGACGGGGGCCGGCGCCCGCTTCGATCCGCCGATCTGGCTGAAACCCGGCGATGTCGTCGAAGTCGAAGCCGAAGGCCTCGGCATCCTGAAAAACACCATCGCCGACGAGGTGCGCTGATGCTGTCCCATGACGAAATCCAGGCCGCGGCCGAAAGCCTCGATCAGGCCGAGCGAACCCGCGTCCAGACCGGGCTGCTCTCGCTCAAGCATCCGCAGATGACCATGGACGATTCCTATGCCGTCCAGAGCGCCTGGGTGAGAAAGAAGATTGCGAGCGGCCGCAAGCCGATCGGCTGGAAGATCGGGCTGACATCGAAAGCGATGCAATATGCCCTCAACATCAACATCCCCGATTCCGGCGTGCTTTTCGACGACATGGTCTTCGAGGACGGCACAACCGTGCCGGCCGAGCGCTTCATCCAGCCGCGCATCGAGGCCGAGATCGCCTTCGTGATGAAGGCGCCGCTCAAGGGGCCGAACGTCTCGATCTTCGATGTACTGAACGCCACCGATTACGTGACGCCGGCCCTCGAGATCCTCGATACCCGTATCCTCCGGGTCGATCCGGAGACGAAGAAGGCGCGCAGCATCGTCGACACCATCTCCGACAATGCCGCCAATGCCGGCATCGTCACCGGCGGCCGTGCCGTCCGGCCGGATGAGATCGACATGCGCTGGATGGGCGCGATCGTCAGCCGCAATGCCGAGGTCGAGGAAACCGGTCTTGGCGCCGGCGTGCTCAACCAGCCGGCACGCGGCATCGCCTGGCTGGCCAATCGCCTGTCGCACTATGGCGACGGCATCGAAGCCGGCCAGATCGTACTCGCCGGCTCGTTCATCCGCCCGATCGAGGCACGGCACGGCGATACGATCCATGCCGATTTCGGCCCCTACGGGTCCGTCAGCCTGTTCTTTGCATGAGGGAGTGAACCATGCCGGCGCCCAAAAATCTCTTCAAGCAGGCCCTGAAGGAAAAACGAGCGCAGATCGGCCTCTGGCAGGCGCTCGCCAATGCCTACACCGTCGAAATCTCGGCCGGCGCCGGCTACGACTGGCTGCTGCTCGATGCCGAGCATGCGCCGAACGACGTGCCGCTTCTCGTGTCGCAATTACAGGCAATGAAGGGCACATCAAGCCATGCGGTGATCCGCCCGCCGATCGGCGAGACCTGGATCATCAAGCAGATGCTCGATATCGGCGCACAGACCCTGCTGATCCCGATGGTCGACGGCAAGGAGATGGCCGAGACCATGGTCAAGGCGGTCAGATATCCGCCGCATGGCATGCGCGGCGTCGGCGCAGCGCTCGCCCGCGCCTCCGCCTTCAACCGCATTCCCGATTACCTTCAGACGGCCAATGACGAAATCTGCCTGCTCCTGCAGGTGGAAAGCCGCGCGGGACTTGCGGCGCTCGACGCCATCGCCTCGACCGAGGGCGTCGACGGCGTCTTCATTGGCCCTGCCGACCTTGCAGCCGACATGGGCTATCTCGGCAAGCCGGGCGCGCCAGAGGTGCAGGCGGAGGTCGAAAAGGCGCTGCCGAAAATCCAGTCGCATGGCAAGGCCGCCGGTATCCTGATCGGCGATCTTTCGCTGGCCAAACGCTATCTCGAACTTGGCGCCACCTTCGTCGCCATCGGCAACGACGTCACCCTGCTCGCCAATGCGACGACCAGGCTCCTCGACGACTTCAAGAAGGCGGACGCCGCCAAGCCGCAGGCGGACGCAAAAGTCTACTGATTTCCCGAAGCCAACCGCCCTGGATGCCGCGCGGCGGGCTTCATTGTGCAGACTCAGTCAAAACGGACTACGGAGCTGGACGCAACCCCTCTCCGCACTTTGGTCGGTTGCCTGTCCGATGCGGCCTATTCCTCGTCGCCCACCGTGCCGCCGAGCCCCAGTGTCGCCAGCTCCTCCAGCATGTCCAGCAGCTGCTCAACCCGTTCCGGCCCGAAGCGCGCACCGATATCGTCATAGACCTTCCGGCTCTCCGGCATGACGTCCTCGATGACCATGCGCGCGGCGGGCGTAACCCGCAGCAGCACCCGTCGGCCGTCGGTCTTGTCCTTATGCCTGGTGATGAAGCCCCGCTCTTCGAGCGAACGGATCATCCGCGTCAAGCTCGGCGCCAGGATCGACGCCTTGTCCGCCACCTCGCTCGCATCGAGCGTTCCCGCCTCCGAAAGAACACGGATGACACGCCACTGCTGCTCCGTGACATCATGCGCCGCGAGGATCGGCCGGAAATGGCTCATTACCGCTTCGCGAGCACGCAAAAGGCCGATCGTCAGAGATCGGCGCGACTGCCGCGATGGCTGATCCGGCGAGGTCTTTAGTTCATCTTGCTGCCGATTCTTCATAAAGGTTCTATCGTGCATTTTTTCCGATCATACAATCATCGAATAGCAGATCGCCTCGAGGCTGGACGCTGGCGATCGACGCATCGCCGATGCCCCCAGCGACAGGCATCAAATCAACCCAATATTATCTAGATATTATATAGTTTCATGCTTATTTATTTCGCATGACACCCAAAGCTTCCTCCGAGCATGGCGGGCTGGCGGCGTTGCTGCCGGCATTGGCGCTGCTTCTGGTCAGCGCATTGGGCATCGGCGCCCTGGCCTACGGCAATCCGGCGCCGGACGCCCAGATGGCTGTTGTCGGTCCGCCCTGGTGGAAGGAGGAGCGGATGGTCTCCCTGATCGCCGCAGCCGGCGGGCGGGTTGTCGCCGGCGGAACGCTGCCCAATATCATCATCGTGCGGCGCGCGCCCGACGGCGAACGGGGTCGGGATGAACCGGCAGATCTCGCCGCGGCGCTCTATGCCGCGGGCGCCTGGCTGGTGCTGGAGGCGCCGCGGACGCAAAGCTGTCGTGGTCTTGCCGGAAAAGACAAGGGGGCTGTGTGATGAATGAGATCGCCCGGCTGCGGGCCGGCTTCGGACGGTTGCTCGTTCCCATTCTCTGGCTGCACGTCCCCCTCATTGCCGCCGTCGCCCTTTATGTCGGAAAGCCGGTCGCGATGCCGACGCTGCTGGCCGGATTGCTGGCGATATCCACCCATGTCTCTTGGCATTTCAGCGGCGCGGCGGCAACGACACGCTATCTGAGCTCGGTCGCATTGATGGGCGAACCGGCATTGCTCGTCTATCTGACATCCGGCCTCAGCTGGCAGATGGACATGCATATGTATTTCTTCGCCGCTCTCGCCCTCGTCATGGCCTGGTGCGATGCGCGCAGCCTGCTGTTGGCGGCAACAGCCATCGCTCTGCATCACCTCGTATTGAACTACACCGTGCCGGCGGCGGTCTTCGTCAATGACGCGGACATCAATCGGGTCGTGCTGCACGCAACCATCGTCGTCTTTCAAACGATGGTGCTGGTCTGGCTCAGCAACAAGCTGGTGAGCGCCTTCGAACGCATCGAAAGCATGGGCGATGCCATCGCCATCCAGAACGAGACGCTCGAGATCCGCACGCAGGAGGCCGAGCAGGCCAATGCCGCCAAGAGCCTGTTCCTGGCCAATATGAGCCATGAGATCCGCACGCCGATGAATGCGATCCTCGGCTTCAGCCATCTTCTGGGACGGACCGAGCTGACAGTCCGGCAGCACGACTATATCACCAAGATCCGCGGCGCCAGCGACCGCCTGCTGAACCTGCTCAACGACATTCTGGACGTCTCCAAGATCGAGGCCGGCAAGCTGACGCTGGAACGCGCGCCTTTTGATCCCCGCGCGATGATCGAGCGGACAATGGAAATCGTCACCTTGAAGGCGCAGGAGAAGGGCATTGCCCTGACCTGGCAGGTGGCGCCGGCAATCCCCGCCACGCTCCATGGCGACGAGCTGCGGTTGAGCCAGGTCATACTGAACCTTGTCAGCAATGCGATAAAATTTACCAGCAGCGGCAGCGTCTCGCTCGACTTCGCCTTGCGCGAGCGGCGCGGCAATCATTGCGTCATCGAAGCCACGGTTCGCGATACCGGCCTTGGCATGTCGCCCGAGCAGGTCGCCAGGCTTTTTGACAGCTTCGCTCAAGCCGACAGCTCCACCACGCGGCGCTTCGGCGGCACGGGGCTCGGCCTAGCGATCAGCCGCCAGCTCATCGCCCTGATGGACGGCGATATCTCGGTAGAAAGCAAGGAAGGGCATGGCAGCACCTTCCTCTTTACCGTGGTGCTGGAGGAAGGCGAAACGCCGCTGCCGGAGGCCATCCGTCCGTCGGGAGCGTTCGGCAGCCTGCGTGTGCTGGTCGTCGATGACAATGAGAGCGCGCGCGAGGTCCTGCACGGCTTTTGCGAGGCATGGTCGATCACGCCGGAAATGGTGGCATCCGCGGAAGAAGGGCTTGACGCCCTGCGTGCCGCGATCAGGCACCATCCTTTCGACCTGGTGCTGCTTGACTGGAAGATGCCGGGCATGAACGGCATGGAGACGATCGAGGTCATCCGGGACACGCTGCCACGTGAACTTTGGCCACGCATCGTCATGATCTCCGCCTATGGGCAGGAGGAAGCGATCGGCGAGGCCGAGACGCTCGGTGTGGACGGCTTTCTGTCAAAGCCCGTCAGCGCCTCCTCGCTGTTCGACATGCTGGCGCATATCTTCAAGCATGCCGATGACGCCATGGCAAAGAGCATTGTCGAACGCGCGCCGATGATCGCGCCGGAGCTGCGCGGCGCCCGGGTGCTCTTGGTCGAGGACAACGACATCAATCTCGAACTGGCCCGGATCATCCTGACCGACGCCGGGCTTGTCGTCGATACCGCCGAGAATGGCGTGGTGGCCGTGCGCAAGGTGCTTCAGGGCGACAATCGCTATGATGCCGTGCTCATGGATCTGCAGATGCCGGAACTTGGCGGCATCGATGCCGCGCGCGAGATCCGCGCCGGCCTGGCGGACAGATCGCCGCCCATCATAGCCATGACCGCGCATGCCTATGAGGCCGAGCGCGAAAACTGTCTGGCGGCCGGCATGAGCGACCACATCCCCAAACCCGTCGACCCGGCGCAGCTGATCGGCGTTCTCAACCGCTGGATCAGGCTGCCATTGGCCGCTGCCGGTCAGCCGATCATCAACCCGCTGCCGGCACCGGACGTCCTGGGCGACGGCAGGCTGCCCCATTCGCTGCCGCCTTTCGATCTCGAGGCGGCCCTTGTCCGGGTGAACGGCAAGGAGGCGCTGCTACACAAACTGATCGTGGATTACGGCCGGAAGTTCGCCGATGTCGTGCCGACGCTCGCGCTGCATATCGACAATGGCGATTTCGACCAGGCACGCATCCTCGCCCATACGCTGAAGGGCGTTTCCGCCACGTTGGGACTGCGCGAGGTCGCAAGCCGTGCCTCGGCGCTGGAACAGATGCTGACGTGGGCGCCTCCCCCGCCCGCCCCGTCCTTGCTCGCGGCACTGGCCGAGGCACTGAACCCGGCCTTCGCCGCCATTGCCGGCCTCGCGCCATCCGGCGTGCCCGCCGCAAGCGTGACGGCCGATGTGACGGTGGACATTCCCGCGGTGGCGGGCCTGGTCATCGAGCTGTACGACCTCCTCGAACAGCGCCAGCAACAGGCGCGGCGCGTGTTCGAATTGCTGGAGCAAGCGCTCGGGCGCCGAGCCGACGAGGAAACGTTCAAGACCCTGCGCGAGGCGATCTCAGGTCTCGATTACGGCAAAGCCGCCTCCGCGCTGAAGGAATGGTCCGCCGTCTTCCCGCAAAGGCGTAAGGAAATCTAGCCGCCACGCCGCCGATCTCGTCAGATCGCGGTGAAGCCGTTGTCGACAAACAGATGGGCGCCGTTCACGAAACGGGATTCATCGCTGGCAAGATAGAGGGCCGCCTGTGCCACATCCTCGGGTTCGCCGATGCGGCCCTGCTGGGCGGCGATGGCGGCCTCCGACACATCGACACCCAAAGCCTGCAGCTCGGCAACCTCGCGCAGACCGTGGGGCGTCCGGATGAAGCCCGGGCATACGGCATTGCAGCGGATGTTGCGGTCGCGGAACTCGACGCCGATCGCGCGGGCAAACATATGAACGGCACCCTTCGTGGTGTCGTAGAGCACTTCCATCGGCGTTGCCGCCACCGCGGAAATCGACGAGGTGCAGACGATCGAGCCGCCGCCGGCGGCGATCATGCCCGGCAGCACCGCCCGCGTCATCAGAAACATGGACCGGACGTTCACGGCATGCAGCCAATCCCACTCCTGAACCGTCGTTTCCAGGAACGGCTTAATGACGATCGTTCCCGCGTGGTTGAACAGTACGGTGACCGGGCCGAACGTATCCTCCACGCCCTTCACCGCTTCGGCGACCGCCGTTTCGTCAGAGACATCTGCCACCCAGTGCGCCGCGATGCCGCCGGCGTCGCTGATCTCCTTGACCGTTTGCGCGGCTGCGTCGCCGTTCCGATCGATGATCGCAACCTTCGCCCCCTCCTGCGCGAACAGTCGGGAGGCCGCGCCACCCATGCCCGTCGCCCCGCCGGAAATGATCGCAATCTTGCCTTTCAGTCTGCCGCTCATGCCCTTGCCTCATCCATCATGATTGTCGCTACCGTATCGCGGACGTCACGATATCACCATTTCACTCGCAATCACGCCAGGACGGAGAAAATATGGAGGAAAGGCACGAAAAGGCCGGCAGCGGCGCTGGAAACCCAGGATCGGGAACAGCCATGCTTCGCTGTCGAGCTTTACCGCGAGGTCCATAAACGAAAAAGCCTGCCGCGGGAGGAGGTGCGGCAGGCTTTTCGAAAAGAACCGAACAGCGACTGGGAGGAGGAGTGTCGCTGTTCCTACAGACGTCCCTGGGAGGAGGAGCGGGCCGTCTGAAACACGAAGCTCTGCGGGAGGAGGTGCATCGCTTCGATGACTGTGATCATACACCAACCGAGGGCAGTGCCTATAGCTTATGCTGCAGTGCAGCTATGCAAGAAACACAAACCTGACCGACTTACGACGGGAAAACCGGAATCAAGCCGATCCACGACACGGGAGATCGACGCAAAAACGCCCGCGTCATCAGCGGGCGTCAAGCAATATCGGCAATGAAAGCGATTGATCAGCGTGCGATCGAGGCGCGGGCAATGCTGCGGATGTCGGCGCGGTCGATGCCGAGGTCCTGCAGTTCGCGGCTGGACATGCGGCCGAGTTCGTTAACGGTCTGACGGAACTTGCGCCAGTTGTTGAAAGAGCGTGCTACGTTCATGACAATCCCCTTTCCTGAGGGCTTAGGACGTCAGCAACCTTGCTTGGCTCCGGCGTCGTTTCGATGATTGGAATATAGGCGTTTCAATCGGTTTAAAACAGTGATAATCCCTCAATCCACCCATGCAGCGCGTGCATTGCTTCCGCATTTTTGGAAAGAGATGATCGTTTTCTAGGCTTTCAAGCAGCCGAAGCCATCGCATGGCGCGACGAGCCCTCCCCAGACCGCTGCTTGCCCGCCGCGGCGTATACGGTCGTAGGCAATGTCGGCCGGTTTTCATAAAAGGAGATGGCATGAATGAGGAGTGAGCGGCAGATTCGCCCGATGCTGGTAGAAGTGTCGGGAGAGGCGGATAGGTTTCAGGCTGGATTGCAAATTAGGGCCTTGGACCCTGTAAAGGAGATTAG
>JASGEG010000401.1:0-13557 GCA_047606605.1 Rhizobium sp.
CCGTGATCAAGTCGGAATTGGTGCAGATCGTTGCGGCCCGTAACCCGCATCTCTATCACCGAGACGTCGAAAATATCGTCAATGCCGTTCTTGATGAGATCACCGATGCGCTCGCCGCCGGCAACCGTGTGGAGCTGCGCGGCTTCGGAGCTTTCTCCGTCAAGAACCGCCCTTCGCGGTCTGGTCGCAACCCGCGCACCGGCGATACCGTATTCGTCGAAGAGAAATGGGTTCCCTTCTTCAAGACCGGCAAGGAATTGCGCGAGCGTCTCAATCCCGGCGCCGGCGACGAAGAAGACGATAATTAACAATCACTTCCAATCGATATCCCTGGTGGACATCATCGTGCCGCGACACGGTGGCACTTGAACTTGGCCCTGTCTTTCTTATTCTGCGGCTAGAGCAATTCCAGGAAAAGTGCGCTGCGGTTTTTCGTTCGGAATTGCGTCGAAGCAAAGAGAGAATGGTTCCGTGGTTCCATGAAGCGCGGACCGTTCTAAAGCCGATATCCGCGCATCGCGCGAATGCGCCGGGACAAAGGAGCTTGCGCAATGGCCAAGAAGATCGTCAATCTGCTGATATTGCTGCCGCTCGGCATCATTTTGATCGTCTTCTGCGTGGCCAACCGGCAGTCCGCCACGCTGGCGCTCAATCCCTTCCGGCCCGAAGATCAGGTGCTGTCGCTGCATGCGCCGCTCTTCGTGCTGCTGTTTGCCGCGCTGATCCTCGGCATGGTGGTCGGCGCCCTGGTCACCTGGGTCAACCAGGGCAAACACCGCAAGCGCGCCCGCAATCAGTCGCGCGAGGCCGTGCACTGGCAGGCGGAAGCGGACAAGCATCGCAGCCGCGCCGAACAGATCGCCGGCCAGCTTCCCTCGAAGTGACTATCTTCCCGCAAGCCGCATGTCCTTGTAGTCGCCCTCCGGCGAGGCGCCGTCGCCGGTGATCTCGAAGCCGATGGCGCGATAGAAGGCGATGGCGCGCGTGTTCCTCACCAGGCACTTCAGCCGATAGCGCCGTTCCGGCCAGCCTGGCAGCGCCGACAGCAGCGCCGTGCCGGCGCCCTGGCCCTGGAAGGCGGGCAGAATATACAGCATGTGGATGAAATCGTCCGGCTCCCACAGCGCCAGGAAACCCACAATCGTCCCGTGAGCGTCTTCGCAGACGAAGACGCGTTCTCCCTGGGTGTGGGCGGCGAAATCCTCGCGGTAGAAGCGGCCGGGATCGACCCAGAGAAAGGTCTGGCGGCGCACGCCGAGATAGATATCGGCAAGCCGGTCTGCGTCCTGCTCAAGAGCGGGGCGTATGGTCCAGGGATGCGATGGCGACGTCATGGACAGCCTTCGGAGAGCGCGGCGCCCGCCGTCAGGCGCCGGCCTTGCCATTGATGGCGGCGGTGAAGTCGGCAAAGAACTGCTGCGCCAGTTTCTTGGCGCTGGAATCGACCAGCCGCGAGCCGAGCTGGGCGATCTTGCCGCCGACCTGGGCCTTGGCCTCATATTGCAGGATCGTCTCGCCGCCTTCCTCCTTGAGCACGACGTCGGCGCCGCCCTTGGCAAAGCCGGCAATGCCGCCTTTTCCTTCTCCGGAAATCGTGTAGCTCTCCGGCGCGTTGATGTTGGACAGCGTCACCTCGCCGTTGAAGGAGGCGGAAACCGGACCGATCTTCAGCTTCACGGTCGCCGTCAGCTCGGTCGGCGAAATCCGCTCCAGGCTCTGGCAACCGGGAATGCACTGCTTGAGGATATCCGGGTCGTTCAGCGCGGCCCACACAGCCTCCCTTGGCGCGGCAATCCGTTCTTCGCCGGTCATGTCCATGCGCAATCCTCCCGATATGGCATTTTGTTGGGGGATCATCGCAGATCGGAAAGCGCTTTGCCAAGTGGCGGCCAGATGCTATTTGCACGCACACATCAATTTTGAGACAAGCATGGCGAAACACAGGGAAAGCCGGCCCGGCCACAAAGCCGCGGGCGGCGCGAGTGCAAAATCCCCAAGGGATGCAAGGCGTGACGCGCCCGTCAAGACCGGCAAGCCGGCGGCAAAGCCCGCGCGGGATGCCGGGCAGAGGCCCGCGCCGGCTACGCGCGATCGCGGCGAACGGATCGCCGCGCCGCGCGATGCCGCGCCTGTTCCGACCGCACCCGAGCGGCCGCTGATCCCGCGTAGCGGCGAGCGTCCGGTCGAGCGCGTGCCCGTCATCCTCGAATCGCTCGGTGCCGGCGATTTCCACCTGATCGACACCGGCAACGGGCTGAAGCTCGAGCAATATGGTCCTTACCGCATCGTACGGCCGGAGGCGCAGGCGCTGTGGCAGCCGTCGCTTGCTCCCCATCTCTGGGACAATGCCGACGCGATCTTCACCGGCGACACCGACGAGGACGGCATGGGCCGCTGGCGGTTTCCGCGCGAAGCGCTCGGCGAGACCTGGCCGTTGCGATTGCTCGGCGTCGATTTTCTCGGCCGCTTCACCGCCTTCCGCCATGTCGGCGTCTTCCCGGAGCAGATCGTCCATTGGGCCTGGATGAAGGAGCAGGTCGAGGCGGCGAAACGGCCGCTGAAGGTCCTGAACCTTTTCGGCTATACCGGTGTCGCCTCGCTGGTCGCGGCCGCCGCCGGCGCCGAAGTGACCCATGTCGATGCCTCCAAGAAGGCGATCGGCTGGGCGCGCGAAAACCAGGCGCTCGGCCGCATGGAAAAGCTGCCGATCCGCTGGATCTGCGAGGATGCGATGAAGTTCATCCTGCGGGAGGAACGGCGCGGCAACACATACGACATCATCCTGACGGACCCGCCGAAATTCGGCCGCGGCCCGAACGGCGAGGTCTGGCATCTGTTCGAGCATCTGCCGTCCATGCTCGATATCTGCCGCGAGATCCTGTCGCCCAACGCGCTGGGGCTGGTCTTGACCGCCTATTCCATCCGCGCCAGCTTCTATTCCATCCATGAGCTGATGCGCGAGACCATGCGCGGCGCCGGCGGCGTGGTCGAATCCGGCGAGCTGGTCATCCGCGAGGCGGGCCTCGACGGCAAGACGCCGGGCCGGGCTCTCTCCACATCTCTCTTCAGCCGCTGGGTGCCGAAATGAACCAGGACTACAGGAATGACGGTCCCCGCAAGGTCGGGCAGGTCAAGGAGGTCACCTCGCTTGCCAATCCGATCGTCAAGGACATCAAGGCGCTGACGAATAAGAAGTCGCGCGAGGAGAGCGGCGCTTTTCTGGCCGAAGGGCTGAAGCTGGTCATCGACGCGCTGGAACTCGGCTGGACCATCCGCACGCTGGTCTATGCCAAGGCCGCCAAGGGCAAGCCGTTGGTCGAGCAGGTGGCGGCCAAGACGGTGGCCGCCGGCGGGCTGGTGCTCGAAGTCAGCGAAAAGGTCATCGCCTCCATCACCCGGCGCGACAATCCGCAGATGGTGGTCGGCATTTTCGATCAGCGCTGGCGTCCGCTTCGCGACGTCAAGCCGAAGGCGGGCGAGACCTGGGTGGCGCTCGACCGCGTGCGCGATCCCGGCAATCTCGGCACCATCATCCGCACGGCGGATGCCGCCGGCGCCTCCGGTGTGATCCTCGTCGGCGAGACGACCGATCCCTTCTCGCTGGAAACCGTGCGTGCCACCATGGGGTCGGTCTTCGCCGTGCCCGTGGTCAAGGCGTCGCTGGAAGAGTTTCTCGCCTGGAAGAAGGCGGCCGGCGTCTCCGTGGTCGCCACGCATCTTGCCGGCGCCGTCGACTACCGCACCATCGATTACAAGAAGAAGCCCGTCGTCATCCTGATGGGCAACGAGCAGTCCGGCCTGCCGGATGCCCTGGCGAAGGAGGCCGATGCGCTGGCCCGCATTCCGCAGGCCGGCCGCGCCGACAGCCTCAACCTGGCGGTGGCGACGGCGGTGATGCTGTTTGAAGCCCGCCGCCATCTTCTGACACTCAGCGAGACACGATGACCGACAGCGACATGAACGAACAGGCCGCCGCCAAGCCCGCATTGTTTTCCCGGCCCCTGCCGATCCTGATTTTCATCGTCCTCGCCGTGATCCTCGATCAGGTCGTGAAGATCATGGTCGATCACTGGCTGCCGCTGCAGGAGATGGTGCCGGTCATTCCGATGCTGGCCCTCTACCGCACCTATAATCTCGGCGTCGCTTTCTCGATGCTGTCGAGCATGGACGGCTGGTTCATCGTCGGCATGCGGATCGTCATCGTCGGCTTCGTGTTCTGGCTCTGGCGGCGCACCCCCAATCACCGCTGGCTCGCCCATCTCGGCTTCGCCTTCATCATCGCCGGCGCGATCGGCAATCTGATCGACCGCTTCCTTTATGGCCATGTGATCGACTACATTCTCTTCCACACAGAGACCTGGTCCTTCGCGGTCTTCAATCTTGCCGACAGCTTCATCACCATCGGCGCCGCCTGCGTCATTCTCGACGAACTGGTCATGCCGAAAAAGGCAAACGCTTAAAATTCTAGCGAATCCCTGAAGGCATCGGGAAGGGTGCGTGTGTTAGCAAGCTGACATGAGCACTCTGGCACACTTGCGGGAAAAGCTTGTCGCCGACGACCAGACCGGGCCACGTCAACGGCTGGTGGTCGATGCGCCCGGCCTGGCCGCCGATCCGATCGACATGTCCACGGCCATCGAAGAGGGCAAAGCGCCGTCGTCGGTGCTGCCGCAATGGCTGCAGCGTCATTGGTTGAATGGCGGCGGGCTGGTTGCCGGCGCGCTGTTGCTGGCGGTCGGTTATGGCGGCGGGCCGCTCGCCCTTGCCGGCCTGCTTGGCTTTCTCGCTCTGGCCGTGACGATCGCCGGCCTGCTGATGCGGCGCAGTAAGGCCCGCAGCGTCGACGCCGATATGCCGCTGCTCAGCGAGCATGATCATGATCGGCTCTGGGAGGCCAATGAAGGCACCAGCCTCTTCGCCACCATTCACGATGCGCTCGGTGACATCACGGTGACGCGCGGCATGGACCGCCGCATCCTTCATGCCAATGCGACCTTCCGCAAGCTGACCGGCAAAACCAACCCGGAGGGATCGACGCTGGAGGAGGCCGGTCTCGTCTTCCGCGCGGTGACGGCGGCACAGCATCAGGATGCCGAAATCGCCACGCCGGACGGCCGGCGCATCTTTGCCTGGCATGACGTCATGTTCCGTGATCCGGTTTCGGGCCGGCTGAGCATCCAGAGCGTCGCCCGCGACGTGACGGAGGAGCGGCAGGCCGCCCGCCTTCGTGAAGAGGCGCGGCTGAAGGCCGAGTATAACAGCGCCGCCAAGTCGCGGCTGCTTGCGACCGTCAGCCACGAGATCCGCACCCCCTTGTCGGGCATTCTCGGCATGAACCACCTGCTGGCCCAGACGCCGCTGACGCTGGAGCAGGCCAATTATCTCACAGGCATCCGCCAATCCGGCAACGCGCTGGTGCAGTTGGTCGAGGATCTCCTGGATTTCTCGACCATCGAGGTCGGCCGCTTCCAGCTCCGGCCGCGCGCCGAGACGCTGCGGCCCCTCATCGAAGGCGTCGTCGAGATGCTCGCCCATCGCGCCCATGAAAAGGGCATCGAGATCGCCGCCACCGTTGCCGCCGATGTTCCGCAGACGCTGGAATTCGATCCGGCGCGGTTGCGGCAGGTTCTCTTCAACGTCATCGGCAATGCCGTGAAGTTCACCCAGACGGGCGGCGTCCTGATCCGCGCCGGTCTCGACGGTGGCGATCTCGCGATATCGGTCCGGGACAGCGGTCCGGGCATGACCGGAGAGGAACAGGCGCGGGTCTTCGGCGAATTCGAGCAGGCCGGCAACATGCTGGACCGGAGCGCCGGCACTGGCCTCGGTCTTGCGATCTCGGCCCGCATCCTGCGTGAATTCGGCGGCGGGCTCAGCGTTGCCAGCGAGCTCGGCAGCGGCAGCGAGTTCACCATCCGCTTCCCCGTCCTTGCCGTTGCCGAGCAGAACGGCGATGGCCGGCGGAGCAGCCTGCTTCGCAATTCCAGCGTTCTGCTTCTTGCCCCGGAAGGGGCGGCCAGCACCGCCATCGCCGAGACCATCCGCACGCTTGGCGGCCGCTGCCGCCTGATCGGTCTCGAAGAGAGTGAAAGCCTGACACGATCCGCATTGGATCATCAGGATGGGCCTTTGACCGATCTGATCGTCGATCATCGGATGGCGCCATGGTATTTCCGCGAGGGCGGCGGGCTTGCCGCGCTCGGCCTGCGAAAGATCTTCCTGGTCAATCCGGAGGAGCGCAACACGCATCCGCTCGATCTCTTCGATGCCTGGCTGATCCGGCCGCTGCGCGAACAATCGCTGATCGATGTGCTGAGCGGCCGCATGCGCGGCATGGAGAAGCGGGATGCCCTGATCGACAGCCCGCCCGCTTTCGCCCCGGTGGCGCCGGAGGAGCACGATCCCCCGCTCAATGTCCTGCTCGGTGAGGATGACCCGGTCAACGCCATGCTGGTGCGCGCCATGCTCACCAAGGCCGGCCACAGGGTGCGTCTCGTCGAGGATTTCACCGGCCTGCTCGCACGCACGGAAATGGGAGAGGGCCGGCCCGATATCATCGTCACCGACCTCACCATGCCGGGCGGCGAGGGGGTGGCGGTTCTGGCGCAGATCAGGGCGCAGGAGCGTCGGGCCGGGCTGTCGCCGCTGCCGCTGATCGTGCTGACCGCCGACAGCCGCGACGCCATCCGCCGGCAGGCCCTCCTGGCCGGCGCCGATGCCGTCATCGTCAAGCCGGTCGAGCCCGAGCGGTTGATCGCCGAGGTTCAAGCCCTGTCGAAACAGTCTTTCGAACGCGCCCGCAACGGCTGATCCGCTTTCGAATCAACTCTCCGCGCCCCGGCTTATCCAAGGCCGCTCTTATGCTGAAAAATGCAGCGCGCCCTTTTGCGGGTTTTCCGGAAGTTGGGGACTTCATGCTTATTAGAAATTTGCAACAGGCACGCTTCTTGCTTTTCCTGATGCCCCATGTCACTTTCCTGTCGCACGAATTTGCTTTATGGCGCCTATATCAACCCGTAGGGGGGAGTCGCCATGTCCATCGAAATTTTGAATCGCGAAGCTCAGGGCGAAATGGTTCAGTCTTCAAAGGCAACGGTTGCGCCGGTTGCCAGCGATGTGCTCGGACGCATCGGAAATCTAGAAACCCGCCTTGCTCGCACGGCGCGGGAAATCGATGCAGCCCAGGCTGTGCGCTATCGCGTCTTCGTCGAGGAGATGAACGCGCAGCTGCCGGCGGACGCCATGCGTCGCCAGCGCGACGTCGATAGCTACGATTCGATCTGCGACCACCTGCTGGTGCTCGACCGTTCGCTGGAAGGCGATGCGGAAGACCAGATCGTCGGCACCTACCGCCTGTTGCGCCAGGAAGTGGCGATGGCGAATGGCGGTTTCTATTCCTCCTCCGAATTCGACGTCGACGCGCTTCTCGCCCGTCATCCCGACAAGCAGTTCATGGAACTCGGCCGCTCCTGCGTGCTGCCGGCATACCGCACCAAGCGTACGGTCGAGCTCTTGTGGCAGGGCAATTGGGCCTATGCGCTGAAGCATGGCATGGGCGCCATGTTCGGCTGCGCCTCCTTCCCCGGCATCCGTCCGGAGCAGCATGCGCTCGCTCTGTCCTTCCTCTATCACAATGTCCTCGCCAAGGATGACTGGGCCGTCGGCGCGCTGCCGTCGCTTGCCCGCACCATGGACCTGATGCCGGTCGAGGCCGTCAATTCCAAGAAGGCGCTGATGGCGCTGCCGCCGCTGATCAAGGGCTATCTGCGCCTCGGCGCCATGGTCGGCTCCAGCGCGGTCGTCGACCATGCCTTCAACACGACGGATGTGCTCATCGTCCTGCCGATCGCCAGTATTTCGGACCGCTACGTCAATTACTACGGCGCGGACGCTGGACGGTTCGCGAGCTGACGCCGGCTGGCGGAGCCCGTCGGCTTTTCAGGGAATTGCGAAAATATCGATCTCGTCGGTAATGCCGCGAAGTGAAACGTGGTGCGATACGGGCTTCAGGCCGCGTGTGCTCAGGAGTTCGGCGGCGCGGGCATTCTCAAGGACCGGGCTCGTTGCGAATATTTCGCGTGATGTCGCCAGATGCTGCACGCGGGAGGCGATGTTGACCGTCTGCCCGAAATAATCCTGACGTTCGTTGAGGCTGACCGCGATGCAGGGGCCTTCGTGAATGCCGATTTTCAGCAGGAGATCGTTGTTGCCGCGCTCCGTGTTGAGGCCGAGCATGGCTTCGCGCATCCGCATCGCCGCGACCAGTGCCCGGTCCGGGCTGGGGAAGGTCGCCATGACGGCATCGCCGATGGTCTTGACCACGGCGCCCGCCTCGGCGGCGACGATCTCGTGCAGGATGCTGAAATGGGTCCTGACCAGATCGAAGGCGGCGAGGTCGCCAACCCTTTCATAAAGCTCCGTCGAGCCGCGCAGGTCGGTGAAGAGAAAGGTGAGGCTGGTGATCTTCAGCCGCTGATCCACGTCGATCGTGTCGGTGCGATGGATGTCGCGGAAGGTCTGGTTGGACAGCAGCCGCTTTGCGGTCAGGAACGGGCGGCGATGGCCGAGCAGCTCGTGAAGCGCATCGTTGGCCACGCAGACGGATGGCAGCACCCGGACATTCGTGTGGTTCTCCATCAGAATGCGCAGCGGGCCGGGCCGGAGGCTGATGGGCTCGCCATGCCGCTGCATGCGGTCGAACACGAGCGAGAGGGTCTGCCGTTCCCGTGACGGTTCGCCCTTGACGTCGAGGAATTGCGCGGCATGGGTGACCGGCTCGAAGATGACGACGAATTCGGCGGGCAGTTGCAGCGATATGACCGCCTTGTCTCCCGGGGGCAGTTCCAGCGACTCGAGAACGAACTGATCGACTTTCGCCTCGTAGCCTTCCTCGGGCAGGTCGACGCCCGAGCTCCAATAGATCTGGCGGAAATATTCGAGAGGCGACAGCTCGTGCGGGTTATGCGCCTCGATATGGCGCACGCGCGGGTTGACGGTGAAGGTGACTTCGACCATCTCGTCGAGGGTCGGCTCATAGCCGGCCGCGCAGAGGGTACAGTTGTAGGTATCGCTCTGCACGGTCTTCAAAGAGGTGTTGGCGTCCAGGACCCCGCCGCAGCCGGGACACAGGACATTCCACGATATTTCGAAAAGGCCGAGACGGGATGCGTGCAGGAAGGCGTTGATGGTCTGGTCGTCGTCGAAGCCGTGTTCGGCGGCGAAGGCAAGCACGTTCACGCGGTTGAGCTTGCGGTCGGGAGCCTCAAGGGCGAGCCGCTCGATAGCGTCGACGATATCTGGCCGCGCAGAATGACGCAACGCCGTGAACAGGGACTGAGTTTCACTCATCCCGGCATTTTACACCCAATTCGAGGCGGCTGCCATTGCTCTTCTTCGGGCTTCCCGCTTGTTATCGAGGCGACAAGGATACCCCCCTCACCCTGCCCTCTCCCCGAGGGGAGGGTGAGGGGATTCAGCAAAAAGGCTCGCGATTAAGCTCCAGCCCCATAGGCGGCGATCGCCGCCATATTGACGATGTCGGAATCCTTCGCCCCCATCGAGGTGATCTGCACCGGCTTGTCGAGGCCGACGAGCAGCGGGCCGATGACCGTGGAGCCGCCGAGTTCCTGCAGCATCTTGGTGGAGATCGAGGCGGAGTGGAAGGCGGGCATGACAAGCACGTTGGCCGGGCCGGAAAGCCGGGCGAAGGGATATTGGCTTTCCATGATCCTGCGGTTCAGTGCCACGTCGGCAGCCATCTCGCCGTCGAACTCGAAGTTGACATGGCGCTTGTCGAGGATGCTGACGGCCTCGCGGACCCGCTCCGAACGCTCGCCCGACGGGTGGCCGAAGGTGGAATAGGCGAGCATGGCGACGCGCGGCTCGTAGCCCATGCGCCGGGCAAAGCCCGCAGCCTCCTCGGCGATGTCGGCAAGCTCCTCGGCCGTCGGCATGTCGTGCACGGCGGTATCGGCGACGAAGACGGTGCGGCCGCGGGCGAGCACCAGCGAGACGCCGACGACCCGGTGCCCCGGCTTGGCGTCGATGCAGCGGCGCACATCCTCGAGCGCGGTCGAATAGTTGCGCGTCACGCCGGTCACCATGCCGTCGGCATCGCCGAGCGCCACCATGCAGGCGGCGAAGTGATTGCGGTCGTTATGGATCAGGCGCGCCACGTCGCGGTGCAGATAGCCTTTGCGCTGCAGCCGGGCGTAGAGATAGTCGATATAGGTGTCGACCCGTGTGGAAATGCGGGCATTGACGATTTCGAGGCCCGGCCGGTTGAGGTCGATGCCGGCGCGTTCGGCCGTGGCGTGGATCAGATCCTCGCGGCCGAGCAGGATGGCGGTGCCAAGCTCCTGATTGGCATAGGAGAGCGCGGCGCGCATGACCTGTTCTTCCTCAGCTTCGGCGAAGACGATGCGCTTCGAATGCCGGCGCACGCGCTCGTAGAGCTGTGCCAGCGTCGAGGCGATCGGGTCGCGCCGGGCCGAGAGCTCGCGGGCATAGGCCGCCATGTCCGGCATGGAGCGGCGCGCGACGCCGCTTTCGATCGCGGCTTGCGCGACCGCAACCGGGATCGCCGAGATCAGGCGCGGATCGAAAGGCACGGGAATGATGTACTGCGCGCCGAAGCGCGGCCGCGCACCCTGATAGGCGGCAACGACGTCGTCCGGCACGTCCTCGCGCGCGAGGCTCGCGAGTGCCTTGACGGCGGCGATCTTCATCTCGTCATTGATCGTCGAGGCCCGCACGTCGAGCGCGCCGCGGAAGATATAGGGGAAGCCGAGGACGTTGTTGACCTGGTTCGGATAGTCGGAGCGTCCCGTCGCCATGATGGCGTCGTCGCGGATGCGGGCGACTTCTTCCGGCGTGATTTCCGGGTCGGGATTGGCCATGGCGAAGATGATCGGCTTGTCGGCCATGGAGCGGATCATCTCGGCGGAGAAGGCGCCCTTCTGCGACAGGCCGAAAACCACATCGGCACCCTTCATGGCTTCGGCCAGCGTCCGCTTGTCGGTCTTGACCGCATGCGCCGATTTCCACTGGTTCATGCCTTCGCTGCGGCCCTGGTAGATGACGCCCTTGGTGTCGCAGAGGATGACATTCTCCGCGTTGAAGCCCATGGCCTTGATCAGCTCGATGCAGGCGATGGCCGCCGCACCCGCGCCGTTGCAGACGAGCTTGGTGGTCTTGAGGTCGCGGCCCGTCAGTTCGAGCGCGTTGATCAGGCCGGCGGCGGCGATGATGGCGGTGCCGTGCTGGTCGTCATGGAACACCGGAATGTCCATGAGCTCGCGCAGCCGCTGCTCGATGATGAAGCAGTCCGGCGCCTTGATATCTTCCAGATTGATGCCGCCGAACGAGGGGCCGAGATAGCGCACGCAATTGATGAATTCGTCGACATTTTCGGTGTCGATCTCGAGATCGATCGAATCGACGTCGGCAAAGCGCTTGAAGAGAACGGACTTGCCTTCCATGACCGGCTTGGAGGCAAGCGCCCCCAGATTGCCGAGGCCGAGAATGGCCGTACCGTTGGAGATGACGGCCACCATGTTGCCGCGCGAGGTATAGTCGTAGGCGGTTGCCGGATCTGCGGCGATCGCCTTCACGGGCACGGCGACACCGGGCGAATAGGCCAGCGAGAGATCGCGCTGCGTCGCCATCGGCTTGGTCGGAGTGATCTCAAGCTTGCCGGGCCGGCCCTGCTTGTGGAAGTCGAGCGCTTCCTGATCCGTGATACCCGTTCCCGGACGCGGCGTGCTGCTGGTGTCAGGCATATTTCCTCCAAAGCTTCTGTGGGCGACCGATCCCCGTTGCCCTATAACTGTTGTCTTCTATAGCGGTGCGCGGATAGGGTGACACCTCTTTTTTTGGGAAAAAACTTATATCCGTGAATGAACGAATGATCGCCAGCGTCGATGTTTTTTCGGCCGCCGAGCTTGCCTCGGAGGAAAGCCGCGCGTCCGCCACGCCGATGATGGAACAATACATCGAGATCAAGGCGAACAATCCCGGTTCGCTGCTGTTCTATCGCATGGGCGATTTTTACGAGCTGTTCTTCGAGGATGCCGTGGACGCGTCGCGGGCGCTCGGCATCACGCTCACCAAGCGCGGCCAGCACATGGGCCAGGATATCCCGATGTGCGGCGTGCCGGTGCATGCCGCCGACGATTACCTGCAGAAGCTGATCGCCCTCGGTTTCCGCGTCGCCGTCTGCGAGCAGGTGGAAGACCCGGCGGAGGCGAAGAAGCGCGGCGGTAAATCGGTGGTCCGGCGCGATGTGGTGCGCCTGGTGACGCCGGGAACGATCACCGAGGAAAAGCTGCTCTCGCCCTCGGAATCCAATTATCTGATGGCGCTCACCCGTATTCGCGGCGGCGCCGAGCCGCAGCTGGCGCTTGCCTGGATCGATATTTCCACCGGCGTCTTCCGGCTGGCGGAAACGGAAGCCTCCCGGCTGCTCGCCGACATCCTGCGCATCGACCCGCGCGAACTGATCCTGCCGGACACGATGTTCCACGATCCGGACCTGAAGCCGGTCTTCGACGTGCTTGGCCGCACGGCGGTGCCGCAGCCGGCCGTGCTGTTCGACAGCGCCAGCGCCGAGGGGCGCGTCACCCGCTATTTCGGCGTTTCGACGCTCGACGGCTTCGGTTCCTTCAGTCGCGCCGAGCTTGCCGCCGCTGCCGCCGCCATTGCCTATGTCGAGAAGACCCAGATTGCCGAGCGGCCGCCGCTCGGCCAGCCCGAGCGCGAAAGCGGCGCCTCGACCCTGTTCATCGATCCGGCGACGCGCGCCAATCTCGAGCTGGTGCGCACGCTCTCCGGCGACCGCAACGGCTCGCTCTTGAAGGCGATCGACCGCACCGTGACCGGCGGCGGCGCGCGCCTGCTCGCCGAGCGGCTGATGTCGCCGCTCACCGACCCCGCCCGCATCAACGAGCGGCTGGATTCGATCGGCTTTCTGACGGAAGAGCCGTCGCTCTCAAGCGATCTGCGCGCCGCGCTGAAGCATGTGCCTGACATGCCGCGCGCCCTGTCGCGCCTGGCGCTCGACCGTGGCGGCCCGCGCGATCTCTGGGCGGTCCGCCAGGGCCTCGCCGCCGCCGCCGATATCGCCCGGCTGCTCGGCTCGGCCCTTCTGCCGGAGGAGCTGGATGCCGCCCTTGCCGGCCTGCGCGCCCTGCCGGCCGCACTCGAAGCCCTGCTCGCCGCCACGCTCGCCGACGAATTGCCGCTCTTGAAGCGCGACGGCGGCTTCCTGCGTGAAGGGGCCGATGCCGAGCTGGACGAGGTGCGGGCGCTGCGCGACCAGTCGCGTCGCGTGATCGCCGGCCTGCAGCTGCAATATGCCGAGGAAACCGGCATCAAGTCGCTGAAGATCAAGCACAACAATGTGCTCGGCTATTTCATCGAGGTCACTGCCGGCAATGCCGGTCCGATGACGGATACCAGCGAGGCCAAGGCGCGCTTCATCCATCGCCAGACCATGGCCAACGCCATGCGCTTCACCACGACCGAGCTTGCCGATCTCGAAAGCCGCATCGACAGCGC
>JASGEG010000402.1:0-21869 GCA_047606605.1 Rhizobium sp.
CCATGAAGGCAAGGCCGAAGGCGCTGAGCGCGAAGGAGGCGCCTTGCCAGTCGCGGCTGTGGAAGAACAGGGCGACAAAGGCCATCACGACGCCGAAGCCGCTGGAGGCAAGCGCCAGCGTCACGCCGAAGGGGGCGATGCGGCTGAGCACCTGGCCCGTGCCGATGCCCTTTTCCTTGATGCCGGGCACGGGTGGCCGCGTCTGCGCCAGCATCAGGCCGGCAATCGCCAGCCCGACGGTCATCGCGCCTATGGCGAAGAAACCGTATTGTCCGACAAGCCAGGCGCCGAGGGGAGCAGCGAGCGCGATGCCGCCATAGGTGGCGATGCCGTTCCAGGAGATGATGCGCACCGTCTCGCGTGCGCCCATCAGCCCGATCGCCCAGGTGATCGCCGCCGTGCTGACCAGACTTTCGCCGATCCCGAGCGCCAGGCGTCCGGCCAGCAGCGAGGCGAGGCTCAGCGCCGGATTGTCCATGACGAGCGCCGATGCCAGCGTCAGGGCGCCGGAGAGTCCGTAGGCGAAGAAACCGAGGAAGACCGAGCGGCGCGGCCCATATCGGTCGCACAACCGGCCGACCTGCGCGCGGCTGACGATGGTCGCCACATATTGCGTGCTGATGGCGATGCCGGCCCAGACGACGCCGAAGCCGAGGCCGCTGTCGACATGGGTCGGCAGGACGGCGAGCGGCAGGCCGATGGCGAGATAGCCGAAGAAGGTCAGCGCGACGATGGAAACAAGGGTAAGAGCCGAATTCGACTGGATGGTTTGAGACGCAGTGTTCACGAGATATCGCCTGCGGGCATCGCCTGAGCGGTGTCCATGCTGGTTGCCACGACGGATCGGGATTCATACCGGTTGGAAATGGCCGGATGGAAATGGCAGCGATGCCACTTCCAACTGGTAACAGGCAAAAGCAGGGCCGGTCAATGGAAGTGCTGCTATGCAGCAAAAACCATTGACGCGGCCAGGCGATTGTGGGTCGCGGTTCACATCGTCAGTACGACACTTGCCGTCGTCCGCCCCGCTTCGAGATCGGCATGGGCGATGGCGGCATCCTTCAGCGCATATTCCGCGCCGATGGGGTTGGTGAGCCCGTCCTGCAACTCCGTCATCAGGGCCTTGGTGCCGTGCCGGTAGAGATCGGGATCGTTTGCGTAGACAAGCACGCTCGGGCGGGAGAGGGCGATGGCGCGGGGAGCGGTCAGTTCCTCTATCTGGATCGGCGGGATCGGCCCGGCGGGCTGGCCGAGGCTGGCGGCCATGCCGAAGGGGCGCACGGCGGCGAGCGTCTGCGACAGCATGGCGCCGCCGATGCCGTCTATGGCGAGATGCACGCCCCGCCGGTCGGCGATGCGGCGGGTTTCCTCCACCCAGTCTTCGGAATTGTGCAGCAGCACGGCATCAGCGCCGGCCTCATAGGCAAATTCGGCCTTGGCCTCCGAGCCGACGGTGCCGATCACATTGGCGCCCAGGCGCTTCGCCCAGCGGGTGACGATCTGCCCGATGCCGCCGGCGGCGGCATGCACCAGTATCCATTCGCCGGGCTGCACACGATGAACCTTGTGGAGCAGCATATGGGCGGTGAGCCCGCGCAGCATCGTGCTGCCGGCGAGCCGCTCGCTGACGCCGTCGGGCAGCAGCACCAGCCGCGAGGCCGGAAGCGTACGGACCTCGGCATAGCTTCCCAGCGGATGGCCGACATAGGCGACGCGGTCGCCGGCCTTCAGGCCCTCGACGCCGGGGCCGATCGCCTCCACCACGCCCGCGCCCTCGAAGCCGAGAACGGTCTGGCCGGGCGACAGGGGATAAAGCCCCGAGCGGATATAGACATCAACGAAATTCACTCCTGAAATGCTTTGGCGGATGCGGGCCTGACCGGGACCTGGCTCCGTGATCGGGAGCTCGACGAGCCTCATGGTTTCGGGGCCTCCGGGACTGGTTATGGCAATGGCGTGGGGCATCGGGGCAGTCTCCTTTCCGACGCACGTTTGAGCACAAAGGCGGGTCTGAATAAATTCGGTATGAACTCACCGCACCTGTGCAATAATGCACAGATGATCGACTGGCAGGACCTCCATCATTTCGCCGCCCTGGCGCGCACCGGTTCGCTTTCGGCCGCCGCGCGCGAGCTCGGCGTCGATCACGCCACCGTCGGCCGCCGCATCGCCGCGCTGGAGCGTGCGCTGGATCTGCGTCTGGTCGATCGCCGGCCGCGCACCTCGCCGCTGACGGCCGATGGCCGGGCGATCGCCGAGCTGGTGGCGGGCATGGAGGAGAATGTCGAGGCGATCCGGCGTTATTCGAAAAGCGCGGTCGCCGGGCTTTCGGCCGCCGTCAAGATCAGCGCCCCTCCTTCCGTTGCCGCGCATCTCATCGCTCCAAAGGCGGTGGGCTTCCGCGTCGAGCATCCCGATATCATGCTGACCATCGCCGGCGTCACCCGGCGTTCCGCGCTGGATCACGGTGAGGCCGATATCGCCGTGCGCATGACGCGTCCCGAGGAGAGCGATCTTCTGGTGCGCCGCATCGGCGTCATGCGGTTCGGGCTCTATGCCCGGCCGGAGATCGCGCAAATGCCGGAGGAAGACTGGGTCTTCGTCGGCTATGACGCGGCGCTGGAGCATCTGACCCAGCAGACCTGGCTGCGCAGCCTGCTGGCCGGCCGCCCCGTCGTGTTTCGGGCCGGAGACGTGTTCGGCCAGCTGGAAGCGGCCCGCGCCGGTCTTGGCGTGGTCGCGCTCCCGGCCTTCCTCGGCGATGGCGAGGCTGAACTCAAGCGCTTGCCGGTCGCCATTCCGTCACCCACCCGCGACCTGTGGCTGGTGACCTATCCCGACCTTCGCCGCTCGCCCGCCATCCGGGCGGTGATGGATTTCGTCAGCGAGACGATCGGCGCAAGCTGCCCGATCAGGGACCCCGACGGAGCCGATTGAGGCGGCGGCGGGCTTCGATCCTTTTTCCTGTTGCGGCCCGGCCGCGAATCTCTAGACATAGGTCAGTTGCGCGTTTCCGATGGTCGATGATCGATGGCAAAGCTGGACGGCTGGCCCGTGGTAAACAGAGCCGATGTGCTGGCAGGCATATCGGTGGCCGGCCTGATGCTGCCGGAAGCCGTTGCCTATGCCGGCATTGCCGGTCTGCCGCCGCATCGCGCCATTCTCGCCGGCATCGCCGGCTGTCTCGTCTATGCGATGTTCGGACGCAGCCGCTTCGCGATCGTCTCGCCGACATCCTCCTCCGCCGCCATTCTGGCCGCCACGCTGGCGGTGGTTCCGGGTGACGCCACGGTCAAGGCTGGGCTTGCCACGGTTGCCGTGGCGCTTGCCGGCATTCTGTTCGTCATAGCCGGCGCATTGCGCCTCGGCGGCATTACCGGCTTCATTTCACGGCCCGTGCTGCGCGGCTTCGCGCTGGGCCTGGCAGTCACCATCATCCTGCATCAGTTGCCGATCCTGGTCGGCGTGCCGGTGCAGGGCTCGAACATTCTGACCTATGCGGGCGCATTGTTCGGCGCGATCCTGCAGTGGAATCCCGTCAGCGTCGTCGTCGGCATCGCAGCCCTCGCCGCATTGCTGTTGCTGAAGCGGCTGCCGGGCGTTCCCGGCGCCTTCCTCGTGCTCGCCGCGGGCATTCTCGCCTCCTACCTGTTTGCTCTGGAAGGCCATGGCGTCAAGCTGGTCGGAGCCATCGAGATATTGCCGCAATGGCCGTCGCTGCCCGACGCCGGCTGGGCGGCCTATTCGCGGCTGGCGCAGTTCACCGTGCCGCTGGTGCTTATCCTCTTCGCCGAATCCTGGGGGACGATGCGGGCGCTAGCACTGCGTTACGGCGATAGCCTCGAGGTCAATCGCGAGCTGGGCGCACTCGGTTTCGCCAATATCGCCAGCGCGGTCGTGCAGGGCATGCCGGTCGGCGCCGGTTTTTCCGCCGGTTTCGCCAGCGAGGCGGCGGGTGCCAGGACACGCGCCACGGCCGCCTTCGCCGCCATCGGCCTTGCCATCCTGATCGCCTGCGCCGGCCCGCTGGTGGCGCGGCTGCCGGAGCCGGTGCTGGCCGCCGTGGTGATCGCGGCGCTCACGCACGCGCTCGATCCCGGTCCCATCCTGCGGCTCAAGCGGCTTCACCGCGATTTTTACGTGGCGCTCGGCGCCACCGCCGGCGTGCTGCTGTTCGGTGTGCTGAACGGCATGCTGCTGGCGATCGCTCTGTCGCTCGCGGCCATGATGCACCGGCTGGCCTCGCCCTATATCGCCCGTCTCGGGCGGTTCGGGGCCGGTCACGATTTCGTCGATGCCAGCCGCCATGCCGAGGCCTCGGAAATCCCCGGCATTGCCATTTGGCGTCCCGGCGAAACGCTGTTCTTCGGCAATGCCGATACGATCTTCGGCGAAATCCTCTCTCGCAGCCGCGCCGAAGCGGGCTTGCGGGCCGTCGTTCTCAGCCTGGAGGAAAGCTCCGATCTCGACAGCACGGCGCTAGACGCGTTGATGGAGTTCGACGGCGCCATGCGCACCGCCGGCATCCGCCTGCAATTCGCCCGCGTCCATGACCGCGCCCGCGATCTCATGGCCGCGGCCGGGATGGCGGATCTTAGCCGGCGTTGCAGCTTCAGCGTCGACGATGCGGTGGCGGCCGTTGAGGGCGAACCGGCTCCGGGAAGCGGCCCGGTTCAGTCCGGCAGCAGCCAATAGCCGAGATGTTCATGCCGGCTCAGGCCCTGCAGGCTGTTGATCAGCACGAAATCGCGGACGGTCCAGGTGATCGGGGTATCGAGCATCACCTCCGGAATAAGATGCCCGCGATAGAGCAGGGTCATGTGCGGCTCGAAGGGGCGGCCGCGATGCCGGGCAAATCCGGTGAGCTGCATGGCCTCGTCCAGCTCCCGATACAGCGCCCTCATCTCCGCATTGCCGTCCTTGTTCCAGAGGACCAGCGGGCGATTGTCGCCGCCGCCGAAGCTGACTGCCCGGTCGAAAACGGCCTGGAACGACCGCATCCTCACGGTCGATGCCGCCTGCATCGCCGCGAAGGCCGCCTCTTCCGGAAGGCCGCGAAAGGAGCCGATCTCATAAAGCGTGATATGAGACAGGTCCGCGCGTCTCGGCTTCGCGGCAAAACCGTATTGCCGGCGAAAGTCGCCGGCAAGCGCAAGGCTCCGCACCGCGATTTCGGGATCGGGAAGGATGGCGAAGTAAAGGGCGTCCACATGCGCCGGCGCGGTTTCGGATTGCCTGCTCTGCGGCCGGCCGAGATTGAGCGAAAGCTGTCCGTTGTTCTTCATGAAACCGCGTCAGGCCGACCGGCCCGCTTCGTCTTGCCTCTGTCATAGGCCGAATATCCTAAAGCCACCTGCCTATGAGATCAAGAACAAATAGAGAACATAATGCTCGACAATGGCGGCAGTCGATATTAGGCTGTGCATGAGCCGGATGACCGCAGCATTGCCGCTTTCCCTGTTGTTCTTCGGGTGGCGAAATGCCAGTCGCGGTCATGCCGCGCAAGAATCGGGTTGAATTCGACCCTTGGAAGCCTGATTTTCGTGGCAAGTGGAAACATGGAGATTGAGCCATGAGCGATGCACAGCACTCTTATCTGGTCTTCGAAACCGCGGGCGGCTTCTGCGGGATCGTCTGGAACGATATCGGCATCACGCGCTTCCAGCTGCCGACGAAAAGCGCCGGTGCGACCGAGCGCTTGCTGCTGCAACGGCGGCCGGACGCCCGCCCCGGCACGCCGACGCCGGAGGTGGTCGAGGCGATTGACGCGGTGAAACGCTATTTCGCAGGCGAGGAGGTCGATTTTTCGGGCGTAAAGCTGGATCTCGGCGAACAGGACGCCTTCTTCAAACAGATCTATGCCGCCGCCCGCCAGATCGGATGGGGCAACACCACGACCTATGGCGCGCTGGCAAAGCAGCTCGGTGCGGGGCCGGAAGCGGCGCGGGATGTCGGTCAGGCCATGGCGAAGAACCCCGTCGCGCTGATCATCCCCTGCCACCGGGTTCTGGCCGCCGGCGGCAAGATCGGCGGCTTCTCGGCCCCTGGCGGCTCTACTGCCAAGGCCCGCATGCTGGAACTGGAAGGCGTCCAGCTCGCGCCGCCGAAACCGGTGCAGCAATCGCTGGGGTTCTAGGTGAAGGGCCGAAGCTCAACGCTCGGGTCGCAGCCGTTCGATGCCGGTTATGCCGGCGATCTCTTCGGCGAGGAAATCGACCAGCAGCCTGACCCTGGCAATGCCCGTGCGCTCGGGAAGGATCAGCATGTTCAGGGGCACGGCCGGCAGCCTGTAATCGGGTAGAATTTCCATAAGCTCACCCGTCGCCAGCAGATCGTCGACGAGCCAGTGATGGGCGGGGGCGATGCCGCGTCCTGCGAGGAGGGCTTCGCGCGCCGCCAGCCCATGATCGACGCGAAGCCGTCCGTCGAGGGATATTGCATGGCGCTCGCCATCCTGCCCGTCGAGAACGAGACTGTCGCTGCCGGCGATGTTCGACATCCGGATGCTTTCGTGATCGGTGAGGTCCCGCGGGGAAACGGGCGTCCCGTGTGCCGCCAGATAGGCGGGTGCTGCGACCAGCAGGCGCCGGCTCTGGCCGAGGGCGCGCAGCTTCATGGAGCTGTCGGTCAGCGGCCCGAGGCGCAGCGCGATATCGACGCCTTCCCGCACAAGGTCGATGCGCTCGTCGGTGAGGCTGAGATCGATGCTGATTTCGGGATAGCGATCCTGAAACGAAAAGAGCAGCCGACCGACATGCCGGATGCCGAAGGCGGCCGTGCAGGATATGCGGATCGTGCCGGCCGGCGTGCCGCGGGTGCTGCGCGCCTCGTCGCCCGCCTGTTCGACAAGACGCAGGATCTGGATTCCGTCGGCATAATAGCGGCTGCCTTCGTCGGTCATGGTGACGCGCCGCGTGGTCCGCGACAGCAGGGGGACACCGACCGCCTCCTCCAGTTCCCGCAGATGCCGCGTGACCGTCGACTGGCCGATCCCAAGCTCGCGCGCCACCGCCGACAGGCTGCCGCGTTCCGCCACGCGGACGAAGGTGCGCATCCGCTCGAGCGTGACTTCAGATTTATCCATTTTTCGGCATAATCTTATGCATTCCCAATATATAGCGGATCATTTTGGCACTGACTACCTTGTGGATCGATCGTCCATTCACGTAAGGAGTGCTGTTCCCATGAAAGTTCTGCTTGTCTTCGCCCATCCCGAACCGCGTTCGCTCAACGGCGCGCTGCGCGACGTCGCCGTCAAGGAATTGCAGGCGCAAGGCCATGAGGTGCGGGTGTCGGACCTCTATGCCGACGGCTGGAAATCGGAAATCGACCGCGCCGATTTCCCCTCATTGGCGCCGGATGCGCGCTTGATACCGGTTGCGGCCTCCAAGAATGCCTTCGGTACCGACACGCTGACCGACGATGTCAAAGCCGAGATCGAGAAGCTGCTGTGGGCGGATGCCCTGATCCTGCAATTCCCTCTCTGGTGGTTCTCCATGCCGGCGATCCTGAAGGGCTGGGTCGATCGCGTCTTCGCCTACGGTTTCGCCTATGGCGTCGGCGAGCACAGCGACAAGCGCTGGGGAGACCGTTACGGCGAAGGAACCCTGGCGGGCAAGCGCGCCATGCTGATCGTCACCGCCGGCGGCTGGGAGGCGCATTACGCATCCCGTGGGGTCAACGGACCGATCGACGACCTGCTTTTCCCGATCAATCACGGGATTCTCTATTATCCCGGCTACGACGTGCTTCCGCCCTTCGTGACCTACAGCGTCGATCGTCTCGACGAGGCCGGTTTCGGTTCCATTGCCGAAGACCTGCGCGCACGCATGCGCACATTCGAAACGACGCCTCCCATTCCCTACCGGCGCCAGAATGGCGGCGATTATCATATTCCGAGCATGCTGCTGCGCCCGGAACTGGGCGGGGCCGCCACCGGCTTTGCCCTGCATCTCAAGGACTCGGTAACGGCGGACGAGTGAGGCGTCCGAAACGGCGCGTTCCGGGGTGTCGTTCTCGGCTATTCAAGAGGGGATTGGTTGCGACCGGACGATTTGGACGCGTTCTAACGCTTTGTTATTATCCTGCTTTGGAACTAATGACGTACGAAACTGTTCAGCTATAAGTTTGATACGACATTGAGGTCGTACCCGGCCGGCTGGGGTAAGCGGCGCTCTTGAGGAGTATCTCATCATGAAGATTTCGTCCGGATTTCGTTCTGTTGCGGTTGCCGTCATCGCTGCCGCGGGCATTGGCTTTGCCAGCGCCGCGCATGCCGACAGCGGCACGATCCGCTTCGCCGTCTACAAGGCTGCCTTTTTCGTCGGTGGTTCAGGCGGCGAGGGCACGCTGACCTTCCACGGCCGCCGTTACCCGGTCTCTATCGGCGGCATTTCCGGCGGCCTCGCCTTCGGGGCTTCCAAGACCTACTTCAGCGGCACAGTGCGCCACATTCGCCGCGCCCGGGATGTCAGTGGAGTCTATGGGGCTGCCGGCGGCGGCGGCGCGATCGGCAAAGGCGCCCAGATGATCGTCATGACCAATGACAAGGGCGCCCAGCTCGAACTCACGGGCCGGCAGGTCGGCCTGCAGGTCAATGCCGATATCAGCGGCTTGAGCATCACGGTGAAGTAAGGGCGACACGCCCTTCGTCATGCCTTGGACGGGCCCGATTTGCCAGACTTAGCGATCGGGCCCTTCCGGAAAAGCCATAAGGGAAATGGATTCGCTCTCTCTTCCCGCCGAATTGCCTCCCCTTGACATTCTTCCTACTAGTTGGTAGGTAAGAGCATGAGCAATTTATCGACCACAGCCGACGACATACTTCGCTGCGCGCGTGAGCTGGTTGTCGAGGGCGGCTACAATAGTTTCAGCTATGCCGATATTTCCAGTGTGGTCGGCATTCGCAAGGCGAGCATTCATCACCACTTTCCCAGCAAATCAGATCTTGTCCGCACGCTGGTTGCGCAATACCGCGAAGAGGCCGAGGCAGGGATTGCCGAACTGGAGCGAAATATCGCCGATCCGCTTGGACAGCTTCGCGCTTACGTCGGCTATTGGGAGGGCTGTATCGCCGACGCGTCTCACCCCTTCTGTGTCTGCGCCTTGCTTGCCAGTGAGATCCAGGTTCTTCCGGAAGCTGTCGCTCTTGAAGTGCGCGCGCATTTTCGAAGTCTTTCAGACTGGCTTACTTCCGTCTTGGAGCGTGGTGCTGCGCAAGGCAGCCTCTCACTGACCGGGACTGCCAAGGCCGATGCCGAAATGTTCATGGCCACCGTGCATGGCGCGATGCTTTCAGCGCGCGCCTATGGCGACGCCACGACTTTCGGCGCAATAACCCATTCCCTGCTGGAGCGCATTGCCGCTTAGAGCCGGAGTTTTACCAGGCGGGCGAATGTTGCCCTCATAATCTACCAACTAGTAGGTTGATATCGTTGCGCTCGAAAATGTGTCGGCGGCTGTCTGCTTACTCGCTCTCCATTCCTTCAGATGAGAAAGGCACTTACGATGTTCGGAATTTCCCCGCTCGGCTGGGTCCATACAATCGGCAGCCTACCGGCCATTCCCGTGGCTCTATACATGTTTGCCCGGCATGGTCGCATCGTCCCTCGATCCCTGCTCGGCGCCGTCTATTTTGTTTCCATGCTTATCGGCGCCGCAACGGTGTTCCTTGTTGCCCATCAGTCGGTCAGCTATGGCATCGGCGCCGTGACCATTCTGTTTTTGCTGACAGGGTATGGCGTTGAACGCATTCCGGGTTCGGCGCGCCTAACCAGATACGTTGAAACCGTCTGCCTGAGCCTGAGTGCGTTTCTCTTGATGCTGCCGACTGTCACCGAAATTCTGCGTCGCGTTCCGGACGGCCATCCTTTGGTGACCGACTTGCAGTCACCGCTGCTTCTCGGCGCTCAAGGCGGGCTGCTCGCCATTCTCATAGTCGGTCTGACCGTCCAGATCGTCTATCTGGCCAGGCAGGGCAAGGCTGCCGCGACCTAAGGTATTTCAGGGAAAAGTGCGCAGCGGTTTTCCATCCGGAACGCGCGAGGAAACAAGGACATAGACGGTTTCGCGCGCCCGGACGAATATTCTCGCGAGCTATGCATCCTTGTCGTATCGACCGGACCGGAGTGGAGGGTCCGACGGCGAAAATCGCCGCCGAAACGATGCTATTTCCGCCCTTCGGCCCTCATTCCCATTCGATCGTGCCGGGCGGCTTCGAGGTGACGTCGTAGACGACGCGGTTGATGCCGCGGACTTCGTTGATGATGCGGGTCGCGGCGCGGCCGAGGAATTCCATGTCGTAGTGATAGAAATCCGCCGTCATGCCGTCGACGGAGGTGACGGCGCGCAGCGCGCAGACGAACTCGTAGGTGCGGCCGTCGCCCATGACGCCGACGGTCTGGACCGGCAAGAGCACGGCAAAGGCCTGCCAGATCGCGTCGTAGAGGCCGGCCTTGCGAATCTCGTCGAGATAGATGGCATCGGCTTCGCGCAGGATTTCCAGCTTCTCGCGGGTGATGCCGCCCGGGCAGCGGATGGCGAGGCCCGGGCCGGGGAAGGGGTGGCGGCCGATGAAGCTGTCGGGCAGGCCGAGCTCCTTGCCGAGCGCCCGCACTTCGTCCTTGAAGAGTTCGCGCAGCGGTTCGACGAGCTGCATCTTCATGCGCTCGGGGAGGCCGCCGACATTGTGGTGCGACTTGATGGTGACCGAGGGGCCGCCGGTGAAGGAAACGCTCTCGATGACGTCGGGATAAAGCGTGCCCTGGCCGAGGAAATCGGCGCCGCCGAGCTTCTTGGCTTCTTCCTCGAAGGTTTCGATGAAGAGCCGGCCGATGATCTTGCGCTTGGTCTCGGGGTCGGAAACGCCCTCCAGCTCGCCGATGAAGCGGTCGGACGCATCGACGTGCAGCAAATGCAGATTGTAGTGCTCGCGGAACATGGCAACGACATTGGCCGCCTCGTCCTTGCGCATCAGGCCGTGGTCGACGAGGATGCAGGTGAGCTGGTCGCCGACCGCCTCGTGGATCAGCAGCGCGGCAACGGAGGAGTCGACGCCGCCGGAGAGCGCGCAGATGACGCGCTTGTCGCCCACCTGATCGCGGATCGCCTGCACCGCCTTGGCGCGATAGGCCGACATCGACCAGTCACCCTTGATGCCGGCGATATTGTGGATGAAGTTGCCGATGAGCTTGGCGCCATCAGGCGTATGCACCACTTCCGGGTGGAACTGCACGCCGTAATATTTGCGCTTCTCGTCGGCGATGAAGGCGTAAGGCGCGTTCGAGGAGGTGGCGACCACCTCGAAGCCTTCGGGCAGCGCGGTGACGCGGTCGCCATGGCTCATCCATACCTGATGGCGCGAACCGCTCGACCAGAGACCTTCAAAGAGGGCACAATCCTTGTCGACGTCCAGGAAGGCACGGCCGAATTCGCGATGATGGCCGCTCTCGACCTTGCCGCCGAGCTGCACGCACATGGTCTGCTGGCCGTAGCAGATGCCGAAGACGGGGATGCCGCTGTCGAAGATGATCTGCGGCGCCCGCGGCGAGCCTTCGTCCACGGTCGAGGCCGGGCTGCCGGACAGGATCACGGCCTTGGGCTGCAGCCGCTTGAAGCCGGCTTCGGCGGATTGGAAGGGAACGATCTCGCAGTAGACGCCCGCTTCGCGCACGCGCCGTGCGATGAGCTGCGTCACCTGGCTGCCAAAATCGACGATGAGAACGGTGTCTAGATGTGCTGTCTGGGTCATGGCGAGCCTTTAATGAAAAGCGCTTTCCCTGGCAATCGGGCAAATGACGGTCAGGCCGATTTTATTGTCCCGATTGTCCTCACTTTCAACGGTTTCTGCCCCGTCAGAACCAGAATATGCCGTCTTCCAGCGCCGTGAAAAGACTGTCGACGGCATAGGAGAGCTTTCGATCGATGACATGCAGATATTCCGTCCAGTCGGAAATATGCCGCAGCTCGACCTTGCCGTCGGAAATGCCGCGCAGCCCGATCAGCGGCCGGCCGAAAGCTTGGCAGGCGCGCAATACCGCATAGGTTTCCATCTCCACCATGTCGGCGGCGATCCGGCCATAGGCCTCCGCGCCGGAAATGATGTTGCCGCCGGTCGAAAGGCTCGCTTCCGGAACGCCGGGAATACGCAGGGGCAATTCGACGGTGGCGGGCAGTTCGAGGAACGGCGTGCGGCCCTTCTCGAAACCGAGCGGCGAAGCATCCATGTCGCGATAGGAAACGGACGTCGCCTGATAGACTTCCGTCTGGTCCAGCCGGGCGGAGCCGGCCGATCCCAGCGAAACCACGAGGTCGGGGAGATCGTTCTGTGCCTCCAGCCGCGCAAGCGTGCGGGTCAGCACGACCGCCGCCTCGACCGGGCCGACGCCGGTCATCAGCGGCTCGAAGCGGGAGCGCAGGAACGGGCCGTATTCGGCCTCGGCCGCCATCACGAACAGGATGGATTTTCCCGATACGCGCTTCAATTCGAATGTCATCCGGTAATTCCTTCTCGGCCCCGAATGACCATCATCGTTCCGGTCATGGAGGCAATCAGCTTGGCGGGACCGTCGCCGATGGCATAGCCACGCCCGTCAGCGACGATGATCGTGGTGCCCGGCTTGGTCACTTCGCCGCGGAAGAGGAAGCGCTCGCCGCGTCCGGGCGACATCAGGTTGACCTTGAATTCGATGGTCAGGATCGAGGCCGTGGGGTCGATGACGCTATAGGCGGCGAAACCGCAGGCGGAATCGAGCGCCGCAGAAATGATACCGGCATGCAGGATGCCGTGCTGTTGCGTGAGCTTGACGTCGAAGGGCAGCTCGATCTCGATCATGCCATGCTCGACGCGCGTCAGCTCCGCGCCGATGGTCGCCATCGCCGCCTGCCGCTCGAAACTCGTCCTGATGCGCGCCCGAAAGTCGCCGCTGTTTTCCCCGGTCATGCTGTTCCCTTTCGCGGGTGCGAAATTGGCATGGCAAGGCGGTTTGGACAAGGCTTATGCGGCGGAAATCAACCGTGGAGAAACAACAGGCGGCCGACATTGCTTTTCCATGATCATCTGCTTTGGCTATGCTCACCCCAAAGCATGTCGCGCAAAAGTGTTGAGTGGTTTTGCGAGAACGACATCCGTAACATCAAAGACCTAAAGTGCCGGAAGCGAATCTGAAAGATCGCGACGCGCTTTGGAATTCGAAATGGAGCTGTCATGGCGACGATCCTGCAATCGACGAAAGCTTATGAAGCCTGGATGCGCAAGCAGCTTGGCGCCGATCTGGTCGAGGCGGATCTGGCGAAGAAATACAGGAAGATGAAGAGCGACGCCTTCGTCTTCCTGCGCGCCACCTATTGGCGCTGGGCCGAAACGATCTTCGACATATGCCCCGATCTTGCCGATGCGCCGCAGCTCCTGGCGATCGGCGACACGCATCTGGAGAATTTCGGCACCTGGCGCGACGAAGAGGGGCGGCTGGTCTGGGGCGTCAACGATTTCGACGATGCCGCTCCCATGCCCTATGCGCTCGATCTCGTGCGGCTGGCGGCAAGCGCGATCCTGGCGCGCGGCAATGACGGACCGACGCCGCGGCTGATCGCCGATTCGATTCTGGGCGGCTACCGGCGCGGCATGCAGACGCCGTCGGCGATCATCCTCGAACGCGACTACAAATGGCTGCGCAACGACGTGATCCTGTCCAATGCCGAGCGCAAGGCCTTCTGGGACAAGTTCCGCGATCTGCCGCCGGCGGCCAAGCCCGTGCCTGCGTCCTATCTCGACGCGTTGCGGCGCTCGCTGCCGGACCCGACGCTGCCCTTCGTGCCCAAGCCGCGCACCGCCGGCACCGGCAGTCTCGGCCGTCCGCGCTTCGTCGCCGATATCGAATGGCGCGGCGGGCCGGTATTGCGCGAGGTCAAGGCGCTCGCCCAATCCGCATGGGCGCTCTGCCACAACCCGTCCGACACGGCGATCCACACGGGCGTCATCGCCGCCGGCCGGACCCGCTCGCCCGATCCGCGCTATCATGTAACCGGCAATCTGCTGGTCCGGCGCCTGTCGCCCAACAGCCGCAAGATCGAGGTGGCGGGCGACGCGCAGATCCTGCTCTCCCCCGACATGCTCGACCTGATGGGCTTCGAGATCGCCAACTGCCATGCCAATGATGCCTCCTGCATTCCGCCGGTTCTGGCCGATCTCGACAAGCGCGGCGCCGACTGGCTGAGGATATCGGCCAAAGCGGCGGCAACGGCGATCGGTATGGAGCAGGCGGAGTTTGCCAGGCGGTGGTGAGGTGAAGTCTCGACTGCGAGTTTGCGGAGAGTGCACACCCCCCTCTGTCACTTCGTGACATCTCCCCCACAAGGGGGGAGATCGTTGGGAGTATGCCGGGCATCCTCCCTAAATTAACTGAGCGCAGTTTCTGCAGGTTCCATGCTCGCTTGGAACTCGAGCGTGCAACGAATTACCAATCTCCCCCCTTGTGGGGGAGATGTCACGAAGTGACAGAGGGGGGTGTCAGAGGCGCGGCAAACTCAATGCCGCTCTATGCGCAATAAAACCCATACCCAGCGAAGCCTCAGCTGCGCCCGATCCGCACGATATGCTGGTCCCAGGCCACATCGCTATGCTGTCCCAGAAATTCCCCGCGATAGGACGATACCGCAAATCCATGCTCCGCGGCTGCGATGCCCGCCGCATCCGCTATGCTTTCGACCTTCAGCACAGCGCCGGTTTTTGCATCCAGCGTCACTGAGGTGCCTTCGACCGGTGACGTCACGCCGACGAGATTGTCGGCGCGGTTGACGGCGATGGCGCCGACGTAGTTGCCGAGCGCGCGGGTGGTGTCGTCGGGCAGGGTGACGAAGGTCAGGTCCTCGCCCTTGGCGAAATGGCCGACGAGCGGCGGCAGGTCGTTGCGATGGCCCTCGTACTGGCAGGCGAACCAGATGCGGCCGGAGGCGTCGATATCGACATGCCGGGTGGAGACCTGGGCGTATTGCGGCGGCAGGGCGTGCTTTTCGATCAGTCGGCCGCTGGCCGCGTCGATCAGCGTCAGCGACGGCTCCATATGATCGAGATTGAGCTTGGTGCGGCCGAAATCCGGATGAGTCTCGATGCCGCCATTGGCGACGATCAGCAGTCTGCCGTCGTCGGAGACGGTCATGTCGTGCGGGCCGGTACCGTAGGTCTCGTATTCGCCGATGCGGGCAAAGCGGTTGCGGGCGTCGTAGATGCCGATCATGCCTTTGTTGGCGTCGAAGTCGTTCTCGCTGGCATAGAGCAGCCTGCCGTCCGGTGAAAACGCGCCATGGCCGTAGAAATGCCGGCCCTCGCGGGCGGTGACGACGATCGGCTCGCCCCTGTTCCAAGGGTCGAAGATCATCGCATAGGTGCCGGGGCGGCGCGCGAAGGCGACGGTCTTGCCGGTCGCTTTCGAAAAGGCCATGCCATGGGCGCGGGCCGGCAGCGCCACGCGGTCGACGATCTCGCCGCGCTCGGTGACGGTCGCCACCGCGAAGGTACCGTCGGGCGCGCGAAAGCCGGAGGCATAGACCGCGTCGGCCCGCTCCAGCGCCATCAGCGCGCCGGGCTTCAGGGCCGCCAGGAAGCTCAGCCCGGCAGCCTTGACGAAGGCCCTGCGGTCGATCAACGCGCTGCGCATTGCCGTCAGTCTCCGTCGGCGAAGGAGAAGCCGGCGGAAAGCCCGATGGCGCCGCCGTATTTGTCGCTGAGGCCGGTGGTGAGATCGCGGGTGTCGGCAAGCAGCTTGTCGATCTTGGCGCGGTCGGCATCGCTGGCGATCGCTGCCTCGATATCGGGATTGATCGTCGGCGCGGTGGCGATCAGCTTGTCGAGGAGCGCATCGATCCTGCCGGCCATGTCACGCTTGTCGGCGGGCAGGAGGTCGGCCATCCCGGCCTTCTGCCAGAGCGCCTTCAGCCCTTCGAGATTGCCGGTGAACGAGGGCCAGGTGTTACCGGAGCGCCAATAGATCGCCATCTTCGGCCGTGCAGCGGCCGGATCGCCCTTGTAGAAGGTTTCCAGCCGCTGATCGCGCACATTGCCGGCACCATGAACGAGGATGCCGAGCAGCGCGGTCACCGCCTCCTTGTTGTCCATGAATTCTTCGCTGTCCTTGCCGGGGTTCTTCCAGGACTTCTGCACGCCGTTCGGATCGTCCCATTCGTCGGCGATCTCCTTGGCGGTCGCCTCGATATTGCCGGCGACCGCGGCGCCATAGCGGCAGCGGAAGCTCTGCTTCTGAGAGCCGAGGACATCGGAGCCGGTGCCGTAAAGCACATATTCCAGCGCCGTCAGGCTCATCAGCGCCACGCTCTTGCCGGCAACGGCCTCGACGGTGGTGTCGTGTTCGTCGGCCTTGGCGATCAGCGCCTGTACCTGCTTCAGGCCGACGCCCTTGCGGTCGGGGTAGAAGAGGATGTGCTCGAAGCGGTTCTTCTCGATGATCGGCCCGGTCTGAACGATCTCGATGCGCGACCAGCTCCTGATCGTGTCGCCAAAGGCGGCATGCGCGGCGGAGAGGCTCGCGGCGGACGGATCGGCGCAGAGCGACTTTATTGCCGTCGTCAGCTTGGCGGCACTTTCGTGCATCGCCCGGTAACCGGGACGGATGACCTCGTCGACCGCCTTCTGCAGGACAGCCGGCACTGCCGCTTCGTTCAGGCCCGCGCCGTTGGCCGTCGCGTCCTGCGCGCTGGCGGGAAGTGCTGCAAGAGCGAAAAGAAGGCCTGCCGCAAGAGGTTTGGCAAGGGATGTCCAGGGGCGCATCAGAGGGACTCCAGAAAGTTGATCAGGGCTTGCCTGTCGTTTTGCGGCAGGTTCGCGAATGCGGTACGGGCTCGTTCGGCCTCTCCTCCATGCCAGAGGATGGCTTCGGTCAGCGTGCGGGCGCGGCCGTCATGCAGATAGGTCTGCCGGCCGCTCACCGTTTGCGTCAGGCCTATACCCCAGAGCGGGGGCGTGCGCCAATCGCGGCCGGATGCCACACCCACCTGCTGGCCGTCGGAGAGACCGTCGCCCATGTCGTGCAGCAGGAAATCGGAATAGGGCCAGATCAATTGGAAGGCCTGGGGCGATTCCTTGCCGTCGCCGTCCTTGAGGTCGTCCCGGGTGACGAATTTCGGCGTATGGCAGGCGGCGCAGCCGGTTTGGTAGAACATTTCCTTGCCGTGCAGCACATCGGGGAAGCTCGCCTTGCGGCGGGCGGGCACGGCGAGATTTTCGGAATAGAAGGTGACGAGATCGAGGATCGGGTCCGGCGCTTCCGTATCGCCGAGCCGTTTCTGCACGCCGGTCGGCATGGCGAGACAGCGCGTTTCCGTCGCCGTGCAATCACCATGGGCGTCCGGGCGGTCGGGCGTGGAAATGCCGATATCGGCGGAAAAGGCGGCGGCCACCTGGTCGCGCACGCTGGCATTCTGCGCCTTCCAGCCGAAGCGGCCGAGCGCGAGCTGGCCGCTGCGATGATCGCGCACGATGGCGGCCCGGCCGCGAATGCCGTCGCCGTCCTTGTCGTCGGGGTCGGCGTGAGAGAGGATGTCGGCTTCGGGAATGGCCTCGACCAGGCCGAGGCCGATCATCGCCGGCGCGACGCGCGGCGAGATCGTTGTCGTTCCGCCGAGCGGGCCGTAAGCGAGATCGGTGACGGCATAATGCGGCTTGCGCAGCGTGACGGTTTCGCCGCCGGAAAGCGCGACACTCTCCTCGTTATAGCTGACGGCCACCTTGCCCTCGGCGGCAAGGCCGGGCACGGCGAGATCCTGCAGCTGCACCCCATAGGTCGCGTCGGGAAAATTGATCGCCTTGAAATCCTTGAGCGCCTGCTCCTCTTCCGGCGTGATCGCCGGCCGGGCGAGCCGCAGCACCATGGAAGTGGCTGGAGCGCCCGCCGCCTCGAGCGGATGGCCGCGGCCGTCGCGGATATGACAGCTCTCGCAGGAGCGGGCGTTGAACAGCGGCCCGAGCCCATCGGAGGCCTGGGTGGAGGAGGGAGCGGAGACCCAGAGCTTGCGGAAAAGCGCGTTGCCGAGATGAAAGTTCTGTTCGCGCTCCAGGCCGAGATTGGCCGAGGGCTGCGAGAAGATGGTGCGATTGACGGGAGCGACCGTCGTGGTCGCGCCGCTCTGCATCGCCTCATAGGGCTCGGCCTTGGAAAAATCCGCGGTCGGCCTGACGACGTCGGTGACGCGCTGCAATTGCTCGGGCGTCAGATCGCTGCGGATGCTCGGAAAGTTCAGGACATCGGCAGCGGCCAAGGTGACGGCGAAAACCACAAAGCCCGCGGCGAGGGCGGGCAGCAGGGCGCGGTGAGCCGGCATACGGATCATAGGGGCTAGGGCGGCGGAACCCGAGATGGGTCCGGCCGCCCTCCTTCGTTACTTCTTGAAGACGGCGTTAGGATTATCCAGGCTGTCCGAACCTTCAAGCTTGATGGTGCCGAGATCGAGGGCGGCGATGACGCGCTGGATGCTCTTCGTCTGGTCGAGCAGGCCGTCGATCGCCTTCTGGACGGTGGCGTTGCCTTCCTTGTTGCCCTCGCCAATCATCTGGTCGTATTTCTCGACCGTCTCGCCGCGATGGACCATGGCCTTCATGGCGGCGAGCGTCGCCGAAAGCTTGCCTTCCATCTCCTTGTCGAGCGCCTTGTCCTTGGCGGCGACCAGATCGTGCAGCGACGGGCCCTTCAGCTTCTTGCCGTCGACGCGCGTGTAGGTGCCGTTATAGGCGGCGGCGATGCCGATGGCGTCGTTGTTGTGCGAGTTGTAGGTATTGTCCGAGAAGCAATCATGCTCTTCTTCCGGATCGTGCAGCAAGAGGCCGAGCTTCATGCGCTCGCCGCCAAGTTCGCCGTAAGAGAGCGAGCCCATGCCGGTCAGGATGGCGGCCAGGCCGGCCTTCGGATCGGCTTCGACATGCTTGGTGGCTTCGCCGTCCGGTGTCCACTTGTCGGTCATTTCCTGCAGATCGGAAACCAGCAGCGTCGAGGCCGACTTCAGATATTCGGCGCGGCGGTCGCAATTGCCGTGCGTGCAGTTCTTGAGATCGTAATCCGTCGCCGGGCGTTCGCCGGCGCCGGGACCGGTGCCGTGCAGGTCCTGGCCCCAGAGCAGGAACTCGATGGCGTGATAGCCGGTGGCGACATTGGCTTCGACGCCGCCGGCCTGATGCAGTGTGCCGGAGAGGAATTCCGGCGTCAGATGCGAGGCATCGACATCCTTGCCGTTGATCTTGATCGTCTTGTTGGCAATGACATTGGCGACATAAAGCGAATTCTCGTCGCTCTCGGTGCCGTAGGAGGCATCGACATAGTCGATCAGGCCTTCGTCCAGCGGCCAGGAGTTCACCTTGCCTTCCCAGTCGTCGACGATCGGATTGCCGAAACGATAGACTTCCGACTGCTGGTAGGGAACGCGGGCCTTGATCCAGGCGGCCCGGGCCGCCTTCAGCGTCTTGTCGCTCGGATTGGCGATGAGGGCGTCGATGGCCTTGTCCAGCGCCTTTGCCGTGATGAGCGAGTCCTCGTATTTGGCATGCGCGACTTCGGCATAATGCTTGATGACCGCCGCCGGCTCGGGAGCCTTGGCCATGGCCGGAAGGGCGGATGTGGCAACGGCCAGCGCCAGGGCGGCGCCAAAATGGATGTTCAGTTTCATGTTCCTCTCCTGTGACGGCTGGGGCACCGTCTAAAACTTGGCGTTTGCTGTCATGTATTAAAAACAAACTGGTGTCAAACGCTCTAGTTTATGACGATTTCCTAAGGGAGGAAATCGACAGTCGTTACTCACATTGAGGATATGTTTGCTTGAAAGGACGCGAGCGCCGGCGGGCTAGGTTTTCCTAGCCCTTGCGCTGCAGCCGGCAGAAGAAGAAGCCGTCCGTGTCGGTCGATGCCGGGGTGAGCGTAATGGTCTTGCCATCGGAGGATCGCGGCTTTGCCGCGTCGTGGCCGAACAGCTTGTCCCAGGCGCTCAGCGCTTCGACGACCTCGAAATCGGGATTGTTGGCCGCGAAGCGGTTGACCTGGGCCTCGTTTTCGTCCGGCAGCACCGAACATGTCACGTAGAGCAGAGCGCCGCCGGGGCGAACGAACTCGCCGGCCTGGGCCAGCGCTTCTTGCTGCTGGCTGGTGCGCTCGTCGAGGTTCTTCTGGGTGAGGCGCCATTTCGTGTCGGGGCGCCGCCGCCATGTGCCCGTGCCGGTGCAGGGCGCGTCGACCAGCACCTTGTCGAATTTGCCGCGCAGGGCCAAGAGGTCGTTTCGTTCGTCGTGGACCTGCACATTGCGGGTGCCGGCGCGGCGCAGCCGCTCGATGATCGGCGCCAGCCGCCGCCGGTCGCTGTCATAGGCGTGGACCTGGCCCTTGTTGTGCATGGCCGCCGACATGGCGAGCGTCTTGCCGCCGCCGCCGGCGCAATAGTCGAGGACCTGGTCGCCTTCCTCAGGCAGGACGAGATCGGCGACAATCTGCGATCCTTCGTCCTGAACCTCGAACCAGCCCTTCTGGAAGGAAAGCTCGGCGGTGACGTTCGGCAGGCGCGAGGCGCCTTCGCCGGCGGGAATGCGGATGCCGTAGCGGGCGATCTTCGAGGCCTGGGCTCCGGCGCGTTCCAGCGCCTTGACCGCCTTGTCGCGGCTCGCCTTCAGCGCATTGGCGCGCAGGTCCAGCGTCGGCCGCTCGGCCAGCGCCTGCGCTTCGGCCAGCCAGCCGTCACCAAATGCCTGTTGGAAGGAGGGTTCGACCCATTCGGGGATATCGCCCTGGATATGGCGGGGCGCGTCCTCAAGCCGGCGGGTCGCAAAGGAGGTCAATGTTTCGGTGCTGGGCGGCGTGGGCGCGAATTTGTCGCCGTCGAGTTCGGCGGCCAGCGCCTCGGGCGTCAGGCCCCATTGGCGGAAGAGGACGGCATGCGCGAGCGCCGACGGGCTGTCGTCACCCATGAGCCAGGCATGCGACAGCCGCATGCGCAGGGCGTCGTAGACGATGTTGCCGATCGCGGCGCGGTCGCCGGAACCGGCAAAGCGGTGGGCCAGGCCCCAATCCTTCAGGGCATCGGCCACCGGTCGCTTGCGCGCTTCGATATCGGCAAGTACTTCGATGGCCCCCTGCAGCCGGCCGCCCAAACGCATTACTGCTCTCCTGCTTGCGCATGGCACCGACAATCGCCCTGGATCGCCGGAAAGGCCGATGCGCCTGATCATGATCTCGCTGACACCTCATCAATCCGCGCGAATGAATTACGTGGCGGCGGATTATTGAGACGTCTCAACCGCGTGGTAGCCGCGATTGACGGAGAGAGCAAGCGTTACGCCGATATGCCGGGTCTTTCCCGGCCGATCCGCATCTTACTTGGAGGCGACGATCTCGTAGCAGACCTTGGCCGTGCCGGAGGAAACCATGCCGATGTCCTGTGCGGCCGCACGGGAAAGATCGAGGACGCGTCCCTTGATGAAAGGTCCGCGATCGTTGATGCGGACGACGACGCTGCGGCCATTGTGGCGGTTGGTGACCTTCAGGCGGGTGCCGAAGGCAAGCGAGCGATGAGCGGCAGTCAGACGAGAGGAACTCATCCGTTCCCCGGAAGCAGTCTTGGTGGTTCCGCCGTACCATGATGCGCCCCCGCATCCCGTTGCTGCAAATGCATCCGTAGAAAGAATAGCAAAAGAGGCGGATATAGTCGCGGCGATCGCAATAGCACGATTGATTTTCTTCAAACCGATTTTTCCCTCAAGCAATTGAACTTGCGCCCAACAGGCGGCGGGGGCTTAAATCGGGCCAAAAATGGCGAAAAAGTGCCTCCCGAAATCACGGAATGTTACAGACTGTAATATTTGTGATCTTGTCGGGCCAATGTGCCAG
>JASGEG010000403.1:0-5144 GCA_047606605.1 Rhizobium sp.
TCGAATTCCAGGGAACCGGAAGCCTCAGCAGATCGCTCAGCCTGTTGTTCTTGCTCAGCTGGTGCCTCACCCTCCGAACGATCTCCCCCCTTGTGGGGGAGATGTCCCGAAGGGACAGAGGGGGGTGACGCAGGCTCGGCAAATTCGGACGCCGGCGAAATATCCTCAACAGGCGCCTCTTGCTCCGCAACAGCCACCTCAGCAACCGTAACCTCTTCCGGCGCTTTCTCTTCCACCGGCTTTTCGCGGCCGAAGGTGAAGACTTTTTTGATGAAACCGAGCGCCATGAATATTCCGTGGGGTCAGGCCGCGTCGGCGGCCGCAAGTTGCATGTCGAGGTGCTTGCCATTGTGGCCGGTGATCGCCACCTGCACAAGGTCGCGCGGGCGAAGGCCGGGGGCGGCGACAAGCGTGAAGTTTTCCGTATGCGCCAGACCGTTGTTCTCCACAAGCAGCCATTGCCGCGTGCCGACCATCCTGTCCAGATGGGACCGGTGCAGTCTTTGTCCAGCCTCGCGCAGGCGGGCGGCGCGTTCCTTGATCAGGCCGCGGTCGAGCTGCGGCATGCGGGCGGCCGGCGTGCCGGGGCGCGGGCTGTAGGGGAAGACGTGCAGATGCGCGATATCGGCCTCTTCAGCCAGACCGACGGCATTCGCGAACATTTCTTCCGTCTCTGTCGGAAAGCCGGCGATCATGTCGGCGCCGAAGCTCGTCTCGGGGCGCAGGCGGCGCACATCCTCGATGAAACGCAGGGCGTCCGTGCGCGAATGCCGCCGCTTCATCCGCTTGAGGATCATGTCGTCGCCATGCTGCAGCGACAGGTGCAGATGCGGCATGAAACGCGGCTCGTCGGCGATGAGATCCATCAGATGCCGATCGGCCTCGATGCTGTCGATGGAGGAAAGCCGCAGCCGGCGGATTTCCGGGATCTGCTTGAGAAGCGTCTTCGCGAGAAGGCCGAGCGTCGGCTCACCGGGCAGATCGGCGCCATAGCTGGTGGCATCGACGCCGGTGAGCACGATCTCGCGATAGCCGCTTTCGGTGAGATTGCGCGCCTGGTCCACCACGGCGCCCATCGGCACCGAGCGCGAATTGCCGCGGCCATAGGGGATGATGCAGAAGGTGCAGCGATGGTCGCAGCCGTTCTGCACCTGTATGAAGGCGCGCACGTGGCCGTCGATGTGCCTGATCATCTGCGGCGCGGTCGCGCGCACGCTCATGATGTCGTTGACGCGCAGCTTCTCTTCCGCCGAGACGCCGAAATCCGGCAGCGCGCGATAGGAGGCGCTCTTCAGCTTTTCCTCATTGCCGAGGACGGCGTCCACCTCGGCCATTTCCGCGAAGGTCTGCTTCTCGGTCTGCGCCGCGCAGCCTGTCACGATGATGCGGGCATGCGGGTTGTCGCGCCGCGCCCGGCGGATAGCCTGACGCGCCTGGCGCACCGCCTCGCCGGTGACGGCGCAGGTATTGACCAGAATGGCATTGTTGAGCCCGGCTTTCTCCGCCTCGGCCCTCATCACTTCGGATTCATAGGTGTTGAGACGACAGCCGAAGGTAATGACCTCGACCCCGCTCACCGCGCCTGAGCCCCCTGCTCTTCGTCGCGCGCCCAAAGACCGGTGACCGGATCGACGGTGCCGGACCATTCCCATTCGGCAGGCCCGGTCATGACGACGTGATCGTCGCTGTCTCGCCATTCGATGGTGAGCTGGCCCGAGGCGGGCGCAGAGGCGACATCGATCGTCACCTTGCGGCCGGTTCTGCCCGTGCGCGCGGCGCTGACGGCGGCCGAGCAGGCGGCCGAGCCGCAGGCAAGCGTCAGGCCAGCGCCGCGCTCCCAGGTGCGGGTGCGCAGCGACGAAGACGAAAGCACCTGCGCCAGCGTGATATTGGCGCGCTCGGGAAACATCGGATGGTTTTCGAGCAACGGTCCGAAACGGGCGAGATCGTAGGACATCGGGTCCTTGTCGACCCAGAAGATCGCATGCGGATTGCCCATCGACATGGCTGACGGCGAATGCAGCACGGGATTGTCGATCGGCCCGATCTGTAGCTCGATGCGGCGCGTATCGGCGAATTCCTCGGCGAGCGGGATCTTGTCCCAGGCAAAGACGGGCGTGCCCATATCGACCGAAATCGTGCCGTCCTCGTGCTCGACGGCATTCAGAACGCCGGCGACGGTCTGGAAAGTGAAAGCCTTCCTGCCGGTCTCGGCCGCCAGCGCCTGCACGACGCAACGCGTGCCGTTGCCGCAGGCCTGCGCCTTGGTGCCGTCGGAATTCAGGATATCGATCCAGGCATCGGTGCCCTGAGCCTTGGGATCGTGGATCGCCATGATCTGGTCGAACTGGGTCGCCGGATCGGCATTGAGCGCAATCGCCGCCGCCGCCGTCACCACATCCTTGCGGCCGCGCATGTCGACAACCAGGATCTTGTTGCCAAGCCCGTTCATCCGCGCGAATTCGACCGTGTTGCTCATGATGCCATGTCCGTCCGTGTTTTCGAGCTGTATATGGCGGAAATGCGGGGGAATTACCAGTGGGGCGTAGACGACGATGCTTTCGAGACTCGCCGGGGCCACCTGATCCTTCGAGGCTTCGCCCCTTCGCCAAGCTCAGGGCGCTCGCTCCTCAGGATGAGGCGGAGTTGGCCTCGCTGCTGTGGCCACGATTTTCATGACGAGAGAGATGTCGGAAATGGCCGGCTGGCACAAAAGATCAGTCCTCATGGCGAGGAGGCCTGCAAGGCCGTCTCGAACCATGAGGACGGGTAGCTCACTTTTCATCGCTCAGAGCTATTTATTTCAATAAAAAGCCCATCCAATGTCGGACTATCAAAAGCTGCGACGTCCTAGGCTCGTCCACTCCATCAACCATAAGGATCACGACCATGCCGAATACCATACGCCTGCACCGCGTCCTGGCCACCAGCCCGGACAAGGTCTATCGCGCATTCATCGAGGCGGATGCGCTGGCCAAGTGGCTTCCGCCGAATGGTTTTGCCTGCACCGTGCATCATATCGAGCCGAAAGTCGGCGGCACGTTCAAGATGTCTTTCCGCAACTTCACCACCAGCCACAGCCATTCCTTCGGCGGTGAATTTCATGAGCTCGTCCCCGGCGAGCTGGTGCGCTACACCGACAAGTTCGACGATCCGAACCTGCCGGGCGAAATGGAAGTGACCGTGACCCTGAAGAAGGTCCTGGTCGGAACCGAAGTCAACATCACCCAGGCGGGCGTGCCCGACGTCATCCCGCCGGAAGCCTGCTATCTCGGCTGGCAGGAATCGCTGCGCAATCTGGCAAAGCTCGTCGAGCCTGAGATTAATCAGTAAGATGCCGCAAGGCTTTCGGACACGTCCTTCTCCCCACGGGGAGAAGGAGTTTTTGGCGCCAACGTTCAAACAACCGGCACGTCGAAGACTTCGCCTGCCCTGAGCGGGCGAAAGCGGTCCAGCTCCACGCCCTCGGCCTTCAGTGCTGCGTCCAGCGCCCGAACCGGCGCGTCGATCGCCTCGTCGGTGAGCTGGAAGGTCGCAAAGTGATGGCCGGCGACATAGGCAGCATTGCAAAGCTTCATGCCCTGCACCGCCTCTTCCGGGTTCTGATGCTGGCCCTTCATGAACCAGCGCGGCTCGTAGGCGCCGAAGGGCAGAATGGCGAGGCGGAAGCCGCCATGCTTTTCGCGGGCCGCCTCGTAATTGACCCCACCATGGAAGCCGGTATCGCCGACATGATAGATCTTGCCCGACGGCGAGGTGATGACGAAAGCGGCCCAGAGCGCCATGCGCCGGTCCCCCGCACCCCGCGCCGACCAATGGTGGCAGGGCTCGGCATCGATACTCACCTTGTCGTTGACGGCAATGCGGTCGCCCCAGTCCATGATGGAAATCGTCGCGCCGGGTATGACGCGCCTGATGATGGCGTCGTTGCCGAGCGGCGTGACGATATGGGGCGCATGCGTCTGCTGCAGCCGCTTCAGGGTCGCAAGGTCGAGATGGTCGTAGTGATTGTGCGAGACCAGCACGAGATCGATCGGCGGCAGGTCTTCGAAACGGATGCCGGGCGGCACGACGCGTTTCGGCCCGGCGAAGATGAAGAGGCTCGCGCGCTCCGACCACACCGGATCGGTCAGGATGTTCAGCCCCTCGACCTGGATGAGCATCGACGCATGGCCGACCATGGTCACCCGCAGTCGGTCACCGAAGACATGCCTGTCGGGCTTTGCCGGCGGAAAGGCGCTCACCACCGGATTGGGCCAGCGCACCCGCCCGCCGCCGAATTGCCACCTCAGCAGATCGAAGAGGCCACCCGGCTCGACGCCCTCCGGGTTGAAAAACCGCAACCCATCGAAATGATCGGAAACGGGGCCTTGATAATAGGGATTCCGCCTTTTGCCGGAGCCGGATGCCGCTGTCATTGCGTGCCGGCTCCCTGCGCCACCGTATCCTGACCGGATGGGAAGCCGGCCTTTGCCAGCCATTCGCTGCTCTCCTGCGCCGTCAATTCGCCTTCGATCACGACATTGGCCGGCATGGCGAAGAGCTGCGGCGTGAAGAAGCTGGTGTCCCAGAGCGGCGCGCCGGCGAGCGGCGGCGAAAGCAGGACGACCTGTGCGCCGTCGATGCGCGCAATCTCGTCTACCGAGGCTTCGCCCGAGATCGCCCCCTGTGCGCCGGGCTGCCCTGCCGGCGCGCCATAGGACCACCAGGCCTCGTCCGTCCCCTCCTCGACCAGCGTCACGCAGCGCGCCATGTCGACGATGAACCGGTTGGGCTCGCGCCCGCCCGGCAAGGTCTCGCCGAAGGCGGCCTGGATGAGCGTGAACAGCTGGAAGCCGTTGACGATATTCTCATAGCGCAGCCGGAAGCCCCGCCCGCTCGGCAGATGCAGGACGACCAGCCCGCCGCTGCGGCTGAGCAGCATCTGCCGCACCCAGGCGGCCGCCGGCGTATGATCCTGCAAGTCACGAAGCTGCGTCATCAGACCGGCATTCTCCGCCGCGAGTTTCCGCTCCTCCGGCATAACGGCGAGATGTGAGACGACCGACTGGCCCAGAAGCTGGAAAGCCTCCAGCAATTGCTGCTGGCGCGGGGTCAGGGGCTTTCGGCCGGAAAAGCCGCGATGGATCTGCGGCAGCCAGGCA
>JASGEG010000404.1:0-5352 GCA_047606605.1 Rhizobium sp.
ATTTTCCGCACCTCATCGGCCTCGTCACCGGTCTTCGACCGTCCGTCGATGCGTTCGCGGTAGAACTCCATGAGCCGGGCTCCGACGTCGGAGTAAAAATCGGCGTCGCTGCGCCCCGCGCTCATCCGGTTCTGCGCCGCCTGGATCGCCTTGATGGCGGCTTCGGCCGCCGCGATCCGTGCCTCGTCCTCCTGCTGCCGATGGGTCGGCTCGGGTGGCAGATCGAGATCCTTGAGCAGGAAAGGAAGAAAGACGCTCGCCAGAACCAGCGAGGAGATGATGACGCCGGCGGCAAGGAAGATCGCAAGCTCGCGCGCCGGAAAGGCGCTGCCGTCGTCCAGTGCCAAAGGCAGCGTCAGAATGCCGGCGAGGGTGATGGCGCCGCGCACGCCGGCAAACGAGGTGGCGACCACCAGCCGCCAACTCGGCGTCCTCATGGTCTGCCCTCGCCTCGCTGCGCGGAAGAGCGTGAAGCGGAGCGAAATCCAGACCCAGGTCAGCCGCATGATCACCAGCGCGGCGGTAATGGCCGCGACATAGAAGACCAGCCAGACCGGATCACCGTGGCCGGTCTCGCGCACGACCTTCGCCGCGCTCGAGGCGATCTCGGGAAACTGCTGCCCAAGAAGCACGAAGACGATGCCGTTCATCGCAAGCTGGACCACATCCCAGACCGACTGCGTGCGGACCCGCGTCACCGCGAGCGCCCTGCCACGACGTTCGACATAGCTCATGGTGATCCCCGCGGCGACGGCGGCCAGAATACCCGAACAATGAAAATGCTCCGCCGCCAGATAGGCGCAGAACGGGATCAGCAGGCTGATCAGGATATGGGAGCCGGTATCCTCGCCGAGTTTGCGGGAGACAAGATCGCGGGCGCGGGTGACAGCCCATGTCAGCCCGACGCCGATGGCAATGCCGCCGAGCGCCAGCCATAGAAATGTCACTACGGCCTCGCCGACGGAGAAGGTGCCGGTCACCGCGGCAGCCACGGCGAAACGCATGCAGACGAGACCCGATGCATCGTTGAGCAGAGACTCGCCTTCCAGGATGTGCATCAACCGCTTCGGGATCGGGACGCGGGCCGATATCGCCGAAACCGCGATCGGGTCGGTCGGCGACAGGATCGCCGCCAGCGCGAAGGCGACCGGCAACGGCATGGACGGGATCATCCAGTGAATGAAGATGCCGACGCCGAGAACAGTGAAAAGCACGAGCCCGAGCGCCAGTTCGAGAATGACGCCCTTGTCGTGCAGCAGCCCCTCCTTGGGGATGCGCCAACCGTCCAGAAACAGCAGCGGCGGCAAAAAGAGCAGGAAAAAGATGGAGGGATCGAGCTCGACCGCCCGGCCGGTCACGACCGCGACCAGCATGCCGAGAGCGATCTGGATGAGCGGCAAGGGCACGGCGACCGGCAGAACCCGGATGACGGTGCCGCTGACCACCACCATGGCCAGAAGCGCCAGCGCGATCGTTATTCCTTGCATATCATATCCTTGTCGTCAGCCGCAGGCGGTTTTTCCGGCTCGGTGATCATTCAATCAGAAACTCAAATTCCGGCGATGCCTTGAAAACAGATCGCGTCATTTCATGGCGCATATAGGGAGCTATCCCTGCAAGCGGCAATAGCGGCAGCGACACTTCCATCGCGGTCTCTCAGCGAAATACCGGCTTGTCCTTCCAGAGGGTCCCGGCAGCGAATTCGGCATAGCCGAGATTATAAACCGCCCGCATATAGTTGGTGTTGAAGGGATCGAACATCGAATAGGGGATCTGCGCATTGATCGAGGCGAGATGAAAGCCGGCGCCCGTCAGCCGCGAATAATTGTAGAGAGCCGTCAGCGCGCTCTGCGTCTGCGATTTGATGAAGATCGAATAGGCCCTTACGATCACCGGCAAGGTCCTGTCCGGCGTGACGGCGAATTCGGGCATCAGCGCGTTGTTGACGATCACATAGAAATCGATGCCCCGCCCTTTGACGGGAAGGCGATTGGAACCCGTCAGGAAGGCTTGCGGCATCATCAGGACCTGCGACGCCGACCCGCCGTCCGAATGCATCTCCTCGAATTGCCGCCCTCCCGACTCCGCCTTGATCATGACCGCCGGATAGACGCCGGGAATGCTCGCAGAGGCCGTCAGTATATCCTGAAACAGCTTGAGGGCGTCGGGGCGGCCGCTATTGGCGATCGCCCCCATGTTCCACATGACGGCGCGCTGGCTGTCGAGATTGGTCGTCAGAATGAAGAGGCGGCGGCCCTTGCGATGCTCGGCCGCGACCTGCTGCAGGATCGCGGGCGTGATATAATGCTCGATCATCTGCCTCAGCGGCCCGGCACGCAGCAGGCTCGACCCGAACAGCCCAACGAAGCCCTTGGTCCGGACCAGTTCCTGGGCAACGCCGCTGGTGTAAAGGTGCGCGAGGGTATCGTCATAGGCCGAGCCCAGAAATGCATATGGGGCGATCAGCGCGCCGGTGCTGACGCCCGTCACGATGTCGAACTGCGGGCGGGTCCCGGCGGCGCTCCAGGCCGAAAGCACACCGACGCTGAACGCACCGCCGGCGCCGCCACCCGAAATCATCAGGGCGACGGCTTTCCCGCGCGGCGTCACCGGTGCCCAGTCATGGAGATCATATGGCGCTTCATCGAAACGGTCGTCGAGATAGGCCCGGATTTCGCCGTAGCCGGCAATGGCGGCCTTGTCCGCCTCCTTCGCATCGAGCGCCCTGTCCAGGGTCTGCATGCATCCGGTAAGGACCAGCAGGAATGGAAGCAGCACCAGGAGTGCCCGCACCGGGCTGCCGTGAGAAAAATCGATCTGTCGCGGTTTCATCGGCTGGCCTCATTGACAGCGCAGGACGCGCAGGCGGCATTGCGCCGCCTGCGGGGGTATACGTCCCGCGGTCTCGTTCCGGGGGCGGAAACGCGACCGAAGAGGTTGCCGATAAGAGATCATCTGCGGCCGTGCGCCTGCTTCTGATCCGGCTTGAAAGCGATCGCCTCACGGTCATTGGACACAGGCACCGCCTCGCCATCGGCATTATTCGACTGGCTTAGCCCGACCCAGCGCAGGAACCGTTTGAGAACCGCCTCCAGATCGTCGACGAAGGTGAAGATGACCGGGATGACGATCAGGCTGAGCAAGGTCGACATCACCACGCCGCCGATCACCACGATGGCCATCGGCTGCCGGAAGCTCGAATCCCCGCCCATCAGGCTGAGCGCGGCCGGCAGCATGCCCGAAGCCATTGCGATGGTGGTCATGACGATCGGCCGCGCCCGCTTGTGGCAGGCATCGATGAGAGCGTCGAAGCGGGACATGCCCTGGTGAAGCGACATGATCGCATATTCGATCAGCAGGATGGAGTTCTTCGTCACCACGCCCATCAGCATCAGCAGCCCGATGACCGCGGGCATCGAGAAGCTGGTTCCGGTCACCACGAGCGGCACCAGCGCGCCGCCGAGCGAGAGCGGCAAGGCCATCAGCAGGGTGAGAGGCTGCAGGAAATCATGGAAGAGCAGGACCAAGACGGCATAGATGCAGAAGACGCCGATCGCCATGGCAATGGCAAAGCTCTCGAACAGTTCCGAACTGCGCTGCAATTCGCCCTGTTCGACCAGCGTGACGCCCGGCGGCAGGTGCTGCAATGCCGGCAGCGCGCGCGCCTCGCGGTTGACGTCGCCCAGAATGCGGCCGTTGAGTTCGACGGAAACCGTGACATTGCGCATCCGGTCGATGCGGTCGATCTCCGAAGGGCTGCCGCCGATGCGGATGTCGGCGATCGAACCGAGATCGACACTGCCGTTGGTGCCGACCACGCGCATGGTCCTGATGTCGTCCAGGCTGGTGCGCGCCTGCGGCGAGAAGCGGACGACGATCGGGACCTGGCGCTGCGGCAGGTTGAGCTTCGGCAGGTCGGAGGAATATTCGCCATCGGTTGCCACGCGTACGGCGCTGGCAATCGCATTCGACGTTATGCCCAGTGCGGCGGCGCGCGCGAAATCGGGCGTGATCTGGATTTCCGGCGCCTGCCTGGCCGCCGTTGACGTCACCGCGCCGATGCCCCGCAATGTGCGAAGCTGCTCCTCCAGCGCCGCGCTCGCGCTGTCGAGCACATTGGCGTCGTCGCTGGCGAGGGTGATGTCAAGCTTTGTGCCGTTACCGCCGCTGCCGACCTCCACGCGCACGCCGGGCAGCGTGGAGAGCGCCCGCCGGATGTCGTTTTCGATTTCCGACTGCTTGCGGTCGCGCCCGGAGATGGGCGTCAGGACCGCGACGATGGTGGCAGAGCCGACATCGCTCGTGGTGCTGGCGTCCAGTCCGCCGCCGGAAGAGGACGAACCGACCGAAGAGAAGACATGCGTGACGTCTTGCAGCTTGCCGATGATATCCGCCGCCCTCCTGGTCGCCGCATCCGTCTGCTCGATGGTTGAGCCGGGCTGCATGGTGAGCGTGACCTGGGCGCGCGCATCGTCGGACGCCGGCAGGAAACCCGATTTCAGGAACGGGATGGCGGCCAGCGACAGCACCACGACGACGGCGGTCGCGGCAATCGTGATCTTCCTGTGGCTCAGCGCCGCCCTGGCGACCGCCATATAGGCGCGCATGACGCTTCCATCCTTCTCCTCGGACGGATAGGCCTTCATGAAATAGGCTGCCATCATGGGCGTCAGCAGACGCGCCACGACCAGCGATGCGAGGACGGCGACGGCGGCGGTGATGCCGAACTGGCGGAATATGAGGCCCGGTATCCCGCCCATGAAGGCGGTCGGCAGGAAGACGGCGACCAGCGTGAAGGTGGTCGCGATGACGGCAAGCCCGATCTCGTCGGCCGCTTCCATCGCCGCATCGAGGGGCCGCTTGCCCATTTGCAGATGGCGGGAAATGTTCTCGATCTCGACGATGGCGTCGTCGACGAGGATGCCGACCACCAGCGACAGCGCAAGCAGCGTGACGATGTTCAGGCTGAAGCCGGCGAGATACATGACCAGGAAGGTGGGTATGACCGACAGAGGCAGCGCCACCGCCGACAGGACCGTCGCACGCCAGTCGCGAAGGAAGAGCCAGACGACCACGATCGCCAGGATCGCTCCTTCGTAGAGCATGTGCATCGAGCCGTCATAATTGTCGATGATTGGTCCGATGGTGCTGTAGGCCTCGTCGATCTGCGCGGTGGAATGGGTTGCCGCGAAGCGCGTGATCGCCGCGCTGACGCCGGCCGCGACACCGCTGTCCGAGAAACCATTGGAACGCTTGATCTCGACGGCGATCACCGGCTTGCCGTCGAGATAGGCCATCGAGGAGCGATCCGCGAAACTGTCCCTGACGGTCGCGACGTCGTCAAGGCGGACC
>JASGEG010000405.1:0-13271 GCA_047606605.1 Rhizobium sp.
CATCGCCCGCATCCCGACAAGGAAGCCAAGCGATATCAGGTCCGTGACGCCAGGGAATTCTTGATCCAGATTGGAGTAAGACCGTGAACACCATGAGCTATAATGGCTATCATGCCCGCGTCGAATATGACGACGAGGATGAAATCTTTTTCGGCAAGATCGCCGGCATCGCCGATATCATCGGCTTTCATGCCGAAAGCGTCACGGAACTCAAGAAAGCCTTTCACGAAACCGTCGACGACTACATCGATACTTGCCATCGGATAGGCAAGGAACCGCAAAAACCCTATTCCGGCAAGATGATGTTCAGGGTGGACCCCGAGGTTCATCGCCGGGCCGCCATGGCTGCCGAACTTGCCGGCAAGAGCCTGAATCAATGGGCTGAGGAAACCTTGGGAAAAGCGGCAGACGAGGCGGGGCAAATTCGCCGGGCCGGATGAGTTTCACGGCCGGCCACAGCTTTTGCCGATGGCAACCCTCGCCGCCATGAAACATGGCGCGCTGTTCAACCTCGCCGGCATCCATCATCTTAAACAATCGTCCACAAAAGCGTGGCAGCATTAATCATCTTTGATTTGCAACTGTCCAAGCTCCTGTGCTCAGCAGAAAACGGGAGCGCCGAGGAGATGGATAGAGATGCTGCAGCAGACCCACGATACCGACGATGCGCTGATCGACCGCCTGCAGCGGTCGGCTTTCGACTATTTCATGCTGTACACCAATCCGGAAAACGGGCTGGTGGCGGATACCTCGATCAAGACGAGCCATTGCAGTATCGCCGCCGTCGGTTTCGCGCTGTCGAGCTATCCGGTCGCCGTCGAGCGCGGCTGGATCAGCCGCGCGGAGGCGGCAAAGCGCGTGCTCGCCGCCCTCGACTTCTTCGCCGACAGCCAGCAGGGCGAGGAGCGCGGCGCCACCGGCCATCGTGGCTTCTATTATCATTTCCTCTACATGGAGACCGGCAACCGCGCCTGGAACAGCGAGCTGTCGACCATCGATACCGGCCTGCTGCTGATCGGCGTCCTGACGGCGGCCGCCTATTTCAACGGCGCCAGCCAGGCCGAAAAGGATATCCGCAAGCAGGCGACATTCCTCTACGAGCGCTGCGACTGGCATTGGGCCCTGAACAAGGGCCAGACGATCAGCATGGGCTGGAAGCCAAGCAGCGGCTTCCTGCGCTGGCGCTATCAGGGCTATGACGAGGCGATCATCCTCTACGTGCTGGCGCTGGCCTCCCCCACCCATGCCATCCCGTCCTCCAGCTACGATGCCTTTGCCTCGACCTATACATGGATGATGTTCAAGGACACGCCCTATCTCTATGCCGGGCCGCTGTTCATCCACCTGTTCTCGCATGCCTGGATCGATTTCCGCGGCATCAACGACCGGCACATGGCCGACAAGGACACGGATTATTTCCGCAACACCCAGACGGCCATCGCCGTGCAGCGCGATTATACCGAGCGCAATCCCAATCACTTCACCGGCTATTCCAAGGACATCTGGGGCCTTTCGGCCTGCGACGGACCGAACCCGACCGGCACCAAGCACAGCCGGCGGCACGCCCCGAAAGTGCTCGGCTATGCCGCGCGCGGCGCCCCCCTCGGCCCCGATGACGGCACGATCGCGCCGTGGGGGCCGCTGTCCTGCCTGCCCTTCGACCGCAAGGCCGCGCTCGACGGCACCAAGGCGCTGCTCGCCACCTATCCCAACCTGCTGCTGGACGGCCGCTTCCCCGGCGGCTTCAACCCAAGCGTCAAAGGCCCCGGCCCGGAAGGCTGGGTCGACGACCGCTCCGTCGCCATCGACCAGGGCCTGCTCGTGATGATGATCGAGAACGAACGCACCGGCCTGATCTGGAACCTGATGCGGCAATCGCCGATCCTGCGCCGCGGCCTCGAACGCGCCGGCTTCACCGGCGGCTGGCTGGAGGAGAAGCAGGCAAAGCCCGCGATCGCCTGATCGCGGGGCTGCCGGAGCTCATTGTCTTTATACGATTCGGAAAAAACGCTGCGCTTTTCCCGGGCCGGTCGTCAGGCGACGTCGAACTTCACGCCCTGCGCCAGCGGCAGGGTGCGGCCGTAATTGATGGTGTTGGTCGCCCGGCGCATATAGGCCTTCCAGGCGTCCGAACCGGATTCGCGGCCGCCGCCGGTTTCCTTCTCACCGCCAAAGGCGCCACCGATCTCGGCGCCGGAGGGGCCGAGATTGACATTGGCGATGCCGCAATCCGAACCCCGCGCCGAGACGAAGGTTTCCGCCTCGCGCATGTCGTTGGTGAAGATCGACGACGACAGGCCCTGCGGCACGGCATTGTGCAGCGCCAGCACCGCGTCGAAATCGCTGTATTTCATCACGTAGAGGATCGGCGCGAAAGTCTCGTGCTCGACCGGACCGGTCTGCGCGGGCATCTCGACCAGCGCCGGACGGACATAGAAGGCATCAGCCGATCCCTGTTCGACACGCTCGCCGCCAGTAACCTTGCCGCCCGCCGATTTCGCCTCGCCGAGCGCGGCCTGCATCCTGTCGAAAGCTTGGGCATCGATCAGCGGGCCGACCAGCGTGCCGGCTTCCAGCGGGTTGCCGATAGTGACGGAGCCATAGGCCTTCTGCAGGCGCGGTACGAGCTGGTCATAGACGCTGTCATGCACGAAGAGGCGCCGCAGCGTCGTGCAGCGCTGGCCGGCGGTGCCCATGGCGGAAAAAGCGACGCCGCGCAGGGTGAGGTCGAGATCGGCGGACGGGCAGACGATGGCGGCGTTGTTGCCGCCGAGTTCGAGGATGGCGCGGGCGAAGCGGCCGGCAAGGCGCGGACCGACCGCGCGGCCCATGGCGGTCGAGCCGGTGGCGGACACCAGCGGCACCTTCGGATGATCGACGAGCAGCTCGCCGAGATCGCGGCCGCCGATGATCAGCGTCGAGAGATTGGCCGGCGCCTCGCCGCCCTCGGCGACGTAGCGCTTCAGCGCCTTTTCGAACAGCGCCTGCACCGCAAGCGCCGTCAGCGGCGTCTTCTCCGACGGCTTCCAGACGGTGGAATTGCCGCAGACGATGGCGAGCGCCGCATTCCACGACCAGACGGCGACCGGGAAATTGAAGGCGGAGATGATGCCGACGACACCCAGCGGATGCCAGCTTTCCATCATCCGGTGTTCGGAACGCTCGGTGGCGATGGTGAGGCCATAGAGCTGGCGCGACAGGCCGACGGCGAAATCGCAGATGTCGATCATCTCCTGCACTTCGCCGAGCCCTTCGGAGGTGATCTTGCCGACCTCGATGGAAACGAGACGCCCGAGCGCCGCCTTGCCGGCGCGCAGTTCCTCGCCAAGCAGGCGGATCAGCTCGCCGCGCTTCGGGGCCGGCACATTGCGCCAGGCAAGAAACGCCTCATGCGCTTTGTCGATCGCAGCCTTGGCCTCGGCAGCCGAATCCTGCCTCAGCCGGCCGATCTCGGCCCCGGTCACCGGCGAGGTGACGGCAAGCGTTCCGCCGGTGTAGCGATCGGCGGCAACGCCGAGTTCGCCGAGGATTGCCTTGGTCTCGGCGGCGAGATCGAGTGTGGCGGCCATGTCGCTTACCTCTTCTTTCTGTAGTCCAATATCCGGCTAAACTCTCGCATCGACGAAATGCGCGGCCTGGGCGCCGGCTTCGTACCATACTTCCTTCAGCGCACGAAGGCCGGGCTCCTGAGGGTCGGTCACCGGCAGCGGCAGATCGGCTTCCGAGAGCCGGCCGAGGATATGATCCGCCAGCGTCTTGCCGAAGACGGTGCCCGGCGCGATGCCGCGGCCATTATAGCCGGAAAAGCCGACGACGTTCGGTGCGAAGCGATGGAAGCGCGGCAGGGCGTTTTCGGTCATACCGATCTTGCCGTACCATTCGCATTCGAAGGGCACATCGCCAAGCTGCGGGAACAGCTTGTGGAGCGTCCGCCGCGCCCAGTTCTTGTGAATGGCATAACCGGTGTTGCGCAATGCGCCGACGCTGCCGACGACCAGGCGTCCGGCTTGGTCCATGCGGAAGGACGACAGCACCTCCTTCGTATCCCAGGCGCCCTCGCGGCTCGGCAGCACGGTCTTGCGGAGATTGTCGCCGAGCGGCACGGTGGCGAAATTGAAATAGGGCAGATGCACCTGCTCATTGCGCACCTGCTCCCAGGGACCGGTGCTGTAGGCATCCGTGGCGACGATGATCCAGTCGGCGCTGACCTTGCCGCCATCCGTGCGAACCACCCAGCGCCCGCCGGCCTTTTCGGTCTCCGTCACCCGGCTGCCGGTATGAACAGTCACACCGGCCTTGACCGCCGCATGCGCAAGGCCGCGCGCATAGGCGAGCGGCTGCAGCGTGCCGGCGCGCATGTCCAGCAGGGCGCCGGCATAGGCTGACGTGCCGACCCGCCGCGCCGTCTCCTCGGCGTCGAGGACGGTAACGGGAGCGCCGCGCTTGCTCCATTGGCGGGCGCGCTCCTCGATCTCCTTCAATCCGCCGGCGCCGACCGCGCAATGCAGCGTGCCGTTGCGCTCCAGCTCGCAGGCGATACCATGCTTCTCGATCAGCGACATCACCAGTTTCGGCGCCGTGCCCAGCATTTCGAGCAGCCGTTCGCCATGCACCGGGCCGAGCTCACCGGGCAGATCGTCCGGCATGACCCACATGCCGGCATTGATCAGGCCGACATTGCGCCCCGCGCCGCCGAAGCCGATCTCATTGGCCTCCAGCAGCACGACCCGGGTGCCCGCCTCCGCCAGATGCAGCGCCGAGGAAAGGCCGGCATAGCCGCCGCCGACGATGACGACATCGGCCGAAACATCGCCCGTCAGCGGCACGGTTGCGGGCGGTTGCGGGGCGGTTTTCTCCCAAAGACCGTGGGAGCGGGGGTCGTTCAGCATGGAATAGATCCGGTTATCGAGAAGAATCGAACCAATCTAGAGCAATTCCAGGAAAAGTGCGAAGCGGTTTTCCGTCCGGAATTGCGTAACAACAAAGAGATAGAGCCTTTTCGCGATTCGGAGAAAAGCGGAAATGCTCTAGCGCCACCTTTCAACTTGCGGAAGCGATAAGAGCGACATCTGGTGGATAGAGAAAAACTTGCATGGCGATGACGCTTTCGACCATTATAGAGCGACCCACCGGCCGGCTGTGCCGCCGAAACAGAATCAGGATCGTCCCATGAAGCCCATTTTCGTTCAGCTCCAATGCGCCCCCGGCAAGACCTATGAGGTTGCCGACGCCATCTACCAGACGGAGCTGGTTTCGGAACTCTATTCCACCAGCGGCGACTACGACCTGCTGCTGAAGGTCTACATCAAGGACGAGCAGGACATCGGCAAGTTCATCAACGACAACATCGCCAACATCCCCGGTATCGTCCGCTCGCTGACGACGCTGACCTTCAGGGCGTTTTGAGAGATCCGAAGGGTTGGCAGGCATCGCCTTTGATATCGGACTTTTGTGCCCGGCCAGCCGTCCCGATATTAACCCTCTTGCCCGAAACCGCTTGGCTTTCCGCCCGCGATTAAGCTCTTTTTAACCGTCCCTTGCGCAGCCTCGCATGCTGATCGAGGGATGGCGCCTGCGCGCGCCCGAATGCCGCAATGTGGGCGGCTCAAGGATCGAAGGGCGGATCGATGACATCGGTGGTTTCCGATATTCAGACACAGGCGCCGGGCGGACCGCTGATCGTGCATGTCGTGCGCCAGTTCCTGCCCAACCGGGGCGGGCTTGAGGATGTGGTCGCCAATCTCTGCCGGCAGCTGATCGGCCGCGGCTATCGCGTGCGGGTCGTCACCTGCGACAGGCTGTTTTCCGATCCCACCCGGACGCTGGCGGAGAACGAGACCATCGACGGCATCGAGATCGTCCGCATCCCCTGGTCCGGCTCCAGCCGCTATCCGCTGGCGCCGAAAGTGTTCCGGCATATCGCCGATGCCGACCTGATCCATGTCCACGCCGTCGACTTCTTCTTCGACGCGCTCGCCTGGGGCAAGCTGTTCCACGGCCGCCCGATGGTCGCCACCACCCATGGCGGCTTCTTCCACACACCGAAATACGCCGCCATCAAGAAGGTCTGGTTCAATACGCTGACGCGGCTTTCGGCGCTTGCCTATGCCAACCTCGTCTGCTGCAGCCGCTCGGACGAGCGACTGTTCTCCGGCATTGCCGGCCGCCGCGCCCGCCTGATCGAGAACGGCGCCGATGTCGGCAAATTTGCCAATTGCGCCGCTCTCGAAGCCCGCCGCCGCATCGTCACCATCGGCCGCTTCTCGGTCAACAAGCGGCTCGACCGCATGCTCGATGTCATGCAGGTGCTGGCCGGACGCGATGCGGACTGGCATCTCGACGTGATCGGCGCCGTCTCCGATCTCGATCAGCCGACGCTGGAAAAAGAGATCGCCGCCCGCGATCTCGGCCGCCATGTGTCGCTGCACATCTCGATCGACAATGCCGCCATCCGCAACATCATCGCCCGGGCCTCGCTCTTCGCATCCGCCTCGGAATATGAGGGCTTCGGCCTCGTCGCGATCGAGGCGATGAGCGCCGGCATGCTGCCGGTCCTCAATACCAATGATGCCTACAAGGCGCTCGCCGAGACACACCCGCGGCTGATCCTGTCCGATTTCGCCGATCCGCAGGCCGCGGCCGATGCCCTGACCAGGGCTTTCGAGCGCCTGGAGGCCGACGATCTCACCCTACGGGAAGAGCTGCTGCGCGATGCCCGCGCCTATGCATGGGAAGAGGTGGCGCAGCGCTACATGGATGCCTATGCCGAGGCCATGACGCCAAGGGGCAGGCAGCATCAGCCCCTGCCCCAACGCGGCCAGGTGGCGTAGCCTTCGAGAATGCCGATCAGCCAGGCGTGCTTGCAGCGCGCCTGATCGGGATTGCAGCGCGCCAGCGCCACCAGCCACCCGGCGGCCGGTCGGCAAAGACGATAGCCGACATAGGCGAGCGGAAACTCTTGCTTGCGCATCAAGGCCCCGAAACCGCGACCGTATTTGCGCGCCCGCTCGACTTGCCGCGGCCCATATTCGCCGGTGACCTGATCGTGATGGACGACGAGCTCGGGAAAGAAGGTCAGCCGCTTGCCGGCGGCAAGGGCGCGCAGCAGAAAATCCGCCTCCTCGCCGCTCTGGAACGGCGAAGCCGCCCCCACGCCGAGATCCTCGTCGAAGCCACCGATGTCGGCCAGTGCGGCGCGGCGCACGAAGATGCTGTTGGAATTGCCGCATCGCAGATAGTTCCAGCGCGTCACGGCCATCGAAACCGCGCCCGTCGGGCTGAGGGACACGCGGCCCTCGGCATCGAAGGTACGGCCGGTGACGATGGAAAGCGCGGGGTGGTCGGCAAACAGCCGCGCGGCCGTCTCGAGCGTATCGGGCCCGTACCAGCAATCGTCGTCGGGAAAGCCGATATAGTCGCCATGGGCGGCGGCCATGCCAGTGTTGCGCGCCCGCGAAAGCCCCTTGACTGAGCGGATATGCCGGATGGTCAGGCTGGGCGAAAACTGTTCGATCAGGCTCAGGAGCCTGTCGTCCCCGTTCTGGTCGACGAGGATCACCTCGAAATCCCGGAATCGCTGACGGGTCAGCGACAGGAACAGCCGCTCCAATTGATCGAAGCGATCGATCGTACAGACGACCAGGCTGAACAACGAGAACCCTCCGGGGGAAGCGGGTAAACAACCAATATCAGCAGGATTTTATATTAGCCGAAGTAGAAACGAAATTTACACGAGGAATAGACCGTAAATATTAAGGCATATGAAATAGAGCAGGCGTTATTTGCATGAAGATGCGGATATTTGCAGTCGATCTCCGCATGTTGGGAACGGTAGTCTTCATGGCGATAACGAAGAGCATCATGGCGAACTCGGCACTGAACGCGGCAGCGGGACTGACCCTGCTCGCGACCGGCTTCGTCTCCTCGATCATCGCCGCCCGCCTGCTCGGCCCCGAGGCCAACGGCATCATCGCCTTCTCCCTCTGGCTGACGATGACCGGCGCCCTGATCGCCGAACTCGGCACTGGCGTCACGCTGCTGCGCATCCTGCCGCAATTGAAGGTGCAGGGTTATTCGGCCGCGGAACGGCGTGGTTTCGCCGCCTATCTGGTACTGCCGACGATCCTGTCGACCTTTGCCCTGCTTGCCGGCTATCTCGCCTATTACTGGGAAACGGAACGGCTGCATTGGGCCGACGGCACATCCGCCATCATCGCCATTACCGGCATATTCTTCGTCCTGCAGTCGCTCGGCGCCTACAGCAAGAATTTCCTGATCGGCGAACAGGAGCTTGGCGCCTTCTTCCGCATGACGCTGGTGAGCTCGGCGCTGCAGCTCGCCGCCGTGCTCTTCGGCGCGGTCGTCTTCGGCGTCAGCGGGGCGCTCGCCGGCTATGCCCTCGGCCAGCTGCCGATGTTCATCGCCACGCTGAGGATCGCCGCCGCGCGCCGCAACAGCTGCGGTGTGAGCCGCGGCTATCTCGTCAATTCCTCGCTGATCCTGTCGATCGAGCTGGTCAACAGCTCGATCTTCCTCAACCGCATCGAGCTCTTGTTCCTGCAGCATTACTGGGGCATCGAGGCGGTCGGCTTCTATGCCGTCGGCCTGTCGCTCGCCAACCTGGCGCTGCAGCTTCCCGTACAGCTCAGCGGCAGTCTCCTGCCCTATTATTCCGAGCAGATGCACGCCCAGGCATCCGACAGGCTGCCGATCAGCGTCTTCGAGGGCGTGGCGCGCAGTATCTCCTACATCACCCTGCCGATGAGCTTCGGCCTTGCGGCGATCGCGCCCGAGCTGGTGGTCGCCATCTTCGGCAAACCCTTCGGCCCGAGCGGCGGCACGGTGGCGTTGCTGGCGCTGACGGCGGCACCCTATGTCTTCATGCAGATCTTCACGCAATATCTCTACTCCATCGGCCGCATCCGCCAGCGCACCGTCATCGGCGCCGTCGCCAGCGCCGTCATGATCTTCGGCTGCCTTCTGACGGTGCCCTTCTATGGCGGCGAAGGGGCGGCGCTGGTGCGGCTTCTGGCCTTCAGCACCATGTGCCTGCTGATGGTGCGCCATATGGAATTCGAAGGCTCGATGCGCGGCATGTTCGTCAATCTCGCCAAGGTGAGCGCCGCCGCCCTGCTTTGCGCCGCCGCGGCCTATGCATTCATTCACATCCTGCCGGGCACGTCCGGCCTTGTCGGCGCCATCATCGCCGGCGCCCTGGTCTACGGCCTGGCGCTGAGGCTGCTGAATGCCGTGCCGGCGGAGGATATCGCCGTGCTGCAACGGATCGCCACGCGCCTGCCGCGCCGCGCGCATCCGATTGCCGCTCATGCGCTGGCACTGCTGACACCACGACGAATGTGAGGGAGAGAACGATGGCTGGTTGGGGAGCCGCCGAATACGAAGAGACATCCACGGAAATCACGGCCGCCGCCGTGCCGGTCACCTTTGCCGGCACTGTCGGCCTGTTCACGCCCGCCGCCGCGCCGGCAAGCGCCACGGCCGTCCTGTTCCTCAGCCCGTGGGGTTTCGAGGAAATGTGCACGCGCAAGTTCTGGCGCATCCTGGCGGAGGATTTCGCCAGGGCCGGCATTGCCAGCCTGCGCTTCGACTATGCCGGCACGGGCGATGCGCTCGACCTTGCCGATCCCGGCGAGGGGCTGACGCCCTGGGAAGACACCGCGCTCGCCGCCGCCGCCATGCTCCGTTCGCTTTCCGGCTGCGAACGGCTGGTCCTGATGAGCCAGGGCCTCGGAAGCGCCGTCGCCCTTGGGATCGCCGAACGCCTGCAGCCCGTTGACGGCATTGCCCTGCTCGCATCGACCATCTCCGGCCGCGCCTATCTGCGCGAGCTGACGGTCTGGTCGAAGATGATCGACGAAGGCATGGGCCTTGCGGAAGGGCAATACCGGGCCGAAGGCATCACGATTGCCAGCCTGCGGATGCCGGACGGCGTCGCCGCAGCCGTCCGCAAGCTCAACCTGATGACGCTTGCCGCTCCCGGCGCAGCCGAGTGCCTTGTCCTGACCCGACCCGGACGGCCCGGCGACGCCGATTTCGCCGCCTATCTGCAAAATCTCGGCCCGCGCGTCGAACAGGGCGAATATGAAGGCTATGATGCGCTGGTGTCGAACCCGACCGTCGCCGCCATGCCGATGCAGGCGGCCCGGCGGATTCTGGAATGGCTGCGGCCGATTGCGGCATCCCCCGCCCCGACGCAGCGCCGGATTCTCCGCACGCCCCGCGCTGAAGCGCTCGAGGGCGACGGCTTTTACGAGACGCCGCTGCGCTTCGGCGACGGCGACCGTCTTTTCGGCATTCTCTGCGAACCGGCCGGTGCCCGCACGGGTGCGACGGCGCTGCTCCTGACCACGGCCTATGACCGAAATGCCGGCTGGGGCCGCATGTCCGTCACCATGGCGCGATCGCTTGCCCGCGACGGCATCGCCTCGCTGCGCTTCGACACGGCCAATGTCGCCGACAGCCCGCCGCGCCCCGATGCGCCCGACCAGGTACTCTATTCCCGCGACCAGCATCTCGACGTCACCGCCGCCCTCGATCTGTTGGAAGCCAGAAAACTGCTGCCCGCCTTTGCCGTCGGCCGCTGCAGCGGCGGCTATCTCGCCTTCCAGGCCGCAACCCGCGACGAGCGCTGCGCCGGCCTGATCACCGTCAATCCCTACGCCTTTTTCTGGGACGACGCCCAATCGGTCGACGAGGCCCTGCGTTTCGTACCACGGTCGCTCGAAACCTATGGCCAGAAATTCCTGCAGCTGGAGACGCTGAAGAGGCTCTATGGCGGTCAGATCGACGCGCGAAGTGCTGCGCGCAACATCGTCACTGCGCTGGCACGGCGTGCCGTGCGGCTGGGCCGCCCGCTGCTCGGCACCCTCCCCTTCTTCGCCGGCAAGCACGAGACCGTCATGAACGGTTTTCGCGCGCTGGCCAGGCGTAATGCCGGCATGACGCTGATCTACAGCGCCAATGACATCGGCCTCGATCATTTTCACGAGCATTTCGGCGAAGACGGCGTCGGCCTGAAGGCCATTGCCGGCGCCCGCCTCGTCATCATCCCCGATGCCGACCACAATCTGACGCCGCCGCATGCGCGCGAGGCCTATTTGCGGGAGGTGAGGGAGATGGGACTACGGCTCGCGCGATAAAGACCGATCCTGGCTGTGCCGGATAACCCAAAACACTCGCAATATCCGGCACTTGCTGTATAGTCGCGCCATGAGGCTCCTGATCGTCGAAGACAACCGCGAACTGGCGTCCTGGCTCGGCAAGGCGCTGCGTCAGGCGCAATATGCCGTCGACATCGCCTATGACGGCGAGGATGCCGAACATATGCTGAAAGTGGCGGCCTACGCCGTCGTCATTCTCGATCTGTCCCTGCCGAAAATCGACGGCCTGACGCTGTTGAAGCGGCTGCGCCAGAGCGGCAACAAGGTGCCGGTCATCATCCTGACGGCCAATGCCAGCCTGGACGGCCGCGTTGCCGGGCTGGACAGCGGCGCCGACGACTATCTCGCCAAGCCCTTCGAAATCGCCGAGCTGGAAGCGCGCATCCGCGCCGCCGTCCGCCGTGGCCATGATCGCGCCGCACCCGAGATCGCCGTCGGCGACCTCTTGTTCGACGGCGGCACCCGGCAATTCTTCCTGGCCGGCGAAATGCTGGCGCTGACGCCGCGCGAGCATGCGGTGCTCGAACATCTCGTGATGAAGGCCGGCACCACGGTCACGAAGACGGCACTGTCGGAAAGCGTTTTCGGCTTCGACGATCTCGCCGACACCAGCGCCATCGAAATCTACGTGCACCGCGTCCGAAAGAAGCTGGAAGGCAGCGCCGTGCAGATCGCCACGCTGCGCGGCCTCGGCTATCTGCTCCGCCATGCGCAATAACGACGCCTCTCCACCGCAAGGGCGCCTTGCCACTACCGCCGCGCGGTTGACGTCCAGCCTGCGGGCGCAGCTCTTTGCCTGGGTGGTGCTGACGCTGATCGGCGCGATCTGCATCAATCTCTATCTCAGCTTCCGCTCGGCCGACATCACCGCCGATCTCATCACCGACCATACGCTGCTCGCCTCGGCCCGTGTCATTGCCGAGGCCGTGCATGTCGATCCCAGCGGCACCGTGCAGGTCGATATTCCGCCCGCCGCCCTGGAAATGTTCGACACCGGCTATGGCGACCGCGTCTTCTATCAGGTGGTGACGGCCTGGGGGAACCTCATTGCCGGCTATCCGGGCCTGCCGCAGCCGCGACGCCAGCAGGTCGGGGAAGACGACGCCTTTCGCAGCGATCGCGTGCGGCTGATGCTGCTGAACCACCCGATCGTCGGGCTAGACAAGGACAGCACGATTTCCGTCACCGTCGCCGTCACCCATAACAGCCAATATGCCATGCGCCGCCGGCTGTGGCTCTCGGATTTCGCCAAGCAGCTCGCGCTCGTGCTGGTCGCCGGGCTGGTGACCATCATCGGGCTCCAGCGCGGCCTTGCGCCCGTGCTGCGCCTGCGCGACGCCGTGCGCGAACGCGGCCGCCAGCGCCTCGATCCGCTGCAGCCGGATATGGTGCAAAGCGAATTGCGGCCGCTCGTTCACGCCCTCAACGATCACATGGAGCGGGTGCAGAACCAGATGGCGGCGCAGCGCCGCTTCGTGTCCAACGCCGCCCATCAGCTGCGCACGCCGCTCGCCCTGATCTCGACGCAGGCAAGCGTGGCCGCGCGCGAGAGCGACAATGCCAGGCGCGACGAGGCGCTGCAGGCATTGCGCTCCAGCACGCGGCAGGTGACGCGGCTGGCGAGCCAGCTTCTTACCCTGTCGCGGGCGGAACCCGGCAGCCGCCGGCCGCGCAGCGACGTCATCGATCTCATTGCCACGGCACGGCACGTACTCGAAACTCTGGCCGAGGAGGCGCTGCGCCGCAATATCGATCTCGGGCTGGAAGCCGGCGATGCGCCGGTGCATGTCGAGGGCGACGGCACCATGCTGCGCGAGATGCTGGTCAACCTCGTCGACAATGCCCTGCGCTATACGCCCACGGGCGGCCGGGTCACGGTCGGTGTCGGACGCGACGGCGACAATGCCCTGCTGTGGGTGGAAGACAGCGGCCCCGGCATTCCGGAGACCGAGCGCGCCCAGGTCTTCGAGCGCTTCTACCGCATCATCGGCACGGAACCGGAGGGCAGCGGCCTCGGGCTTGCCATCGTCCGCGAAGTGGTCGACGGCGCCGGCGGCTCGGTCGCCCTCGGCGACGCGGCCGAAGGCGGCC
>JASGEG010000406.1:0-3401 GCA_047606605.1 Rhizobium sp.
AGCCACCCGTCGACATGCAGCCGTTTGGCATGTAGAGGCCCGGTACCAGATGATAGTCGAGAAAAAGCCTGGGATCCGGGGCCACAACGTCGGTGGCGGTCAGAATATCGACCGCGCCGCCGAATTTTAAGAGAACGTCGCCGGCATCGATGACGCCTGCACCCAGTGCGGACGCAATCATGTCGGCGGCACCACCGACGACGGGGGTTCCAATCCTCAGGCCCGTTTCCCGGGCGCCTCGTTCATCGACGAATCCCATGATCTCCGAAGACGCACGCTTTATCGGCACGAGGCGAGGATCGATGTGCGCAAGACGCACGAGCTCTTCGTCGATGGCATCCGTTGCGATATTCACGAAGCCTGCTTCCAGCGCCCAGTTCTGTTCGACGCAGCGGGCGCCCGTCAGTCGATAGTTGATGTAGTCGTAGGAGCCGAAGACCGTTTCAATCTGCTCGAAGACCCTCGGTTCGTGTCGTTCTATCCATCTCAGCTTTGCGGTGACGAGCTGCTGATTGATGCCGTTGCCGGCCCTCTCCAGGAACGCGTGTTCGTTCCATTCCGCCTTTAGTTCGGCGACTTCGGCGCCACAGCGCCCGTCGCTTTGCTGAATGCTTGGTCTCAGCACCTTGCCGCTCGCATCGAGCAAGACGACGGCAGGAAGCATGCCTGTCACGCCAACCGCGCTGATCTCTCCGGCATCAAGGCCGGAGGTGACGAGCAGCTCGTTGATGAGAGAGCATACGTTCTCCCACCACTCCAAAGGGTTCTCCTCTGCCCACCCGATATGCGGGGAGGACAAGGTCACCGGCCGGCTTGCCGTTGCCAGGATACGATCCGGCAGCCCGACCAGGATGCCTATCGTGGAGGTCGTTCCGATATCGAGGCCGAGGACAGCTGCCATGATGCCTTTCGCCTCAGCGCAAAGTTTCGACGACGTCCATGAAGCGCCTGACGCGCGCCGCGTCAACAGCGTTCCACGTATTGCCGCCCACCTTGAAATGGGTGCCTATGATGCAGCCCTGCGCCATGGAGAAAACGTCGCTGATATTGTCGATGTTGACGCCGGTATTGGCAAAGACCGGGACGTCGGTAACGGCCTCGCATACGTCGCGAAGATCCGACTGGCTCGCCGGCTGTCCGGTAATCGGGCCGGATACAAGAATGGCATCGGCGACGGAAGAGAAGACGGCGCTCCTGGCGCGCAACGCTATCGGACGCTGATCCAGAGAATGAGCAAATTCCGCGTTGATATTGAACAGCATCTTCATGTCGCCCCGGCCGAGATTCGCCCGCAGCCGGGTCGCAGCCGCGCAGTCGGGTTGCCAAAGCCCCATGTCAGAGGCAAAAAGCCCCGTGAAGATTTCGCGCACGAAACTGGCGCCGGTGACAGCGCCGATGGCGACGCTGGAGACAGGATCCCAGAGATAGTTCACGCCAAACGGAACTTTCAGCTGAGGTTTGATTGCCTGCACAATGGCAGTCATCGCCGCAACGCTCTCGGCTGCCCCCTTGAAGACATAGGGCCGATCATTCTCGTTGCCGAACATGATGGCATCGACGCCGCCGGCCTGCAGCTTTTCGACATCCGATGCCACGTCGTCGATCAGCTTCTGCATGCCTCCCTGAGCGTCGTAAAGCGGCGATCCGGGCAGGGCGCCGATATGGGCCATGGCGATGACCACCTTCTTGCGCGTCCCGAAGCATTCAAAAACCATTGTGCAAGTCCTTCCACGACGTTCCGTTATGCACGCTCGGCTCGACCGAGCAGCGATGATTGAGCTCACGTTTTCCTGTGAACTGCCTTGAGCCATTGCCGAGCGCCTCGGATTCCCGAGGGGGCATCCTGCACAAGTCAGCTTGACCATACGCATCGAAACGAACTCAATCAAACAAAAAAAACATTTGATGAGTTCGATTTTGTTGGATACGCTCTTTTAAAATCATTCAAGGAGCTGCCATGAAACCGCCTGTCTTTTCCGAGCTTCAGGGGCGCCGCGCGTTCGTCACGGGAGGTGCAACCGGCATCGGGCTTGCCATCGCCAAGGCGCTTGCCGCCCAGGATGTTGTCGTCGCGATCGCCGACATCAACCCCGACGCGGCAGCCCAGGCGGTTCAGTCGATGGGAAAGGGTGCGGTTGCCGTCGAGGTCGATGTGCGCAAGCGGGGTTCCGTCGAGGCTGCCTTCACGGAGGCGGTGAACGGGATGGGGGGCTGTGATATCGTCATCGCCAATGCGGGTGTTTCCACCATGCAGAAGGCCCTCGAGTTGACCGACGAGGAATGGGACTTCAATTTTGATGTCAACACGCGCGGGATTTTTCTGACGAACCAGATCGCTGGCCGCCATCTGGTCGGGCAGGGCCACGGCTGCATCGTCAATACCGCGTCACTTGCGGCAAAAGTCGGCGCGCCGCTTCTTGCCCACTATTCTGCCAGCAAGTTTGCCGTTCTTGGTTGGACGCAGGCCCTCGCACGCGAGCTTGCACCTGCAGGTATCAGGGTCAACGCCGTCTGCCCAGGCTTCGTGAAAACCAGCATGCAAAGCCGGGAGATCGAATGGGAGGCCCGCCTTCGCGGCGTCTCACCGCAGCAGGTGTTTGACGAATATGTCGGACAAACACCCCTCGGGCGCATCGAAACACCCGAGGATGTTGCCGATGTTGTGGTCTTCCTTTGCTCCGACAGTGCCCGTTTTATGACCGGCCAGGGCGTTAATGTGACTGGTGGCGTCTACATGACCTGAAGGACGTTGCTGGCACATGTCTTGCATTTGAAACGCCTGGTGCAATCGGATCGGGGCGATAGACGGCACAAGGATGGCAATTCATGTACGCGTTTTGGATAGGATACTGCTTTTATCTCCGGATGACAGATTGGCGCGTGCAATCGCAGCGACTTTCGAACGGCGCGAGACTCCGATCCTCACCGAGCTTCCGGATGTCCTGACGGACGCCTTTGCCGACGACGGGCAAAAGCCGCAGCAATGGTACGCTTTCGTTGAAGGCGCTGCACACGACGCTGGCGATCTGACGAATGTTATCCCGGAGATAGCCGCATTCCTGATGCCGCATGCTGTCGCCGCTGCGACATTCGGCAAATGACCGGTTTGGTCAAACAATAGCAATGACTTGGACCGTCGATCGATAGGGTCATCAGTTCGTATCCCAGTCAGGAGCTTAGAGTCGGTCCAGAAAGTTTTTCAGTTTGAACAGAGCCTTCGCAGCATGAGGCGTATAGACGCCAGATTGAGGAAGGCAAGCGCATTGCGCGACAGGTTCTCGAAGTCCTTTGCCAGCCGGCGGCATCGCCCCAGCCATGCGCAGGTTCGTTCGACCACCCAGCGCCTCGGCAGAACCTCGAAGCCCTTGGCTGTATCGTCAAGCGATCCGATACAGCCAAGG
>JASGEG010000407.1:0-4125 GCA_047606605.1 Rhizobium sp.
ACACATCGGTCATCTCGCCCGTCGCAAGGCGCGTCTTGATGATGTTGTCGCCTTCTCCGCCGCCCGGCCTCTGCTCGATGTCGATCGAGACATCCGGGGCCTTCTTTTCATAGGCGGCGACCAGAGCCTCGGCGGCGGCGACGGTGTCTGGGCTGTTGTCGATCAGGAATGAGAGCTTGGTTTGCGCTTGCGACGGACCTGCAGCGATCAACGCCGCGAGCGCTGCCGCGCCGGCGAGAATAACTCCGATACGCTTTGTCATGACGTTCCTCCTCCGAACGATGAGACATGGACTCCTGGGCGGCTTAGACTTCGGGAAGCGTGAATATGATTTCGTGCGTTCCCGACCCCAGAACCTCCTCCCCGAGGATCTGTTTTCCGGCGATGGATGCATTGCGATGCCGTTGCCCCGGTTTGAAGCGCCCGGTGCAGCCCTCAGGCAGCGTCAGCCTGTAGCGCACGTCGTTGCCGCGGCACTCCCACGCGGCTTCGATGCGGCCCTGACGCACGTCATGATGGGCGCTGACCGGAGAGATCGCCGCTATGGGCGCGGGATCGACGATCACCTCGGCAAAGCCCGGCGCCTGCGGGTTGGGTGAAATGCCGGCGACGCTTTCGAACAGCCATTGGCAGACCGCACCATAGGCATAGTGATTGTAGCTGTTCATGTCGGGATCGTAGATGGTGCCGTCGGGCGCCAGTGCATCCCAGCGCTCCCAGATCGTCGTCGCGCCCTGCGCCACCTGATAGAGCCAGCCCGGCACATCCTGCTGCAGGAAGACTTTCTCGGCGAGATCGTCCATGCCGAGCTTGGTCAGCGCCGGCAGCAGGGCCGGCGTGCCGATGAAGCCGGTGCCGATCTTGTAATCGGCATCGACCACCACCTGCCGGAAATGCTGTTTGGCGGCGTCATAGTGCTCGGCGGGAACAAGGTCGTGGAGAAAGGCCAGCGCATAGGACGTCTGGTCGTTGTGGGCGATGCGCCCCGACGGTGCGATGAATTCGTGCGCGAAAGCCTGCCGGATCTGTTCGGTGCGCGCCCTCATGCGCTCTTCAAGGTGATGGTCGCCGGTCACGGCGGCAATTCTGGCCAGAAGATCGCTCGAAATGAAGTGATAGAACGTTGCCGCGCAATCGTCCGCGATGGTTGGGCGCGGCTTGCGGTTGTCGCCGATCGGCTGCAGCCAGTCGCCGAAGGTGAAGCCGCGATCGCCCCAGTGCGATGGCGGACGCACGAGCGGGCCGTCCGAGATCGACCAGACGAAATCGACCCAGCGCACCATGGCGTCGAGGCATTCCGAAAGCACCGCGCGGTCGGCATAATGCGTATAGAGCACCCATGGAATGACCACGATCGCATCGCCCCAGCCGGTGGAGCCGGCAAAACCGGGGAAGTTTTCCGGATGCAGGCGCGTCGGGTCCGGCGAGAAATGCGAAACCGCGCCGTCCGGGCGCTGATCCGCCATCACGTCGCGCAGATATTTCCGGAGGAAGGATTGTGCGTCCGTCAGCCAGCAGGCGGTGGCGGCAAACACCTGGGCGTCGCCTGTCCATCCCAGCCGCTCGTCGCGCTGCGGGCAATCGGTGGGCACTTCGATGAAGTTGGCGCGTTGCGACCAGATCGTGTTCTGCACGAGCCTGTTCACGAGCGCATTGCCGCAGGTGAAGCCGCCGGCCGGTTTGGGAACCGAGGAGATCGGCACCGAGGCAATCGTGACGATTTTCGCATCGCCCTTGATTGTGACCCTGGCGTAGCGAAAGCCCTGAAAGGTGAAATAGGGTGCATAGGTTTCGTCTGCGCCGCCACGCAGCGTATAGATCGTGTGCGCGGCGGCCGTGCGATAGTTGCGATTGTCGAAATGGCGGTCGGGGCCGAGGACCTCGGAATGTTCGACCTGCACTTCGGCGCCGGCGGCGCCGTAAACCTTATAGCGCACGTAACCGCCGGCATTCTGGCCGAAATCGTAGATCGTGCGGCCTTCCTCGTCGTTCCATGTCTCCACGGGGGCGATCGGCGGCAATTCCTTGACCGGCGCGGTCTCGTGCGCGACGAGCAGCCCCTTGTCGAAGGCGAGCGTCTCCGTACCGTGGGTTTCTGAAAGCGTCTCCTGCCGCGCGTCGTAGATTTCGCCGAAATAGATGCCGGATTTGCGGATCGGCAGCAGGCCGCTGCGCCAGTTCGCATCGGTGGAAAGAATAATGCCGGCCGGCCCGACGAGATCGGCGATGGCCGCGATCCTGTCGCCCCAGCAATCGGGGATCGCCTTCCACATCAGCGGAGAGCGATACCAGCCGTCGCCAAGCCAGATCTCGATCCGGTTTTCGTCGGGCTTGAGGAGGTCGGTCACGTCATAGCGCTGATAGGCAATGCGGTCGTCATAGTTCGTCCAGCCCGGCGTCAGCAGGTCGTCGCCGACGCGACCGCCATTGATGAAGCAGCGATAAAGGCCTTGCGCCGAGATGAAGAGTTCGACGGGGCCTGTCGCTGCATCATGCTGGAAGGTCCTGGCGACGAAGCTTGCCGCAGTTCCTTCGCCGCGATCCGATAGAGGCGCGATCATCTCGCCGGCCCATTCGCGCGATATCCGTTCACTCCTGACGGCTGATGGCTGAAAGTTCATCAAATCCTCCCATTTGTGTAGAACGTTCTCCGTATAACGTTCTACATTTTTCTTGATCGTGCAATAGAAAATTTGCCGCCCTTCTGTCATGGTGGATTTGCATGGGGTCGCGTGACTCGCTGGGGAAGTCTGGGAATTTATGTCGGTCGACAATCAAAAGAAGCCTGAACGGGCCGAAAGGGTGACCATCCGCACGGTTGCGGCGCATGCCGGCGTCTCGGTTGCAGCGGTCTCCAAGGTGATGCGCAATGCCTATGGGGTGAGCGAGGCCCTGCGCGCCAAAGTCACCGGATCGATCGAGGAGCTGGGATATCGCCCGTCGCGGGCGGCGCGCGGCCTGCGCGGCCGCACCTTCACCATCGGGCTGCTGCTCATCGATATCCGCAATCCGTTCCTGCCTGAAGTGATCGATGGGGTAAATGCGGTCCTGGCACCTTCGCATTATCAGGCGATGATCGGCGTCGGCCAGGCGCGGATGCAGTTGGAGACCTCCCTCATCGAGTCGATGATCGACTACAAGATGGATGGCCTCATCCTGGTGGCACCCCGCCTGCCGTCGGAGATCATCGCCAGTTTCGCCGCACAAGTCCCCATCGTAGCCGTCGGCTATCATGACCCGACGACTGATGCCTTCGATACGATCAATGCGGACGACCAGCGAGGCGCGGAGATTGCCGTGGAGGCGCTCATTGAATGCGGTTATCGCGACATCGAGATGCTGAGCCAGGTCGTGCGTGAAGGCCACAAAGTTTCCGTGGTCCGCCAGCGCGAGATCGGTTATCGCCGCGCCATGCAGCGCGCCGGCCTCGCCTCGGCCGCGCCGATCGTCCCCATTCCGACGGAGTCTCCGAAGCGCGAAGCGGCGATCCGCAAATTCCTGGCGCGGCCGGACAGGCCGCGTGCCATCTTCTGCTGGAGCGACCTGGATGCCATCACGCTTCTGAGCATGGCCGATGAAATGGGAGTCCGCGTGCCCGAGGATCTGGCGATTGTCGGCTATGACAATTCGTCGGTCGCAGCGCTCGGCCTCGTCAATCTCGCCAGCATCGACCAATCGGGGAAGGAACTCGGCCAGGCGGCCACCCGTACACTGCTTTCCAGGATAGAGGGCCGCCGTCAGCCGGAACATATCCTCTTGGCGCCGTCTCTGGTGCGCCGGCGTAGCCTAACCGCTTGAACAGCGCGCATGCCGCCCACCGCCGGATCGGTCACGCTCCGATGGCGCAAGGGATCGGAGCGTGCAGTTTCGTGGATCATACCCGTCTAGGTCGTCAGATCGGCGATATGATCCCTTGCGTAGGTTTCGAGCGAACGCGGCGAAGTGCCCGTCAGCGTTTCCACGGCGTCCGTGACCGCCGCGGTCCAGCCTTCGCGTACCGGATAGAAGATCGAGGCCAGCATGCGTGCATAATCCTCCGGCACGCCGGCGCCGGTCAGGATGCCGACGAAGGTCTCGTCGTCGACCGCCTTGTATGCGATCGGTTCTCCGAGGTCATCGGAAAAC
>JASGEG010000408.1:0-8475 GCA_047606605.1 Rhizobium sp.
CTGCGCACGCCCGAAATCCGTCCGCTGCACAAAAGCTACCCAATAGCCGCAGCATCAAAGACGGAAATCCGTTTAAACCGCGATCCCTGCACCAACGTCCTACGGGAGGGAAGCCAGTATTTCGCTCCACGATTCCGTTGCATTGCAATGATTCCGGTGCCCCGCAGTAAGGTAGAAGAGCTCGTCTCCGCCAGGCGAAACGGCCTCCAGCCGGATGATATCGAGTTCGGATCGCACCCTCCATGAGCCGATCGATGCCGGATCGAAGGACAGGGCCGTTGCACCGGAGCGCACAAATAGCAGATCGCCATCCCGATGCACATCGTCCAGCGCCCCGTCGTCGCAATGGGTGCAGGTCCCGCTGCAGACTGCGATCGTCAAAGGCATGCGCAGAGCCGTCAGATAGGTTAGAAGGTGAGGGATCACCTGCCTGTCTACCGTTTTCAAGGGCAGAGGCCGGGAACCGCGAACCGGGAATGGTCGTGCATCCTTGGCATCGGCTTGTGGACCGCACGCCGGTAACGACATCTGGAGGAAATCAAGCGCCAGTTCGTCGCAAACCGAGGTCATATAGGAGCGGTGAACGACTCGACCGCCGCGTTCCTGGAAGACGATGGACGGCGGCAGTCGCGATGCATGATCGACGGGCGAGACCGTCGCTTCCGTAAGACCGCTGTTGTGAACATAAAGACGGAGACCCCGGTTCCGCAGATCCGTATCTTGGGAGACATGAACGCCGCGATAGGCGCCGGTCGTCGTCATCACGCTGCACGCATTGGCGGTGACGGCGACGATGTTCTCAAATGAGCATAGGTAACCCGCCGCCAGTTGCAGATCGACAGCTGAGCAAATCCGGCCGGCCGCGCGATGCTTCTCGGTCTGATCAATAAACATCACGCAGGTACCGCTTCTCGCGCTTGAGGCTGGCGACATAGTCGGCGGCTTTCTCTTTCGTCACGCTGCCTTGAGTAGCGATGATTTCGGCAAGGGCATCATCCACGTCACGCGCCATCCGGCTGGCATCGCCGCAGACGTAGAAGGACGCACCCTCTTCCAGCCAGGCATAGAGCGCCTTGCCGTTTTCCCTCATGCGGGTCTGCACGTAAATCTTCTCCGTCTGGTCGCGGGAGAAGGCCAGGTCGAGCCGCGTGAGCAGGCCATCGCGGCTCATGTCCGACAATTCGTCTTCGTAGATGAAATCGCTGCCGCGGTGCTGATCGCCGAAGAACAGCCAGTTGCGCCCCTTGGCCGCGCGGGCGCGTCGCTCCTGCAGAAAGGCGCGGAAAGGTGCGATGCCCGTGCCTGGACCGACCATGATCATCGGTGCATCGTTGTCGGTGGGAACCCGGAACGTCTTGTTTTGCGAGACAAAGATGCCCGCGGTCTCTCCGGCCGCCACGCGGTCGGCAAGATAGGTCGAGCAAACACCGCCCCGGTCGCGGCCATCCGAATGATAGCGCACGCTCGCCACGGTGAGGTGAACCCGCCCGCTCGCGGCATGCGGGCTCGAGGAGATCGAATAGGCACGGTGCTGGAGCGGCTTCAGCAGTTCCACAAACTCTGTCGGCGAGAAAGTCCTGTTCGGGGCCAGCATGAGCAGGTCATGGATATCCTTGCTCCAGAGGAAGGCGTCGAGCGCTTCCTTGTCGCCGTTGCGCAGCACGTGGGTCAATTCCTCGTTGCCGGCGCGCCGTTCCACTTCCGCGATCAGGTCGCGCGACGGCGTGGAGATTTCCAGCCCGGTTGTCAGCAGCGATCCGAGCGTCGCGCCGCCGATCGGCGTTTCGGAATCGGCTCCGAGCCGGGCAATCAGCAAGCTCACAAGTGCCGGATCGTTGGCCGGCATGACGCCAAGCGCATCGCCGGCCTCATATGCGAGGCCGCTATCGCCCAGTTCAAATTCGAAATGCCGGATTTCCTTCGCCGATGAAGCGCCCGACAATCGGCGATTGACGGCAAGCCGGGCAGGGTAGGGGTTCTTACGGCTCCATCCCGCCGTCTGGCGGATGGATATCGGTGCAGCATTGGCTGCCGGCATGTCGCTATCGTCATCGCCGCCGGCGAGCGGCAACGTCTCGCCGATCCAGGCAGTCGCGACATCCTCGTAATCGATATCGCAATCGCGCCTTGCGATGATCCGTGTCGCCCCCAACTGTTCGAGGCGCATGTCGATGAGCTTCCCCGCCTGGCAGAAGCCGTTATAGCCGGTATCGCCAAGTGCCAGCACCGCAAAGCGCATGCCATCGAGCCGCGGCGCCGTGGTGGCCGAAAGCGCCTCCCAGAAAAGCTGGGCGTTGTCCGGCATCTCGCCTTCACCGTAGGTGGAGGTGACGATTACAACCCGCCGCATGGCGGCCAGACGCTCCATCCCGACATCGTCGAGACCGAGAACCTCGGGCGCAAGCCCCATGCCACGCGCTGCCGTCGCGGCATCCATTGCCACGCGCTCGGCATTGCCCGTCTGCGTGCCATAGAGGATGTGAAGCGGGATCGCTGTTTCTGCGGCCAGTGCGACGGTTGCCACCGGAGAGGCGAGGTTCATGGCGAGCCGGGAGTGGAGACCGGCCAAGAAGCCGGCGAGATAAGCCCGCTGATCGGCATTGAAAGGCGCATCCTCGGGAATGTAAGGGATCTTCATTCCAAATCTCACATCTGTCTTGCTGTCGTCGCCATGCCGGCAAGCGACTGGTGTGCAAACAATTCCTCGAAGCTCGGCAGACGACCGAGGCGATCGACGTTCTTGGCTGTCTGGTGGAGTATCCACCCATAGGTGCCGGGACTGTCCATCGAGAGCGTGTTGCGACCTTTCAGGGCTTCTCTGTAATCGCCGAGACGTTTGGCGGCGACCATGACCGCCAGCGCCACGTCGTCGTAGTCGGCGATTGCGTCACGGGCGTAGCGGGAAAGCTTTTGCATGAGGGCGAAATCCTCCGTCAGCAGCAGGTTGCGCACGGCCTTTTCCACGGCCGGATCGGACGGCCCGTGGGCGCCCGCCACCCGGACCATCGCAAGCGACTGCGCCATGCTGAGCACGGTGTAATTGTTCAACAGGGCGAACATCTCGTCTGTGTCGGTTTCGCCATGGCCCGGCACGCTGCCGTTCAGGACCGCTTTGCGGTCGCGATAGGCGAGCTTGAACTTGCGCACCTGATGGGCGGCCAGCGCGTTGGCGAGCTCGTCGCTGAGATCCTTGCGGTTCTTGGCCTTCAGGATCGCGTCGCTGTCCTGGTAGAGCAGCAGCGCGCGCGGCATGCCATAGACGAAGTTGTGCTGCTCGCTCTCCCAGTTCTCTATCAGCCAGGCCGCCTTTTGCGAGCCGGTTGCCCTGGCATGCCATTCCAGCATCTGGCGGATGGCGTCGGCATGAACGAATGCCATGGGATCGTTGTCGTCATCGATCGACCCGATCATGATGGAATCATGGCTTACCTTCTTCGGGAAATCGCCATAGGGATCGTACTGGTAGGCAAAGCCACCGCTCATGCCGTTGCCGAAACCCTTGCCGAAACTGCCGAGATTGAGCACTGCGCCGTTGGTCATGTATTCGCAGCAGAAATCGCCAACGCCCTCGATGACGGCGGTCGCGCCGGAATTACGCACGGCGAAACGATCCCCCGCCTGGCCCTCGACAAAGAGACGTCCGCCGGTGGCACCGAACAGCGCGAAGTTGCCGATCAGCACGTTTCCGCCGGCTTCCGGCGATCCGCCACCGGGCGAGCGCACGGCAATCACGCCGCCGCAGGCGCTTTTCCCCACCCCGTCATTGCAAGTCCCGGTATGGGTAAGAGCCATTCCGTCATTGCAGAAAGCGCCGAAAGACTGCCCCGCCGAGCCGGAGGTGGAAATCCGTATGCTGTCGGCATCGAGGAAGCGGCGGCCACGATGGTCCTGTCTGACGGCCGGAAGCGCAAGTGCCGTTTCCCCATCCAGCTCATAATTGAGCAGCCGTTCGATATCGATGGCGAGTTGGCCCCCGACGCTCTTGTTGCAGTTGTTAAGGTGGCGGTTGCCTCCGAGCTCGATATCCGCGCGCTTCCCGTCGACAAGCGCCGAGCGGATCAACTCGACAAAACCATCGTCGACCGCATAGTCCTTTTCCATGTAGACCGGATCGGGGACCTTCACTTCCTCGACAACCGTCAGCATTGCCCGAAGGTCGAGTTGTCCGACGCTGGCCGGATGATCGAGAAGGTGAAGGAGGTCGCTGCGTCCTCGTGCGTCGCGCAGGGAGCGAAGGCCGAGCGAGGCGAGGATTTCCCGCGTCTCGTGAGCGATGTTCAGAAGATACTGCGCGAGCGCACGCGGATCGCCGTTGAAGACTTCCGCATTGGTGGTCAGCCCGGCCGGGCACTTGACGTTGCAGTTTTTCGCCATCACGCATTTCAGCATCATCAGCGCCGTGGTGCCGAACTCGAAGCTGTCGCCGCCGAGCAGCGCCGACTTGACGACGTCGCTCGCCGTCTGGTGCGCTCCGGAGCAACGCAACTGCACCTTCTGACGCAGCCCATTGGCGCAGAGCGCCTGATGCACTTCCGCAATGCCGATCTCGGCGGCGCGGCCGGTATATTTGAGGCTCGTGACTGCCGCCGCCCCGGTGCCGCCGGTGTTGCTCGCGACGTTGATGACATCCGCGCCGGCTTTGGCCACGCCGACGGCGATGGTCCCGATCCCGTCGGAGGAGACGAGCTTGACGATCACGCGCACACGCGCCGCCTTGCAGTCGTGAATGAGTTGCGCAAGGTCCTCGATGGAATAGGTGTCGTGATGCGGGGGAGGCGACACCAGCTCGACGCCCGGCGTGCCGCCGCGCGCCGCCGCGATTTCCACCGTCACCTTCTGGGCCGGAAGCTGGCCGCCCTCGCCGGGCTTGGCGCCCTGGCCGATCTTGATCTCCAGCTCCTCCAGCATCGGGTCGGCGAGATAACCGGCCCAGATACCGAAGCGGCCGGAGGCGAACTGCTTGATGCGCGAGGCCCGGATGGTGCCGTAGCGGGACAAGTGCTCGCCGCCCTCGCCGGAATTGGAGAGGCCGCCCACCATGTTGGTTCCATGAGCGACGGCCTCGTGGGCGCCGGCGACCAGAGCGCCATGGCTCATCGCGCCCGAGGTGAGCAGCGGCGTGATCTCGCTTGCCTTCTGCACATCGCCAAGCGGAATGCTGTCCGGCGCGGTTCGGATCAGCGCCAGATAGTCGCGTGCCTGTCCGGCGGCCTGGACTATCAGGGCGCCACCTTCCAACCAGTGGCCGAGAATGTCGGTTCTAAAACGCGTCACCAGCGACTGGCCGAGCGCCGCGAGCCGTGTCAGCTCTCCACCCGTCGGTCCTGTCAGGTCGAGCCGGAAAGTATCCCACGCAAGGCTTTCGCATGTGAGGCCGCGCACCATGAAGTTGTTGTTGCCCCTGCGCGAGAAGCGCCCCATTTCGCGGCGGAAGTCCTCCGCCGAAGAAAGCCATGTTACATCGGCCGGGAAGGCCAGTACGTCGCGCAGCGCCGCCGGTCGGCGCATACGCTCTTCCGTCATCATGCGAACGAAGGCCCGATAGCCGGGCGTGACGGCAAACCCGTCGATCTGTTCGGGCGTCAGCTTTGCGTAGCTGCTGTTGCGGTAGGCGGCATCATCGAGACCGAAAGCGTCTTCCAGCCTGTTGAGCGTGAGAAGCCTCAGGAACGGGTCGTCCTCTTCGGTGGTGTCATGGAAGGCAATCTTTTCCTCCGTCATGTCGACGAAACCGCGTACCGCCGTTGTTCCGAAGGAATGGCCGGCGCCTTCGGCCCGCTCCTTGAACAGGCCGAGCAGCGGAATGTCGTCTTCACCCTTCACAGTCAGCGCCTTGGCGTGCCAGCTCGCCGTGGCCTGGGCAATGACCTTGAAGTTCACGCCACCCACCGGCGTTCTCACATTTGGGAAGTAGCGCTTCAGCACCGGATCGTTGGTATCGAGGAAATTGGGCTCGAAGAACTCGCCGCCGATATAACTTTCCGCGGTGCAGAGACCCACTTTGCCCATTGTCTTCATCAGCGATTTTTCCGCCGCCTTGGCGAAACGCTTGAAGGCCTTGTCGGCCTCGGCGCCGAACTTCTCCTCGGCGCGGAACTGTACGCCGAGCGGATAGACAGCGGAGGCTCCGAAGCCGAGCACCGCGGCGACATGGTGGGACGAGGCGATCTGCCCGCTCTCCACCACCAGCGACAGCCGCAGCCGCAAGCCTTCCTCGATCAGCTTCTGATTGACGGCCGAGACGACGAGGATCATCGGCAAAGCCGCGCGGTTCTTCGACACATGCCGGTCGGTGACGACGGCGATGCCACCTTCCTCGCGCGCGAAGGCTGCGATGACGTCACAAAGATTGTCGATCGCCTGTTCGAGTGCGCGCGCATTGGCATCGGCATCATCGAGGTCGGGCGTGAAAAGCATCTCGAAACGGCGCAGCGGCGTTTCCTTCTGCTCGCGGATTCGCAGCATGTCGAGATGGGTCAGGATCGGGCAGCGCACGACGATCTGGCGGGCTGCCTTTGCGCCGATATTCGGCTTGGCGCCGAGCGCCACACGCAGCGTCATGCCTTCGACTTCGCGGATCGAATCAAGCGGCGGGTTCGTCACCTGGGCGAAGCGTTGCGAGAAATACTTCGCGACACCGCCTTCCTGGTCGGAGAGTGCGTTGATGGCGTTTCCGTAACCCATTGCGGAGATCTTCTCCGCCCCTGTCGCCAGCATCGGGTCCATCAGGAACTTGAAGCTCTCCTGATTCAGCGAATAGGCGACATAGCGCTGGTGACGCTCGAGATCGCCATTATACCGCAACGGCGAGCCTTGTGCCTCGGCCGGGATTTCCGGGAGTTCCTCCAGCGTCACGCGGGCATCCCTGAGCAGCTTGCGGAACGGCTTGCGTGCCGCCAGAATTTCCAGCGCCTCGTTGGTGCCGAATGCGCGTTTCACGGAATGATCGTAATAGAGCATGCCGCCGGCCTCGATGCGGCCACGCCGGAACACGCTTTCCGGCGGGAAGCCGATCTGCCCCGCCTCCGACATGACGCAGAGATAATCTTCCGTTTCGATGGTGCGCAGCGGCCGCAGCCCCAACCGATCCAGGCGGGCGCCTATGATGATGCCGTCTCCGAAGATCAGCGCGGCGGGGCCGTCGTTCTTCTCCTCGTAAAGCGAGAAATACTCCAGCATGGCCAGGACATCCGGCGACAGCGTGTCATCGTTCTCCCAAGCCGGCGGCATCATCGAGACGACGGCGGTGACGAGATCGAGGCCGTCCTCCAGCACACGGGTTTGCAGCGTCTGGTCGAGCCGGCAGCTGTCCGACTGACCTTTCGGACGGACGATGGATGCGTTCTTCGCCAATGCGATTGCAGCTTCCGAAAGGCGGTTCTTCCGGTCGGTGTTGAGCTCGCCGTTATGGGCCATCAGCCGGAACGGCTGGGCCATGGAGGGATGCGGGTCCGTATTGGTCGAAAAGCGGGTATGAAAATACATGGTGTGGACGGCATGGTCCGGATCGACCAGGTCGCGGAAATACGGCATCACCTCGTTCGAGTTCAGCCGACCCTTGAAGACCTGGGTGCGGGCGCTCAGCGAAAGCGGGTAAAGTCCGGCAAGATGGGGTTGCATATAGGCGACAGCTTCGATGGCCAGCAACGCCTTGTGGATACGGAAATCGAATTCCGCTTCAGTGACCTTTTCGCCATGGCAGCCGAACACCCACTGACGGATCGGCAGTTGATAGCGCACCGCAGCCGGACGGATCGCGTCGTTATCGACCGGGACCTCGCGCGTCAGGAAGAGCGGAAAGCCCTGTTCGGCCAGCGCAGTCTCGATAAGCCGTTCCGCTTCGGGGTGGAAGGTCGGATCGGTTGGCAGGAAGAAGTTCCCGACGCCGAAGCGGCGCGGTGCGAGCTCCGGCCGCCCGGTGAGCTTGCGAAAGAAGGGAAGGGAAAGATCGACCGAAACGCCAGCACCGTCGCCGACGCCCTCCGCGGACATCCCTCCGCGATGCGGCACGGCGCAAAGCGCCTCATGCCCCTTACGCAGGACGTCGTGGGTCTGAACGCCGTCTTTTCGGGTGATGAAGCCAACGCCGCAGCTGTTCCGCTCTTCCGAGCGATCATAAAGGCCGAAAGTTTCGTCACGCCTGTCCAAACCATGTCCCTCCCGTAGGAAAAATCTGTCAGGATTGCTGCCCTATATTAACAGGAGTATTTCAGTCAAGTTTATTTCGGCTCTACGGTTATCCGACCGTGGGAATTCTGCCAGGGGTTCTACGCCGGAACCGCCGAAATTTCCGTCACGACACTGGAGCGTGGCGAGCGATGGCGCGATAGACGGTTGGTCTGGAGATAGACGTTGGTGCAGGGATCGCGGTTTAAACGGATTTCCGTCTTTGATGCTGCGGCTATTGGGTAGCTTTTGTGCAGCGGACGGATTTCGGGCGTGCGCAGGCCAGCATGCGATTGAGGACGGCGCAGC
>JASGEG010000409.1:0-5894 GCA_047606605.1 Rhizobium sp.
GGTTCCATTCGAGAAAGGCGTTGTAATTCGGATAGGTCAGGAACGCCGGGCCTTTGCGACCCTGCGGCAGGATGAGGGCGGCGGGTAGCGAGCCGAAACTGGTGTTGCCGTCGCGCGGCTCGACGCCAAGCTTAAACCAGTCGGCGGCCGTGAGCGTCCCGCCAAGCCCGGACTTTTCCCAGGGCAGATTGTCGGGCACACTGACCTCCTGCAGCCATGGCTGGCCGCGCTGGAAGCCCAGGCTTTGGAAAAACCGCGCCGTCGTGAGAATGACGTCGGGCGCACTTGTTTTCATGTTGACATGGCCGTCGCCATCGCCATCGACCCCGTAAGAGATGATCGAGGGGGGCAGCATCTGGGTCTGGCCGATTTCCCCGGCCCAGGCACCCGTCATGGTATCGGGGTCGGCATCGCCATGTTGCACCATTTCGATGAAGCCGATCAGGCGCGGGCGGAAAAACTCAGGTCGGCGGCAGTCGTGCGAGAGGGTGACCAGCGCATTGCGGGTATTGAAATTGCCCTGAACGGCACCAAAATCGGTTTCCATCGCCCAATAGGTGGTGATGATACCGGGGGGCACGCCATAGTCTTTTTCAGCCTTGGCGAAGACATCGGCATATTGCTTCAATTTCTGGCGGCCGATATCGAGGCGCCCCTGGCTGACGGTGCGCTGCGAGAATTCGAGGAAGGTCTGGCGGAACACGCCCTGGCCACGGTCCATGGCGAGAACCTTGGGGTCGATCTGCGCGCCGGCCAAGGCCTTGTCGGCGGCTGCAGCATCGGCGCCGGCAGCGATCGCCTCGGCCTTCACTCCGGCAAGAAACGCGGCAAGATCGCCGCCACAGGCCGCCTTGGGAGCGGTGTTGCCATCCGTGCCCGGTGCTGCGGCGGGTGCCGCGCTCTGGGCCATCGCCACGCCGGTCATGGCTGAAGCGAAGATCAACGCGAGTGCGCTGCGTCGAATGGTGTGGCGGTCCATGAGCGATCCTCTTTTCCGATAGAATAGGGTCGCTTTCACAGAAGATTGTGACAGAAGCAAGAGAGAAGTTAGGGCAGTCTCAAGAATTTCCTTCCTTCTGTACTGCCGCTACCCAATTGTGCCAGTTCTGCTCGGAACCGGCGAAAACATTGATGTCCGTCGGCCCCTTGATGCCGGGGATGACGCCCGTCGAGGTGTACTGCCAGAAAGCCCAGGAACGGTCGCTATAGGTCGCGGTCGGATGCTTGGCGACCGAGCGGACCCAGAAGTGATAGTCCTTGAAGTAACCCGCAAGATTCTCGCGATGGAAATCGACCGAGGTGTAGATGATCGGACGCTTGCCGTAATAGGCCTGCAGGCGATCCATGAAGCGCTTCATTTCCGACCGCACCGTTTGCGGATCTGGTCTGGTACGGCAGGTCGGAGAGCCCGGGTTCCATTCGACATCGACGACCGGCGGCAGCATCATGGCGTCTTTCGGCACGTTGCGGATGAACCAATCGGCCTGTTCGTCCGCGGTCGAGCAGAAATAGTAGAAATGATAGGGGGCATGAGCGAGACCGGCCGTGCTGGCCTGCTGCCAATATTCGCTGAAGCGGGGGTCGATACGATCCTTGCCTTCGGTCGCCTTGATGAAGACGAAGGCGACACCGGAGTTCTTGACCGTCCGCCAATCGATATCGCCCTGCCACTTGGAGACGTCGATGCCGTGAATGGGATGGCGCTCGGGGTGGTCGCGGCCGAAATCCTGCGGCTTCGTGTCCTGGAAACGGGTTTTGGGGAGGGCTGCCGTCTGCAGGGCATCGTAGCCCGTCGTGCAGCTATTCAGGAGGAGGGCAAGCGGCATGAAGCACAACAGAAGCCGGCGCATGAATATCCCGTTATGGCGCGAGTGATCTTGCTGCTCCAAGGCTTGGCTTCCGTGATAGGTGGTCCCCGAAATTCCAAAGAGGCAGGGGCAGAGCTGTTGTCAGCCGCCCTTACCACTTTATTCACCATATCAACGTAAAAAATCCGTTATCTTCAAGCAAAATCTTATACTTGAAGCATCACTCGGCTGCATTTGCCCGGAAATTCACTCTTGACCTAGGCTTGCACCTTGGTGATCACGGCTCTCCAGGCGTAACCACGCCCGATTTCCTCGAACACCAGGCTTGCGCCATGGCGGCCGGCGCTTTCCTCCAGCACGGCGCGCAGGTCGGCGCGCGGCGTCACATGGAACTTCGTCAACCACCCCTTCAGCACGGTCCGGAACCAGGCGGGAAGGCGTTCCTGCTGGCCGAAATCGACGATATGCAGCTCGCCGCCGGGCGCGACGGCATCGAGCGATGCGGCGACAGCACGTTTCCAATCGGGGATCATCGAGAGCGCATAGGAGACCATCACGCGGTCGAAGCCTGCCACGCCGAAATCATTCGGGGAAAAGGCGGTGGCGTCGGCGACCCGGAAGTCCGGCATCTGTTTCAGGCCCCGGAAATTGCGGCGCGCGGAGATCAGCATCTCCTGGGATATATCGAGGCCGTAAAGCCTGGCGGACGGGAAACGGCGGTGAGCCAGCAGCATGTTGCGGCCCGTGCCGCAGCCGACTTCCAGCAGGGAGCCGCCAGCGGGCACATTGAGATGGGCGATGGTGCGGTCGCGGCCGAAAAGATAATATTTGCGGGTCAGGTCGTAGATGTGCCGCTGGTAGCGGTACATCCCGTCCATCAGACCGGCATGGTTCTTCGAGCCGGCGTCGAGACCTGTTTCCGCCTGGCTCACGCTTTCTTCCCGTAAATATGGAAGCCGCCGTAGATCGCGGAGCGGTCGCGGAGGTTGAGATCCTGCGAACGCGCCTCGTCATAGACCCATTGGTCGCGGATCGCCGGCGAAAGGCGGCCTTCGATGATGCTCTTTTCGGCGGCGGTGCGGAAGATGACGCGGGCGCCGTCGCAGGCGGTGCGGGTAATTTCCGCCCAGAGGGCGTTGAGCTGTTCGTCGGTCATCCAGTCCTGCGCGTCGAGCAGGATGTAGCGGTCGCGCGAGGCGGCGGGCTTGGAGGCCAGAAGCTCGGTGAAATTGGCATGATGCACGCTGACGCGATCGGCGTTGGCGCGAATGGCCTCATAATGTTCCGGCTTCAGATAGGTCGGCAGCGGCCCCTGATGCGGCGCGGCATAGCGGCGCGCGAAGGCCTGCCAGGCGAAATAGTTCTCCCGCATCGGGAAGTGGCAGGCCAGCTTTTCCAGGCGATACTTGAGGACGCCGGATATGGAGCCGTCACCGGCAAGGCTGGCGAGCTCATCATATTGCTGCGGCGGGATGCCGAGCCCGAAAAGCGAGCTCTTGCGGCCAAGCAGCCAGCGCACCATCGGCCGGTCGAAGATCGGTGCGATCTCATCGTCGAAGAACTGCCGCTGTTCGCGCAGCGTGCGGGCCTCTGTCAGCTTGGCGAGGCGAACGCCGTGCACCCGCGCCAGCACATGGGCGGCGCCGATGAAGCGGCCGAGCAGGCCCGTCTTGTAGATGTTGCGGTTGAATACGGTCACGCGGCGGCGGCCATAGAGATCCCGGCCATCCCAATAGGCGGCGGTTGCGGGATCGAGCCGCGGCGCGATGAATTCCTCATAGGCCTGGCTGTTGGCGCTGACGCCCGGCGTGCCGAAGAAGCGCACCAGGTCGGCATGACCGGGCAGCAGCCGGAATGCGGCGAGCTTCAGCTTGTTCAGCGCGATATGGTGCCGATTGAGGTCAACGACGTCGATCGAGGCCGGGTTCTGCGAGAGATAGGCGAGCATGTTGCAGCCGCCGGAGCCGATGGTGACGATGCGATGATGCGGCTGAAGCTCCATCGCCTCCATGTCGATATCCGGATCTTCCCAGATCTGCGGATAGACAAGGCCGGAGAACAGCATGCCGAACAGTCGTTCGGAAAAACCGGCCTTGGACAGGGCCTTATGCTGCAGCAGAGCGTCCTTGAGTTTGCGGTTCTTGTGGAGACCGGCTTCCGGGGCGAATTCCGTCATCTGAGTCTTGTTACCGATTTGTCAGGTTCAGCGCGTGTAACCCGGCAATGCTACAGTCTGATGACGTGGGCTGTTGGTAGGCAGCGCTATCTTGTGGCTGCACGGATATTTGCGGAAGAGTGACGATGATAGCTCTTTCATATTGCTGCGTTTCCTGATTGTCTCCGCCTACCTTTGGAGGGCGTGTGGCATGCGTTGGATATCGAGAGCGATCCTGGCTCTTGTCTTTTTGTTGGTGATCATTGTCGTTGGCGGTGCCGTCTGGCTTTCCATCGCGCCCCCTGAATTGCTGCGGGTCGGTGACGGTTATGCCGCCAAGATCGTCTGTTCGAATACGTTTGTCGCCAAGCGCGATCCCGACCAGGTGCTGGCCGACGACGTGCAGGCGCCGGGCAATCCGGCACTCAGGCTGGTGCGGGTTTCGGTCAATCGGGAGGAGGGGCTGGTGACGGCCCGCATCCTCGGCCTCTTCGCGCCGAACTATGCGCTCTATCGCGGCGCGCTCGGCTGCGCCACGGTGCCGGATGGTGACCTGCAGGCGGCGCGGAGTGCGGTCTTCCTCAACAAGGTGAAGGCGCCGAAACGCGATTTGCCCTGGCCGGAGGGTGACAAGGCCGCGATCGATCAGGACGCGACCGGCGCGGCGCTCTCGAAATTGATCGCCGAGCCGGATCTGGCGGGCCAGGCCATGCGCGCCATCGTCGTCGTCAAAGATGGCCGCATCGTCGCGGAGAGCTATGGCGAGGGCTTCGACAAGGCTACGCCGCTGATCGGCTGGTCGATGACGAAAACCGTGAATGCCGCCATCATCGGCCGCCTGATGCTGACCGGAAAGATGTCCTTCGACGATCAGAACCTATTGGCGCAATGGAGCGCCGATGCGCGCAAGAGCATCAAGCTCAGCGATCTGCTTGGCATGGAGAGCGGGCTGGCTTTCAATGAAAGTTATGGTGCCGTCTCGGACGTGACGCGGATGCTCTATCTCGATGCGGATACGACCAGCATTGCGACCAATGCCCGGCAGGAGGCGCCGGCCGGCGAGCGCTTCAGCTATTCCAGCGGAACCGCGACCCTGCTGTCACGGATCTGGATGAACAGGCTCCCGAACCAGAGTGCCGCGATCGGTTATCCGCGCGAGGCGCTGTTTTCGCCGCTCGGCATGACGAGTGCGGTGCTGGAAGCGGATGAGCGCGGCACCTATGTCGGCAGTTCGTATCTATATGCGTCGGCGCGCGACTGGGCTCGCTTCGGCCAGTTCCTGCTGCAGGACGGTGTATGGAAAGGCCAGCGCCTGCTGCCGGAGGGCTTTGTCGGGGCGATGCGGACGCCGACCAAGGCGTCCGACGGCACCTATTCGCAGGTTCAGGCCTGGCTCGCAGGGCCGGGCGGCTCGGATGGGCAATTCGACCTGCCGTCGGATACGTTCTGGATGCTCGGACATGACGGTCAGAGCATTGCCATCGTGCCGTCGGCCAATCTCGTATTCGTGCGTCTCGGGCTGACACCGAGCTGGCTAGGCTACAAGCCGCAGATCTTGCTGAAGAAAATCCTGGATGCGACAACGCCGGCCAAGACGTGAGGTCCGGGCCGGCGTTGTTGAAATGAGATCAGTCTGATCAGTAATTGCCGTGGGCGACGTCCGTCAGGCCCTTGCGCTTGGCGTCGTAATAATAGCCACGCGCATAGAGCTGGACGGCATTGGCTTCCTTGTTTTCGGCCTTGCTGTCGGCGACCATCCATGCGCCGCGCAGATATTTGGCGGCGTATTTGATGTTGGTTTCGGCATCGAGCAGACCGGACGGGGCGCCTTGATAGCCCATGGATTTGGCCGTGTTGTACTTGATCTGCATCAGGCCGAAATAACCGGCCTTGTTGTAAGCCTTGGAATTATAGCGGCTTTCGCGATGCAC
>JASGEG010000410.1:0-7660 GCA_047606605.1 Rhizobium sp.
CACAGGCCGAGGATGAGCACGTAATTCTTGGCACGGTCGAAAGCGCGCCGACGAAATTTCGTGCCTGGCGGGTGGTTCTCGTCACGACGCTGGTGTCGGCTCTCGTCTATGGCGCCTGGTATGTCGCCTCGCATTATCTCGGGCTGAGCATAGACTCCATTCCCCAGATCGTTCCAAGCTATAAGTGATCCAGGGGAATGCGGGAGCAGACGGGCGGCTGCGGGGCGCCCCATTCTCGCCATCAATTCGTCACACGCCTGTCATGCGGATGGATCAAACAATCCGCAGGCGGCGCTCACCCAATTTGGGCTGACAGCAGGAGATTGGATGCTCTCCCGCGAGAAGGGGAACGATAGAAGATCGGCCGAGAAAGCAAAAAAAACAAGGCAATAAGCCTTGTTTTAAAGTATCGCGTGATCCTTATCCGTTACCGGGGCAGCGAACGAGCGCGCCTAAGATCTGATCCTCCCAAGACTTGACCGCGAAACGGCAAGAATTTAGCCTTCTTGCCTCTTTTGTGAGCTAAAATTAGCTCAAAGAATGAGCTTTGTCATCTGTTTTTTTGCTTTTTTGTTACAGTGGCGCAGAATTTTTCTGTTGACAGCTTTTTGCCACAAAGCCTTATAAACATGCATTTTTTCGAATTCTTGGAAATATATCAGAGTGCCCGGCATTTGCGGACATTCGCCGGATTCGGTCCGCGCAAATGCGGGTTTCCTTCCTGCGCCGAAGCAGTTATGAACTGCCTCCAGCAATTAATTTTCGCGCGATTCCGCCGGCGGTGGAACGCCAAACCATTTGGAATCAGCCTATGCGCCTGTCCCGTTACTTTCTGCCCATCCTGAAGGAAAATCCCAAGGAGGCTGAGATCGTTTCCCACCGGCTGATGCTGCGTGCCGGCATGATCCGCCAGCAGTCGCAAGGCATTTATTCCTGGCTGCCGCTGGGCAAGCGTGTTCTGGACAAGGTCAACAAGATCATCCGCGAGGAACAGAATCGTTCCGGCGCCATCGAGCTGTCGATGCCGACCTTGCAGTCGGCCGAACTCTGGCAGGAAAGCGGCCGTTACGATGCCTATGGCAAGGAGATGCTGCGCATCAAGGACCGCCAGGATCGGCCCATGCTCTACGGCCCGACCAACGAGGAGATGGTCACCGATATCTTCCGGTCCTACGTCAAGTCCTACAAGGACCTGCCGCTGAACCTCTATCATATCCAGCTGAAGTTTCGCGACGAGATCCGTCCGCGCTTCGGCACCATGCGCTCGCGCGAATTCATGATGAAGGATGCCTATTCCTTCGATCTGACGCAGGAAGGCGCCGTGATCGCCTACAACAAGATGTTCACGGCCTATCTGCGCACCTTCGATCGCCTCGGTCTCCGGGCAATTCCGATGCGCGCCGACACCGGTCCCATCGGCGGCGAACTCAGCCATGAGTTCATCATTCTCGCCGACACCGGTGAATCCGAGGTCTTCTGCCATAAGGATTTCGTCAATTTCGACATTCCGCCGGAAGACACGAATTTCGATGACGCCGCCGGCCTGAAGGGCATTTTCGACAAGTGGACCTCGCTCTATGCGGCGACCTCGGAAATGCATGACGAAGCCGCCTTCAACGCCATTCCCGAAGGTGAGCGCCTGTCCGCGCGCGGCATCGAGGTCGGTCACATCTTCTATTTCGGCACCAAATATTCCGAACCGATGGGCGCGAAAGTGCAGGGTCCGGACGGCAAGGAACACGCTGTCCACATGGGATCTTACGGTATCGGCCCGACACGCCTTGTTCCCGCCATCATCGAGGCATCGCATGACGAGAACGGAATCATCTGGCCGGCGTCGGTCGCGCCCTTCGATGTCGTTGTGATCAACATGAAGGCCGGTGACGAGGCCTGCGATGCTGCTTGCGAAACCGTCTACGCCGCGCTGTCGAAGGCTGGCAAGGACGTGCTGTACGACGATCGCGACGAGCGCGCCGGCACGAAGTTCGCGACCGCCGATCTGATCGGCGTGCCCGTGCAGATCATCGTCGGACCGCGGTCGATCGCGAGCGGCGAAGTGGAAGTCAAGGACCGGAAGACCGGTGCTCGCGAGACCATGACCGTCGAGGCGGCGATCAACCGTCTGGCCGGCTGAGCAAACGATAGGAAGAGAAGCGAATGGCGGTAAGCGCGGCAGCCGAGCAGCAGGAAAAGTCTTCAACGACCAGCCCGTCATCGCGTCCCTTTTCCGGCTTCGAACGGCTCGTCGCCTGGCGCTATCTGCGCTCCCGGCGCAAGGAGGCGTCGATCTCGGTCATTGCCGGCTTTTCGCTGGTCGGCATCATGCTCGGTGTCGCGGCGCTGATCATCGTCATGGCGGTCATGAACGGCTTTCGCGCCGAGCTCTTCAAGCAGATTCTCGGCTTCAACGGCCATGTCGTTGTGCAACCTATCGATTCGCCGCTGAATGACTACGCCGCCCTGGCGCAGAAGTTCACGGCGGTTCCCGGCGTCACCATGGCCCTGCCGCTGGTCGAGGGCGAGACGCTCGCCTCCGGCCGCGGCGGTTCCGGTACCGGCGCGCTGGTGCGCGGCATCCGCTCCGAGGATCTGACCAAGCTCAAGACCGTATCGGACCATGTTATCAGCGGCGACATGGTCGGCTTTGCCTCCGGGCAGGGTGTCATGGTTGGTTCGCGTCTCGCCCGGCAACTGGGCCTGACGGTCGGCGACCAGATCACGCTCACCGCGCCGGATGGCGATGTGACGCCTTTCGGGGTCAATCCGCGCGTCAAGGCCTATACCATCTCCGGCATTTTCGAGGTGGGCATGTCGGAATATGACGCCTCGGTGGTCTTCATGCCGCTCGAGGAAGCGCAGGTCTTTTTCAATGCCGAAGGCATCGTCGAGAAGATCGAGCTTTTCGTCAGCAATCCGGACGATGTCGACGAACTCAGGCCGAAGATCGAGGCCGCGGCGGGCCGACAGATCTTTCTGACGGACTGGCGTCAGGTCAACGCGACCTTCTTCTCGGCGCTGCAGGTCGAGCGCAACACCATGTTCATGATCCTGACGCTGATCGTCATCGTCGCCGCCCTCAACATCATCTCCGGCCTGATCATGCTGGTGAAGGACAAGGGAAGCGATATCGCCATCCTGCGCACCATGGGCGCGACATCGGGGGCGATCATGCGCATCTTCTTCATGACGGGTGCCGCGATCGGCGTCGTCGGCACGGTCGCCGGCGTCGCGCTCGGTGTTCTCGTCTGCCTCAATATCGAATCCATCCGCCAGTTCTTCTCCTGGATATCGGGCACGGTGATCTTCAATCCGGAAGTCTATTTCCTCAGCAAGCTGCCGGCCCAGATGAATCTCGGCGAGACCATCTCGGTGATCGTGATGGCGCTGACATTGTCCTTCCTCGCGACGATCTTCCCGGCCTGGCGCGCCTCTCGGCTCGATCCGGTGCAGGCGCTACGGTACGAATAAGGAATACCGCATTTGACGAAACGCAACGTCGTTCTCCAGCTTTCCGGCGTGGAGCGCCATTATGGGCAGGGCGAAACCCGCCTGTCGATCCTGAGAGGCGCCGATTTCGCACTGCGCAGCGGCGAGATCGTCGCTCTCGTGGCGCCCTCGGGCACGGGCAAATCGACGCTCCTGCATGTCGCCGGTCTGCTCGAACATCCCGATGGCGGCGAAGTGCTTGTCAACGGCCAGGCATGCGAGGGCTTGTCCGATGACAGGCGCACGGCTGTCCGCCGCAGCGAGATCGGTTTCGTCTACCAGTTCCATCATCTGCTGCCGGAGTTTTCCGCTCTGGAAAACATCATGATGCCGCAGCTTATTTCCGGCCTGTCGCGGAAGGAGGCGAGCGCCCGGGCCGCCCAGCTTCTCGACTATATGCGGATCGGCCATCGCGCCGATCATCGCCCGGCCGAACTGTCCGGCGGCGAACAGCAGCGCGTCGCCATCGCCCGCGCGGTCGCCAATGCGCCGCTGGTGCTGCTGGCCGACGAGCCCACAGGCAATCTCGATCCAGAGACGGCGCATTATGTCTTCGACGCGCTCGAGGCGCTGGTGCGCCAATCCGGACTTGCGGCGCTGATCGCCACCCACAATCACGACCTTGCGGCCCGCATGGATCGCCGCGTGACGATCAGCGACGGCAAAGTCGTGGAATTCTGATCGTCCGTCAGGGAACGATCAAACCGCCGCGATAGTCCAGCTCGTAAGCCTTGCGCTCCTTCACCAGAATGACTTCGTGACCGATGAAGTGGTCGCAGCCGCCCGTGCTGCGATCCACATAGCGGCCGAGCGGGTGGTCGAATTCAAAGCCGCCGAGAAAGCGCTTCTCATCGAGGTAGAGCCGCAGCAGCGATGCCTTGATGACCATCCCCGCTGCCGTGCCGTCGATCAGATCCGGCTCGACGATATGCCCGAAATAATTCATCGCCCAGACCGGCTCGTCATCGAGCCAGACCAGTTCCTGTCCGGCGAAATCCGTGCCGCCGAAATAGCTGTCGAGATAGCGCCAGCGGCCGCTGACATAGCCGATATCATGCGAGCCGCGGCGACAGGACGGCAGTCTTTCGCCGTCGCCGACATAGGTTTCGGCTTTCGCGGTGACAATGAAATCGTTGAGCTCGGCAAGATCCGGCACGGTCCTCTCCATTCATGGTGAGGCTGCAGCATGCCACGCGATCGGTGGCAAGTAAAGAACGTATAGTGAACAAATCCGATGCTACGGTGCTTCGTCGCAGATTTTCCGGCCGATCTCATCGTCCCAATCCTCGACCCTGATGGTTCTGGCTTCGGTCTTGAACCCCTTGTCGCGCTTCGTCGCCTTGCCGGTCAGGACATTGTAGTCGCAGCTATAACTCCGCTCGGCCTCGAGATTGTCGCGATAATCGAAGGTGAAGCCGGCGACGATGAAGGCATTGTCGCGGAAGGCGATGGTGAGTGTCTGATGCCAGCGGTCGCGCCCGATCGCATCGTTCTGGGAGGTGACGGCGATCGAGCCGTTCGGCAGCGCGGCAACCGACGGTTCCTGACCCATGATGCCGCCGGGCTCGGCGCGGCCCCATACCTTGCCGGGCGCGGCGGCAGCCAGCTTGAGCAGCGAGCGTTCCTTGTCGCGCAGGTAGATATAGATGCTGATTTCAACGTCGGTCTCGTCGTTCGGCGGAACTGTCGCCAGCAATGCGAGATCCGGCTGGCCGTCCTTGTTCCAGTCGCCGACCGCCGCGTCGATGATGCGGTCCGGCGTCATGGCGGTCTCAGCCGAGAGGGCGGCGGTTGCCGAAAGCAGAATGATGCCTGCGAGAACCAGATGCTTCATGATGATCTCCCCGGTTGCCATGTCATAGACCGCGGCCATCCGGCCGTCCATCCGCGCGCTTCAGGCGGTGGCCAATGAAATTTTCGAGGCCTATTGACTCCTGAACAAAAATGGAACAAATAAGAAACATAACGAGTAAGGAGCGCGTAAATGACCGATATCATTCGAGACGTTGCAGCATTCACCTCCATCGTCATGTTCGTTGCCAGCTTTTCCCTCATCATGATGGCGATGTAAGTTTCACCGTCACGGACGTTGCCAAACGCCCGTGAATCATGAGGTGGACTTCTGGACTTTATCGTCCGCTATGCCGACAATGCAGCCGATTCATTCGGGCATGCGGAAAGGCGTAAGATGGCGGATATGGGAAACAGCGGCGCGACGAGCGCACCGGTCGGTGATACGCCGGAATTCGTCCATCTTCGCGTCCATTCCGCTTATTCGCTTCTTGAGGGCGCCTTGCCCTTGAAGAAGATTCTCGGCAAGGCGGCCGGCGACAATCAGCCGGCCATCGCCATCACGGATACGAACAATCTCTTTGTCGCGCTGGAATTCTCCCAGAAGGCGATGGATGAGGGCATGCAGCCGATTATCGGCTGCCAGGTATCCATCGACATGGAAGACAGCGTCGAGGGTGAGAAGCGCGGCCCGCAGCAGGCATTGGCCAAGCTGCCGTCCATCATCCTCCTTGCCGCCACGGAACAGGGTTATGAACGCCTCGTGGACCTGGTCAGCCGGGCCTATCTCGGCGGTGAAGGCAACCATGCCGTCCATATCACCGCCTCCTGGCTGGAGGAAATCGGTACGGAAGGCATGATCGCGCTGACGGGATCGCTCGGCGGCCCGGTCGATATGGCGTTGAAGGAGGGGCATGCCCCTCAGGCGCTGTCGCGATTGCTGACGCTGAAGCGCCTGTTCGGCGACCGGCTTTATATCGAGCTGCAGCGCCACGGCACCTATGACCGCCGTCACGAACAGAAGATGATCGCGCTCGCCTATGAGCATGAGCTGCCGCTGGTCGCGACCAATGAGGCCTTCTTCCCGACCCGTGACGATTACGATGCTCATGATGCACTGATGGCGGTCGCCCACAATGCCATCGTCTCGGACGATACGCGTTTCCGCCTGACCCCGGACCATTACCTGAAAAGCCGTGCCGATATGGCGAAGCTCTTTTCCAATCTGCCGGAGGCGCTGGAAAACACCGTCGAGATCGCGCGGCGCTGCTCCTTCGTCCTGAAGACGCGCAAGCCGATCCTGCCGCGCTTCACCGGCGCGACCGACGATGCGGAGGAGGCCGAGCGCGCCGAGGTGGCGGAATTGCGCGCCCAGGCCGTCGAGGGTCTCGACCAGCGTCTCGCCTCGCTCGGCATGGCGCCGGGTTACGAGGAGAAGGAATATCGCGAGCGGCTGGAATTCGAGCTCAGCGTCATCGAGCGCATGAAGTTCCCCGGCTACTTCCTGATCGTTGCGGACTTCATCAAATGGGCCAAGCGCCACGATATTCCGGTCGGCCCCGGCCGTGGCTCGGGCGCGGGCTCGCTGGTCGCCTATGCGCTGACGATCACCGACGTCGATCCGCTGCGCTTCTCGCTGCTGTTCGAGCGCTTCCTCAACCCGGAACGCGTCTCGATGCCCGACTTCGATATCGACTTCTGCCAGGACCGCCGCGAAGAGGTGATCCGTTACGTGCAGGCCAAATATGGCCGCGAGCAGGTGGCGCAGATCATCACCTTCGGTTCGCTGCAGGCGCGCGCCGCCCTGCGCGACGTCGGCCGCGTGCTGGAAATGCCCTATGGCCAGGTCGACAAGATCTGCAAGCTGGTGCCGAACAACCCTGCCAATCCGACACCGCTGCACCAGGCGATCAAGGAGGAGCCGCGCCTGCAGGAAGAGGCCGACAAGGAACCCGTCGTCGCCCGCCTGCTGGACATCGCCCAGAAGATCGAAGGCCTCTATCGCCATGCCTCGACCCACGCCGCCGGTATCGTCATCGGCGACCGGCCGCTGTCGAAGCTCGTGCCTATGTATCGCGATCCGCGCTCGGACATGCCGGTTACCCAGTTCAACATGAAATGGGTGGAACAGGCCGGCCTGGTGAAATTCGACTTTCTCGGCCTGAAGACGCTGACCGTCCTGAAGACGGCGGTCGATTTCGTCGCCAAGCGCGGTATCGCCATCGATCTGGCCAGTATTCCCCTTGATGACAAGCCGACCTACGACATGCTCTCGCGCGGCGAGACGGTCGGCGTGTTCCAGGTGGAAAGTGCGGGCATGCGCAAGGCGCTGATCGGCATGCGCCCGGACTGCATCGAGGACATCATCGCGCTGGTGGCGCTC
>JASGEG010000411.1:0-17375 GCA_047606605.1 Rhizobium sp.
CTTTCACAGCCGATAAGTAACCGATTGGCGCGTAAGTTGACAGCCCCTTGAAAATTCGCGGATACAGTAACCATGTGGTTACATAATCATGGCAGCCCGCAGGCAGGCGTGATCCCGGCTCGCTTCCCTTCCGTCCCGGCGGATCGCCGCTGTCAAAGCAGCCTGCGATCGCAGAAACCGGCTTGCTTTCGATGACGGCACGGCCCAAGAGAGCGGATAGGAAACCAGCGCCGGGCGGCTTGATGACGGGAAGGCAGATTGCGATTATCGGGGGCGGGCCGGCGGGGCTGATGGCGGCGGAGGCACTCTCGCTGTCCGGTCATCGTGTCACGGTCTATGACGCCATGCCGACCGTCGCGCGCAAGTTCCTGCTGGCCGGCAAATCCGGCCTCAATATCACCCATTCCGAGGACTACGCCCGCTTTGCCGACCGCTTCGGCCCGGCATCGGACCGGCTGCGCGCCGCGCTCGATGCCTTCACGCCTGAGGATGTCAGGGCCTGGGCGGCCGGGCTCGGCACCGAAACCTTCACCGGCTCCTCCGGCCGCGTCTTCCCGAAGGCCATGAAGGCGTCGCCGCTGCTGCGTGCCTGGCTCGCAAGATTGCAAGCACAGGGCGTCACGATTCAGACCCGGCACCGCTGGTCGGGATTTGCCGAGGACGGTTTTGCCTTCGAGACACCGGAGGGACGCTCGGTCATCCACTGCGATGCGGCGCTGCTGGCGCTCGGCGGCGCGAGCTATCCAAGACTCGGCTCGGATGGCGGCTGGGTCGACTGGCTTCGCGCCAAAGGCGTCGCCATCGGCGATTTCCAGCCCGCCAATTGCGGCTTCGACGTCGCCTGGAGCCCGGTTTTCCGGGACCGTTTCGCCGGCGAGCCTTTGAAGGCGGTGACGGCGACGTCGCAGGCCGGCACCTTTCCCGGCGAATTCGTCATTTCGCGCCATGGGATCGAGGGCAGCCTCGTCTATGCCCATGCCGCCTGCCTGCGCGACTGCCTGGCCGATGATGGCCAGGCGACCCTGCTGGTCGACCTCGCGCCCGGCCGCTCGGTCGAGCGTCTGACCCGCGATCTGTCGCGGCAGGACACCAAGGCCAGCCTCTCCAACCGGCTGCGCAAGGGCGCGGGGATCGAAGGCGTCAAAACGGCGCTGTTACGCGAGCTTGCCTCGCCGGAAACGCTTGCGACACCGGAGCTGCTGGCACAACAGATCAAGGCCTTGCCGATCCCCCTCCAACGCCCCCGCCCGATCGCCGAAGCCATCTCGTCGGCCGGCGGCGTCCGCTGGAGCGACATCGATGACGCCTATATGCTGAAGGCGCTCCCCGGCCTCTTCGTCGCCGGAGAGATGATCGATTGGGAAGCGCCGACCGGCGGCTATCTCCTTACCGCCTGCTTCGCCACCGGACGCGCCGCCGCCAGAGGGCTGGAGCGCTGGCTGAAACGTTAGGCGCTCCCGCTCGAATCCCCTTAGCCGATCCGCCCCTTCTGCATCAGCCATGCCACCGCCTCCTGCACCGCCTGCAGCGAGCTATAGCGCGGCGCATAGCCGAGAAGGCGCTCGGCCTTGGCGATCGAGCAGTTCGGGCTGCGGGCGATATGCTCCCAAGTCGCCTGCGCATCTTCCTTGGTCTGGCCCTCGGCCCATGTTTCGAAAGGCAGGAACTCGAGCTTCGGCTTGTGGCCGAACCAATGCGACATGGCTTCGGCATAGCCGCGCAGCGTCAGCGCACCGCCCGAGACCGCATGGAAGCTCTCGCCCGTCGAGGCCCGCCAATTGGCGATCGCGCCCATGAACATCTGCGCGACGTCGTCGGCATGGACGTGATGGACCGTTTCCAGGCCGAAATTCGGCAATGACAGCGCCTCGCCCCGCGCCAGTGTCGAGAACACCGAGAGATTGAAATGACCGGCCGGATTGAGCGGCGCCCAGCCGGGGCCGACAATATGGCCGGGATGGATCAGAGTGGCCGGGAAGCCCTTGTTGCGCGCCTCTCCCAACAAATAGGTCTCGATCGCCGCCTTCTGGATTCCATAGGCGCCGAAGGGCCGTTTCGGTGCCTCCTCCGGCGTCGGCACGACGGTCGGATAGCCGTGGGTCCAGATGGTGCCCGTATGCAGGAAATGCCCGACCTCGCCGAAGAGCGCCTGCACCAGATGCTCGGCGCTTTCGAGCGTAAAGCAGATCATGTCGATGACGATATCGGCTTTCAGCGCCCGGATCGCCGGCCCGAAACTGCCGTCCTTCTCCATCGCGGCGCGATCCATCGTCACATGCTCGACGGCGTCCCAGGCCCGGTTCGGCAGATAGGGCTTCGCCTCGCCCCGGCTCACCGCCAGCACCTCATACCCGGCCTCGACCAGCCGCGGCACGAGATAGGTGCCGACATGGCCGGTTGCGCCGATGACCACTGCACGCGTCATGTTGTCCTCCCCAGGATCATTTGATGGAAAATGCCATCCTGAAAATAGGCGCCGGCCACGCCTTGTCATCCCCGAACGGCTGAAGATCTGATCTTTCTACGGCCGGGCGCCCGCGCGCAAAGCCGGGCGGCCACTGTCGCCCTCCTCATCCTCCGAGCGGATATAGACCTGCAGCGTGTAGCCGATATGCTCCGTCATCAATGCCTTGGCGCGCTCCAGATCGCGGTCGAGGGCCGCCTCCATCAGTGCCGTGTGGTGTTCGATGGCCATCGCATCGCGCAGCGCCGCCACCGCCGTCTCATAGCCGATCGTCAGTCCAGCGGCAGCGCGCTGCGTCGGGGCGAGGCCGAGGAAGCGATGATGGCGGCGGAGCTGGTCGGTGATGGTGGCCTGAAACCGCAGGAGCCAGTTCGATGTCGCCGCGCTGACGAGCGCGGCATGAAAGGCGGCATGCTTCTCATCCCAGTCGTCGGCCATTTCCTCGGATGCCGCATCGGGCACGATCTTGCAGCGCGACAGGCGATAATGCGCCGTGACGACGGCGGATTCCCAATCAGGCCCGCCCTTTTCGATCGATTCCAGCAAGAGCGGCAGCTCGACGACCATCCGCGCCCGCATCAGGTCTTCCAGCTCGGCGCGCGACACCGGCGCGACGGCGAAGCCGCGGTTGGTGACGGCCGTCACCAGCTTCTCGGCCTCCAGCCGCGACAGGGCCTCGCGCAGCGGCGTCCAGCCGAGACCATAGGCGTCGCGCAGCGCACTCAGCTTCAGCGATGCGCCGGGCCTGAGCTTGGTGCTCAGAATATCGCGCCGCAGCAGCCAATAGGCTGCCTCCGTCTTGGTCGAGGAGTCCTTGTCCTGCATGGCATTTCCTCCCGGTCATCGCAGCACATGGATTATATATAAAATGGCTGTGGAGCAAAAATATATATCAAATACGCTTATGGCGCATATCATATATCGCAAATTGACAGAAAAACGCCAGCCGCTATGATCCGCCCCCACAAGGCCGGAAAAGCACCGCGCTCAACGAATACGGGAGGAAATCATGCGCAAATCCACGTCCAAATGGCTGTCGAGCCTGGTTGTCGCCGGCGCTTTCATGGCGAGCGTCGCAACCGCTTCCGCCGAGCCGATCAAGATCGCCATCGCCAATTTCGGCGAGCATCCGCAGCTCAACGCCTCGATCGCCGGCTTCAAGAAGGCGCTGGCCGACAACGGCTTCGTCGAGGGCAAGGATGTCGTCTACAGCGAGAGCAACACCAGCTTCGACGCCTCGCTGGTGCCGCAGATGATCGCCAAGCTGCAGTCCGAACATCCGAAGCTGATGTATACGGTGACCACGCCGGTCTCGCAGATCGCCAAGAAGGCGCTCGCCGGCTCCGGTATCCCGATCGTCTTTTCGGCCGTCACCGATCCGGTCGCCGCCAAGCTCACGCCCTCCTGGGACGCGGGCGACGAAGGCATTACCGGCGCATCCGACCTGCAGGACATCGCCGCCATCATGACCTTCGCCAAGAAGCTGCTGCCGAACGCCAAGCGCTTCGGCGTGCCTTACAATCCGGGCGAGGCCAATGACGTTGCCCTGTTCGAGAAGGTGAAGGAAGCGGCCCCCGCCGCCGGCTTCGAAGTGGTCGGCGTCGGCGTTGACAGCGTCAACGACATCCAGCAGCGCATCGCCTCCTTCGCCGGCAAGGTCGACGTGATCTACACCCCCGCCTCCAACCTGCTGCAGCCGGCGATCCCCGCCGTTGCCGCCGCCGCCCGCCAGGCGCAGATCCCGATCGTCAACTCCGACGACGCCGCTGTGCGCAACGGCGTCGTGCCGGCAAGCTTTGCCGTCAACTACGAGCAGGTCGGCGAGAACGCCGGCAAGATCGCCGCGCAGATCCTGAAGGGCGCCGACCCGAAGACGATCAAGCCGTCGCGCCCGGCCTATGAAGACCATGCGCCGCTGATCAACAAGACGGTCCTCAAGGCCTTCGGCGCCGAGGTGCCGGCATCGCTTGCCGATTGCAATTGCTTCGTGAACTGACAAGCGGCATCTTCAATACACAATTCGGATACATGGCGGCGTCGTGAACGCCGCCATTTTGCAAGGAGGCACGGATGCTGGACATCAAATCCGCGCGCAAGGTTTTCTACAGGGGACAGCCGGACGAGAAGGTGGCGCTGGACGGCCTCACCCTCTCGCTCAAATCAGGCGAGTTCGGCGTGGTCATCGGCTCGAATGGCGCCGGCAAGAGCAGCATGCTCAACGCCATTTCCGGTGCGCTCAGCCTCGATTCCGGCCAGATCGTCATCAATGGCGAGGATGTCACCGGCATGCCGGTGCACAAGCGCGCCGCCCGCCTTGCCCGCGTCTTCCAGGACCCGATGAAAGGCACCGCCGCCAGCATGACGGTTGCCGAAAACATGCTGCTTGCCGAGCTGCGCGGCAAGAAGCGCGGCTTTCGCCAGGGCCTGAATACCGCGCGGCTTTCCGGCTACAAGGAGCGGCTCGCCGTCCTCGGCCTCGGCCTGGAAAACCGGCTGGATACCAAGGTGGAGCTGCTTTCCGGCGGCCAGCGGCAATCGCTGTCGCTGATCATGGCCGTCGGCGGCTCGCCCGACGTCCTGCTGCTCGACGAACACACCGCAGCACTTGACCCGCGCACGGCAGATATCGTCATGCAGGCGACGGTGCGCACCGTCGAGGCGCTGAAGCTGACGACGCTGATGGTGACGCACAACATGCAGCACGCCGTCGATTTCGGCGACAGCATCATCATGCTCGATGCCGGCCGCGTGCATCTGGAAATCACCGGGGAAGGCAAGCGACGCATCACCGTGCCCGAACTGATCGGCCATTTCGCCGTCAAGACCGACCGCATGCTGCTGGTGAGCTGATATCATGAATTTCATACAGACAACCGTTTCGAGCTTCGTCTCGCTGATCCCGGTCACGCTGGCCCAGAGCTTCATCCTGAGCTTCGTCGTGCTCGGCATCATGATCCCCTTCCGCATGCTGAGCTTTCCCGACCTGACGAGCGAGGGCGCCTTCCCGCTCGGCGGCTGCGTCTGCGGCATCCTGCTGGCCGCCGGTGTCACACCGCCGCTGGCGATCGCCGCCGCCTTCGCCGTCGGGCTCGTGGCCGGCTGCTGCACCGCCTTCATCCATCTGCGCTTTCGCATCCACACGCTGCTTGCCGGCATCCTGATGTCGACCATGCTCTACAGCATCAATCTCGGCATCATGGGCAAATCGAACCTCTCCGTCTTCGGCTCGCCGACCGTGTTCGACTGGGTGCCGTACACGCAAGCGGGCTTCCCGGTCAGCAAGATCGTCGTCGCCGGCCTGATCGCGCTCATCGTTCTGATCGGGCTCAACCTCTATTTCAAGACCGAGAAGGGCACGGCCATGCGCGCCGTCGGCGCCAATCCGGACATGGCCGAGGCGCAGGGCATCAATGTCTGGGCCGCCACCATCGGCGGCGTCGGCATCGCCAGCGCCTTTTCGGCCGGCAGCGGCGCGCTGATGGTGCAGTCGCAGGGCTTTGCCGACGTCAACATGGGCATCGGCATCCTGATCAACGGACTGGCGGCGCTGATGATCGGCGAAGCCTTTACCGGCAAGCAGACCGTGCTGCGGCAGCTGCTCGCGCCCTTCATCGGCTCGATCATCTATTACCAGCTCGTGTCGCTCTGCCTTGCCGCCGGCATGCCGCCGCCGAACCTCAAGCTCGCCACCGGCCTGTTCGTGCTCGCCATGCTGGCGCTGCCGAGCATCCGCCGCAGCCGCGGCGGCGCACCCGCCAGAGAAGCCATGCGCGAATAGAAGGGCCAATCCGATGGACAGCCTTCCCGATCTTGCCGCCATCGAAGCGATGGACGAGGCCGATCCGCTGCGCCTCTTCCGCGGCCGCTTCGCCCTGCCGCATGGCGTCATCTATCTCGACGGCAACTCTCTCGGCGCCGCATCGCACGATGTCTTTTCCGAGCTGAAGCAGGCGATGATGGAGGAGTGGGGCAACGGCCTGATCCGGAGCTGGAACAGCGCCGGCTGGTTCAACCTGCCGCTGGAACTCGGCGACCGCATCGGCCGGCTGATCGGCGCGGCAGCGGGCCAGACCGTGGTTGCCGATTCGACCTCGATCAATATCTACAAGGCCCTGCACGCGGCGCTTGCCATGCGCCCCGACCGCAAGGTCATCGTCGCCGAGGGCGAGAGCTTTCCCACCGACCTCTATATGGCCGAGGGCGCGGCCTCGACACGGCCGGGCACCGAGCTTCGGCTCGAGGGCAGGGACGGCGACGATATCGAGGACATGATCGACGACCAGACCGCCGTCGTCCTTGTCAATCACGTCAACTACAAGACCGGCGCGCTGCGCGACATGGCGACGCTGACGCGAAAGATCCATGCCGCCGGGGCACTGGTCATCTGGGATCTTTGCCACAGCGCCGGCGCGCTGCCGGTCGCTCTCGATGGATCGCAGGCCGATTTCGCCGTCGGCTGCACCTATAAGTATCTGAACGGCGGCCCCGGATCGCCGGCCTTCATCTATGCCGCCAGCCGTCATCACGGCTCGATCGTCCAGCCGCTCAGCGGCTGGTGGAGCCATGCCCGGCCCTTCGCCTTCGAACAGGGCTTCGCCCAGGGCGAGGGCATCAAGCGTTTCCTGTGCGGCACGCCGCCGGTCCTGTCGCTCAGGGCCCTGAAGGGCGCGCTCGGCGTCTGGGATGAGGTCGATCTCGATGCCTTGCGCCGCAAGAGCATCGCGCTCAGCGAGCTTTTCATCCGGCTCGTCGAAGCCAAGTGCGGTGCATATGGCGTCGTGCTGGACACGACCCGCGACAGCGAGAAGCGCGGCAGCCAGGTCTCCTTCACGCATGAGAACGGCTATGAAATCATGCAGGCGCTGATCGAACGCGGCGTCATCGGCGATTTCCGCGCCCCGTCGACCCTGCGCTTCGGCTTTACGCCGCTCTACGTCAGCTATCGCGATGTCTGGCAGGCGGCCGGCGTGCTGGAGGATATTCTGAGCAGCGGATCATGGAAGGATGCGCGCTTTGCCGTGCGCTCCGCCGTGACCTGAGACCGCGACAACCGGGCGAAAGGCAGCAGCGATCATGGGCTATTTCCGGATTACCGACTGGGACAGCGCCTATACCAACGGCGCCTATATCGTCGACGGCGATCGATGGCCCGCCGCCTGGATGGAGCCGGCAGGGAATTTCCGCGACAAGATGGCCGCAGACGGGCAGGCCCGGCTCGATCTCGCCTATGGCCCGCGCGACCGCAACCGCTTCGATCTCTTCCTGCCGGCGCGGGAACCGAAAGGGCTGGTCGTCTTCATCCATGGCGGCTACTGGCTGCAGCTCGACAAAAGCTACTGGTCGCATCTGGCCGCCGGCGCCGTTTCCCACGACTATGCCGTTGCCATGCCCTCCTATACGCTTTGCCCGGATATCCGCATCGCCGGCATCGGGCAGGAGATCGCGGCGGCGATCGAGGCTGCGGCCGGCATGGTCGAGGGGCCGCTGATCCTCACCGGGCATTCGGCCGGCGGCCAGCTCGCCGCCCGCATGGTGACGACCACCTCGCCGCTTGCGCCCCCCATCCGGGCGCGCGTGCGGCATGTGCTGCCGATTTCCGGCCTGCATGACCTGCGCCCGATCATGAAGAGAAGCATGAACGCGCAATTGCGCATCGATACCGCCGAAGCCATGGCGGAAAGTCCGGCGCTGCTGGAGCCAATCGACGCCGTCCGCCTTACCTGCTGGGTCGGCGGCGCGGAACGATCGGAATTCATCCGCCAGAACGCGCTTCTCGCCAATATATGGACCGGTCTCGGCGCGGCGACCGCGACGGTCGTCGAGCCGGACCGGAACCATTACACCATCCTGGACGGCCTTGCCGATCCCGAGCATCCGCTGACGCGAAGCCTGCTCGGCGCGTGATCGCAGGCGGTCGCCTCAGGCCTTGACCGGCGCGTTGATCGCCCAGGTGATGCCGAAAGGATCGCGCAGCTGCCCCCAGCGGTCGCCCCAGAACATCACCTGCGGCGCCATCAGAACCTCGGTCCCGGCCGCAACCGCCCGCTCCCACCACGGGTCGAGATCGTCGACGAGCAGTTGCAGCGAGAAGGCCTGCGGCTTTTCCACCCCATAGCCATGTTCGGGATAGAAATCGCCAAGCATCAGCGAGCTGCCGTTGACGTAGAGATGGATGTGCATCGTCCGACCCTGCTCGTCGGCCGGATACATGAAGGCGATCTCGGCGCCGAAGGCGCGCTTGTAGAATTCGGCCGCTTTCACGGCGCCTTCCACCATCACATAGGCCACCAGTCCGCCCTTGGCTGGGATTTTCGGCTGGGATGCTTGTTCTGCATCGGTCATGATCGTTTCCTCGGAACAGGTTTGAAGGTTGCGCCCGTCGGCGGGCTGTTCCAAGGACGATGGCCGGTCACGTTTCCCGACAGGCAAGGCTAAAGATTTTTGCCTGTGACTATTGCATGACAAAAGCCCTTACATATCGATGAAAGATGAGAGGCATATGGATCGACGGCCAATACTGCTGCTCTGCCTGGGCCTGCAGACCGCAACTGCCCCTCATTGCTCGGCATCCGAAGCTGCCTATCGCGGTATAGAGGACGACAGGAGCAACAGTGTGAAGCACGGCCTGTTCGAGATCAGGGAAGAGGCAAGTCGGTTCATCGACCGGGAAAACATATCTCATGGCACCCATTGGCACGTGCTTGAGCCAAATTTGAAGATCCAGGTGCCGCGATGCGCCGCTGCGCTGGCGGTCAAATGGGTTGCCAAAACCTATGGCCTGTCCGCGCCGAATATTGCTGTCACCTGCTCCAAGACGGTCGGCGGCAGTTGGGAAAGGCGCTGGACTGTCTTCGTTCCCATCACCTCAAAGCGATGAAATCCTCTTCATCGGACGCATTTCGCGAGCGATCAGTACCTCTGCCTCCTGTCTCGGCATGGGTCGGCCGAGCAGAAAGCCCTGGACCTCGCCGTAGCCTTCCACCCGCAGCTTATCCAACTGCTCCTCGGTCTCGATGCCTTCTGCCAGCGTCACGGCATTGAAGCCCGAGGCGATGCCGACGACGGCGCGGACGATGGCGAGATTGCCGGGATCGGTCTCGATGCCGGCGACAAAACTGCGATCGAGCTTGATCTTGTCGAAGGCAAAGGAGCGCAGATAGCTCAGCGACGAATAGCCGGTGCCGAAATCGTCGATGGCGATGCGGATGCCGAGCTCCTTCAGGGCGCGCAGCAGTTGCAGGCTTTGCTCGACCTCGGAGAGCAGGACGGATTCGGTGATCTCGATCTCCAGCCGCTCGGGTCGCAGTCCGGTTTCGTCCAGCACCGAGACGACACTGGCAAGCAGGCTCGCATGCCGGAACTGGCAAACGGAGAGATTGATGGCGATCTTCAGGTGGGTCGGCCATTGCGCGGCGGTGCGGCAAGCCTCGCGCAGCACCCATTCGCCGATCGGCACGATCATGCCGGTTTCCTCGGCAACCGCGATGAACTCCGCCGGAGCGATCAACCCGCGCACCGGATGTCGCCAGCGGATGAGCGCCTCGAAGCCCGACAAACCGTCATTGTCCAGCCGGATGATCGGCTGATAGTGAAGCTCGAACTCGCTGTTTTGCAGCGCTTCGCGAAGCTCGACGGTGAGCTGGTGACGCCGCTCCGCCTCGAGCCGCATGTCCGTCTGGTAGAAGCGATAGGTGGAGCGACCGCTGCCCTTGGCCGCATAGAGCGCGAGATCCGCATCGCGCATCAATACGTCGGCATCATTCGAATGGTCCGGAGCAAGAGCAATGCCGATGCTGCAGGTCACGTGTTCGCGAACGCCGTCGAGATCGAAGGGAGCGGCAAGCGACATCAGCAGCAGATCGGCGAAACGCCGTGCCCTGCCGGCGTCCGTCATATTGAGCACCAGCGCGAACTCATCGCCGCCGAGACGAGCGACGAGATCGTTCTTCTCGGCCAGCCGCAAAAGCCGCTGCGCGACCTGGCAGAGCAACATGTCGCCGGCGGCGTGGCCCTTGCTGTCATTGATATGCTTGAAATGATCGACATCGATGTAGAGCAGCGCGATCGGCCGATCCGCCGTTGCGGTCGCCACCTTGCGGACGATGATGTCGGAAAAATAGGCGCGGTTCGGCAGGCCGGTCAGGGAATCGTGCATGGCAAGATGCGCGAGCTTTGCTTCGACACTGCGCTCTTCCGTGACATCCTGTGAAATGCCGAGAAGATAACGCGGCGCCTCGCCTTTCGGCGCGGGCAGCGCCCGCTTCGCCGTTCTGAGGATGCGCATGACGCCATCCATGCCCCGGATCGTTTCCTCGAAATGGATGGTCGACGTCGTAGAAAAGGCCCGCTCGTCCTGCTGACGAAAAGCCGCCGTCTGCTCCTCTTCGAAAACCGTCTGGTCGTTCTGGCCGATAACGTCTTTGGCCGGACGCCCGGTGGCGGCCGCGCAGGCCTCGTTGAACAGGATGTAGCGGCCTTCCTCCGCCATGTCCTTGACGAAGACGCCAACGGGCAGATTGTCGACGATGCTGTCCAGCAGCGAGCGGGTGTCGGTAACCTGCCGGCGTGCGGCATTGACCTCGGTGCGATCCTGAACGATCGCCAGAATCGCTTCCTTGCCGTCGAAACGGATTTCGCGACCGTAGGTCAGCACCTCGAATGTCTCGCCGTTTGCTTTCAGATGCGTCCAGCGCTCCGCTCTCTCCACATCCGTGCGGCACTGGATGGCATTGCGCATCCGCTCGCGCTCCTCGGCCGGGCGGATGTCGAGAACGGTCATGCCGGCATAGTCCTCATGGCTGTAGCCATAGAGCTGGCGCGTGGCATCGTTGACGATCAGAAATTTCAGCGTCCAGGGATCATAGACCCACATCGGCGAGGGATGCGTCTCAAACAGCGACCGAAAATCATCGTTCGGAGTGTCGGGCCAAACGGAGTTCATATGCGGATCAACCTAGCCAATTTGCGTTGAAATGATACGGAATTCGATAGTCATAATAAAAAAAGTTAAACAAAATCAAAATAATAGATCAGCTCAAGCTTTAGGCAAAAGCTTACCAAATATGCAGCCGGATACCTTGTTTGATCGGCTACCGATTATCTTCCTTGAGATACCCCCTCAAATAAGGGGGACGATATTGATTCTGCCGCCGATCAATAGGCTCGACCGGATCGCGCCTTGCCAAATCCAGGTGGCAAGATCATTTTCCACCGATCATGAAAAAACTCTCCCAAGAGGATCTCGAAGCAAATCTCGCGGCTCAGGCGCAGAAAGACGATATCGAGCTCAGCCATGCCGATCTCTCGGATCTTGCCTGGCAGGGTCTCGATCCGAGCGGCAGCACCATCGCCATGTCCATCCTGCGCAATGCGCATTTTTCCGCGACGCAGGCGCTGCATGGCTGTAGCTGGATCGGCAACAGGATCGAGAACTGCACCTTCAATTCCGTACCAATCTCGAAGGCCGAGATGCTCGACTGCGCCTTCAAGGAATGCACGCTTCATGCGATGCGGTTTTTCAGGGCCGATCTGTCCCGGACGATCTTCTCGTCCTGCAGCTTTGTGGATGTCGACCTCTCGCAAGCCATCGCGATCCGGACGCGGTTCGAAAATTGCAGCTTCGTCAACACACGATTGACCGGGGATTTTCTGTTCACCGGCGCGGGCGACTTCGAATTCACGGCGGACAGCAAATTGGACTTATGATCTCACCTCAGCCTTGAGATCATCAATCTTCCGATTTCCTGAAGCGTCTCTACTGTCGCGAAAACGCATCCGTCTTGCCGATCGCATGGATCACCCCATGCAGTTCGGCCAGCCCTTTCAGTCGCCCGATCAGCGAATAGCCGGGATTGGTCGGCTTATCGACATCATCGCCGATCAGGTGGCCGTGATCGGGGCGCATCGGGATCAGGTGATCCGGCCGCCCCTCCGTCCGGCGCCGCGCTTCCTCCCCCAGAAGCCTGCGCAGGATGGCATACATGTCGCTGCGCCCCTCCAGATGCGAGGCTTCGACGAAGGAACCGTCCGCTTCCAGCGCCACATCGCGCAGATGGGCGAAGTTGATGCGCGGCGCGAATTCCTCTGCAATGGCGAGCACATCATTGTCGGCACGCGAGCCGAGGGACCCGACGCAAAGCGTCAGGCCATTGGCGGGATGATCGACGCTGGCGGTGATACGGCGCAGATCTTCTGCCGTCGAGACGACGCGCGGCAGGCCGAAGAGCGAAATCGGCGGATCGTCGGGATGGATCGCCAGCCGCGCGCCGACCTCCGCCGCCACGGGCACGACCTCGCGCAGGAAGCTGTCGAGGTTCGCCCGCAGGTCCGCCGCCGTCAGCCCGTCGAAAGCGGCGATGGCGCCGCGGATGGCCTCGCGCCCGTAGCTGTCCTCCCCACCGGGCAGGCCGGCGATGATATTGCTCTCGAGCCGTTTGACCGCCGCCTCCGACAGTCCCGCCAGACGCGCCTCCGCCCGCCTGACAAGTTCCGGCGCATAATTCGTCTCCGCGCCCTTGCGGCGCAAAACGAAGACGTCATAGGCGACGAATTCCACCATGTCGAAGCGTAGCGCCAGCGCCGTCGTCGGCATTTCGAAACGCAAATCCGTGCGGGTCCAGTCGACCACCGGCATGAAATTGTAGCAGATCGTCCGGATGCCGGAACGGGCGAGATTGACCAGCGTGTCCTTCCAGACGCCGATCGCCTGGGCGGCACCGGCGCCGCCGAGCTTGATGGCGCTCGGGATCGGGATCGACTCGCAGACGCTCCAGCGCAAGCCCGCCGCCTCCACCAGCGCCTTGCGGGCCTCGATCTCCTCCGGCGTCCAGACGCGGGAATAGGAGATCTCGTGCAGCGCCGTGACGATGCCCGTCGCACCGCCCTGACGCGCGTGAGCGAGCGGGACGAGATCACGGGGCCCAAACCAACGCCAGCAGCTTTCCATGGAATGCCTCCCTTTATTTGTTGGTCAACATATCGTTGAATCCACGGATGTCCATGCCATATCCCACCATGCGCATGCTTGACATCTTTTATTGACCAACAATAAACTTCCGAAAAATGGAGGATGCATGAGCATGGATACCGCGGAGACCGAAGAAAAGGGATCGGCGGTGGACCACGTGGTCGCTGCCATCAGGCAGTTAATCCGCGAGCGCAATCTCGGGATCGGCGACGCCCTGCCCTCGGAAATCGAGCTGGCGGCGATGTTCAACAGCAGCCGCAACACCGTGCGCGAAGCGATCCGCATGCTGAAGGCCTATGGCATCGTCGAGAGCCGGCAGAAGGTCGGCGCCGTGATCACCGACCGGCGGCAGCACGCGCTGATGGAACTCTTCTCCTTCGCCATCGACATTTCCGCGGAAAGCTTCCTCGACATTCAGGGGTTCCGCCGGCTGATCGAGGTCAATCTCTCCGATCTCCTGTTCGAGACCGTCGACGAAGCCACCCTTGCGCGGCTGGAGGCGATCAACGAGGCCATGCGGCAGGCCTCGGACCTGTCGGAAGCGGCCCTGCTCGACTTCGAATTCCATGCCGCCCTGGTCGGATCGGCCGGCAATCAGACGCTGTCACAAGTCTATGGCATTCTGCAGCCATTGTTGCGGCGGCTGATGGAGGCCGGCAAGGCATCCCGCATTGCCATCGAAAGCGCCCATGACGAGCATCGCGACATCATCGCCGCACTGAGACGGCGCGACCGCATCGCCTATGCCTATCACATGAACCGACACCTTCACGCAGGACTGCAGTTCATCCAGGCACCCAAGGAATTACGGCAGATTTGATAGATCCATTTCCATGACGGACCAACAAGCATGAAGATACTGCCCCTCGACAGCGGCTGGACCCTCTCCCGCCTCAGCGCACCCTCCACCGCTCCCGCCCTGCCCGCAACGATACCGGCAACCGTGCCGGGGAACGTGCATGTCGATCTGCTGTCAGCCCGCCTGATCACCGACCCCTATCTCGACATCAACGAGATTTCCCAGGACTGGATCGGCCGCTCGGTCTGGCGCTACCGGCTGGCCTTCGATTGGGACAATGATGGTGCGGACCGGGTCGATCTTTCCTGCCTCGGCCTCGACACCGCCGCGCGGCTGGAGTTGAACGGCACGCTCATCGGCGAAACCCGCAACATGCATCGCAGCTACCGTTTCGACATTCGCGACAGCCTCAAGAACGGCCGCAATGAGCTGACGGTCGATTTCGACAGCGCCTATGCCCATGGCGAGGCGGTGCGGGCCGCTCTCGGCAGTGCCGCCGACATCCCCGCCAATTATCCCGGCCCTGGCAACCTCATCCGCAAGATGGCCTGCAATTTCGGCTGGGACTGGGGGCCGACGGTCGTCACCGCAGGCATATGGAAACCGATCCTCATCGAAAGCTGGTCAAAAGCAAGGCTCGGCACCGTGCGCCCGGAAATCACGCTGCAGGGCGGCGTCGGCGTCGCACGCATCAAGGTGGAAATCGAATGGGCGAGCGAAGGCACCGACAGCGCCGCCCTCATCCTGTCGGTCGGCGGCAAGCGCTCGGAAGTGCGGATCGCCGAGGGCGAAACCCATACGCAGGTCGAATGCCGCATCGACAATCCGCAGGTCTGGTGGCCGCATGGGCTCGGCGACCAGCCGCTCTACGATCTCGACCTGCAGCTCGTCGCCTCGGACGGCACGGAACTGGACCGCTGGCAGCGGCGCGTCGGCTTCCGCTCGGTCCGGCTCGACACCGCCCCGGACGAGATCGGCTCTGCCTTCACCCTCGTCGTCAACGACGTGCCGGTCTTTGCCCGCGGCGCCAACTGGATTCCGGACGACTGCTTCCTGCCGCGCGTGACGCGGGAACGCTATCGCGCCCGCATCGCCCAGGCCCGCGACGCCAACATGAACATTCTGCGCGTCTGGGGCGGCGGCATCTACGAGACCGATACGTTCTACGAGGAATGCGACGCCGCCGGCATCATGGTCTGGCAGGATTTCCTCTTCGCCTGCGCCGCCTATCCGGAGGAAGAGCCGGTCCATGGCGAGATCGAAGCCGAGGCGCGCGAGGCCGTCACCCGGCTGATGCCCTATCCGTCGCTGGTGCTCTGGAACGGCAACAATGAAAACATCTGGGGCTATTTCGACTGGGGCTGGCAGGATGTGCTCGCCAACCGTCCCTGGGGCGCCGGCTATTATCTCGATCTCTTGCCGAGGCTGGTGGCCGAGATCGATCCGACGCGGCCCTATTGGCCGGGCAGCCCCTATTCCGGCTCCATGGATATTCCGCCCAATGCCGACGAGCATGGCTGCAAGCACATATGGGATGTCTGGAACGAAGTGGGATACGAGACCTATCGCACCTATATCCCGCGCTTCTGCTCCGAATTCGGCTGGCAGGCGCCGCCGACCTTTGGAACGCTTGCCGAAGCCGTGCGCGAGAAGGACCACGCCGCCGCCTCGCCCGGCGTGCTGCACCACCAGAAGGCGACTTTGGGCAACGACAAGCTCATCAAGGGGCTGGAGGGCTGGTTTCCCGAGCCACGGACCTTCGACGACTGGCTGTTCGTCACCCAGCTCAACCAGGCGCGCGCCATCGGCTTCGGCGTCGATCACATGCGCTCGCATCGCCCCACCTGCATGGGCGCGATCGTCTGGCAGCTCAACGACTGCTGGCCGGTCACCTCCTGGGCGGCGGTCGACGGCGGCGGAAGGAAGAAGCCGCTCTGGTATGCGCTGCGCAACAGTTACGCCCCGCATCTGCTGACCATCCAGCCGCGCGGCGATAGCCTTTGCGCCATCGCCGTCAACGACGCCACGCTGTTCTGGCGCGTGCCTTTCACCATCGAGCGCTTCGATGTCAACGGCACGCTGCTTGCCCACCATGCCGTCTGGCGCATCCTTTGCGACCGCTTCGAAAATGCGGAGATATCAATCCCCAAGGATGTGGCGACCCCGAAAGATCCGCAGCGCGAATTCCTGCGCGCCCGGCTCGGCGACGCCGAAGCCTGGTGGTTCTTCGAAAAGGACATGCAGATGCACTACCCACAGCCGCGCTTCGACGTCGAAAGCGCCCAGACCGCCGACGGCGTCGCCGTCATCATCAAGGCACAGAGCTTCCTGCGCGACCTCTGCCTGTTTGCCGACCGGATCAGTCCGAATGCCGAGGTCGACGACATGCTGGTCAATCTGATGCCGGGCGAGAGCAAGGTTTTCCAGATCAAGGGCCTGTCGAAGGACGCCTGGGACGATGCCGATCTGTCCCTGATCGTCCGCACCGCCAATCAGGTCGCGGGCATCGGCGAACGTCCGTAGGACGAAAGCCTCGTCACGAAAGATTGCGGTCGTAGAGGGCAAATTGCCTCCTATGATCGCGCGGTCGCTTGTGATCTAGTGCTGTCGATCCGACCCATGAATCAGCGAGACCCGACCATGCCTTCGCAATCCAATCGCAGCTTTCAAACGCCCCGGCGCGAAGAACTCGGTCTTTCCACGCTTACCAACAGCGCCGGCCTTTCGGCCTCCGCCCTGCCGAACGGCACGCTGTTTTCCATCGATTTCGCCGACCAGCAAGGCGGCGTGATGATCAATCAGGTGCTGGGATCGCCGGTTTACGGCGGCATCGGCCGGCTTTACCTGCGCATCGGCGGCGCCAAGCCCGCTGTTGCCGAAATTGTCGGCCCGAAGGCGGCCGTATCCTTCGGCCATGACGAGACGGGCTTCTCATGGAGCGGCGAGACCTCCGGTATCAAGCATGCGGTGCGGCTGCAATTTCATCCAGGCGACAGCGTCTGGTTCTGGCGGGTCTCGCTCGAAAATGCGGCGGACACGACGATCCCGCTCGATCTCGTGCTGATCCAGGATGTCGGCCTCGGCGACCGCGGCTTCCTGATGAACAGCGAAGCCTATGCCTCGCAATATCTCGACCACCACATCGC
>JASGEG010000412.1:0-8483 GCA_047606605.1 Rhizobium sp.
GAGCAGGTGCTGCGGATCGAGTGCGTCCTTCAGGCGCTGCATCAATGCCAGTTCCTCGGGGCTGCGGACGAAGGACAGGAAAGATTTCTTGGTAAGACCAATCCCATGTTCGGCGGAGACGGTGCCGCCAAACCGGCGAACCTGGTCGTAGACGATGTTGACGATCTCGTCCTTGGGTTGGGGATTTTCGCCCGGCACGCAGGCGACGATATGGATATTGCCGTCGCCGATATGGCCGTAGAACAAGGCGACGATCGCTGGAAATCTTGCGCGCAGGGCCGCAAGGCAGGACCGGACGTAGTCATCCATTTTGGCAACCGGCAAACCGATGTCGAAAGGCTCATGCGGACCCAGTACCTGCGGGAACTCCGAGCAGGCGTCGCGTACGCCCCAGAATGCGCGCACATCGGCGAGCGATTGCGAAACCGCGGCATCCGCCAGGATGCCCGCCTCGGCCTGTTGTTCGAGCCAGGCCTGGAAACGCGGCGCGTCGATGGCCTCATCGGTTCCCTGCGCTTCCACGAGCACATAGGCGCCATGCTTTCCGGCAATCGGGTTGCGGACGCCGGGCATGGCGATCACGGTGTCCCAATAGTCCGGCCACATCACTTCGAATGCGGAAAGCAGGGGGCCAAGGCCACGTCTGGCGGCCGAAAGCAGGTCCAGGACCTTGCTGTAATCCTCCACTGCGCAAAGCGCCGCCATGGTGCAGTCCGGCCGCGGCGACAGTCGCAGCACGGCTCGCGTAATGATGCCGAGCGTACCCTCGCTGCCGATGAAAAGATGTTTCAGGTCGTAGCCCGCATTGTTCTTGATCATCTTGTTGAGGTTTCGGATGATGGTGCCATCGGGCATCACCACTTCCAGACCCAGAACCATTTCGCGCGCCATGCCGTAGCGGATCACGCGGTTGCCCCCGGCATTCGTCGACAAGTTGCCGCCGATCGCGCACGACCCGCGCGCGCCAAGATCCAGCGGGATGAAGAAGTCGGCAGCCGCAGCGGCCTCCTGCACGACCTGCAGCGGCGTGCCCGACTTCACGGTCATGGTGGCGGAGGCGGGATCGATTTCCTCGACGCCCGTCATTCGCTCGAGCGACAATGCGACAGCGCCGCCGATCGGCCGGCCGCCGCCGCACAGTCCGGTCAGGCCTCCCTGCGGGACGACCGGCACGCCATATTCGCTGCACAGACGCATGGTCGTCGCCACGCCTTCCGTGTCCGTCGGGCGCACGACGCATAATGGCGCTTGCGGTCCGAGCGTCGACCAATCCTTGAGATTGCGCGACGGAATCGCCTCGCCAACGAGGACAGTGGTCGGGCCAAGCGCTGCGGCAAGCGCTGTGATCAAAGCCGAGCCAGTCATGGCATCATCTCTCCTGATTCCAAAGATCTAACAGGTTAAGCCTCTTGCGCCAGACAGGATGCCGGCCCGATCTCGAAACAGAAAATGGGTGGGTTTTCGGCAGCGGGCATTGCTTTTGAGCGCAATTCAGAGGCGGGAATGCTAAATGTAACCGCTTACATATCGATCGCCGCTGTGGCTTGTCAATAGACCGGTTCGGTCGGGTGCAAGCTTGCTTTGGGGATGATCACGCGTAGGCCCGGCAGCGTTGCCCGCGCATCTGACCGGAATGCATATGTGAGGTGCATCGATCCGCGCCGTCCTCTTCGGAGCAGCGCGGATCGGGTCGTCTTAAGCCGATGCTGTCGGCGTGGTTTTTTCCGGCGCGGTTTCACGCGGTATGCGGAACCATGCGACATAGAGCGCCGGCAGGAACAGCAGCGTCAGGACGGTGCCCACCACGATGCCGCCCATCATGGCATAGGCCATCGGTCCCCAGAACACCTCGCGCGAGATCGGAATGAGGGCGAGGGTGGCGGCGGCGGCCGTCAGCATGATCGGTCGCATTCGGTGCTCGGTCGCCTCGATCACGGCCTGCCAGGCACTGACCCCCGTTTCCCGCAGATGCTCGATCTGCACGACGAGAATGACCGAGTTTCGGATCAGGATGCCGATCAGCGCCAATACCCCGAGGATCGCCACGAAGCCGAGCGGTGCGTTGCTCATCAACAGGGCGGCGACCACGCCGATGAGGGCCGTGGGCGCGACCGCGAAGACGAGGAACAGCCGGCTGAAGCTCTGCAGCTGGATCATCAGGATCGTCGCCATGACGAAGATCATCATCGGGGCGACCGCGGCGATCGGTCCCTGCGCCTTGGCGCTTTCCTCGACGGCGCCGCCCACGACGACCGAATAGCCGACCGGCAAGGTCTTCTTGAACTGCTCGACCTTTTCGTCGAGCTGCTGGACGACCGTCGCAGGCTGGATGGCGCCGACGACGCCCGCCTTGATGGTGATGGTCGGAATGCGCGAGCGGCGCCAGATGGTCGGCTGTTCCAGCTCGTAGCGGAAGGTCGCCACGGCCGAGAGGGGAACCGATTTTCCGTTCGAGGCGGGCAGCTGCAGGTTCTGCAGCGTCTCGATGGAGCCGCGCTCGGCCGTCTGGGCACGCCCGATCACGTCGATCAGATAGATGTCGTCGCGGATCTGGGTGGTGGTCGATCCCTCGACGATGCCGTTGAGCGCGGTGGCGATGTCTTCGGACGAGACGCCGAGCTGGCGTGCCTTGTCCTGCAGGACGTCGACCTTGACGACGCGGGCCGGCTCGTTCCAGTCGAAGATGATGCCGGTCAGCGACGGGCTGGCGCCCATGATGCCCGCGAAATCCTGCGCTATGCTGCGAACCTTCTGGATATCCGGACCGCTGATCCTGTATTGCACGGGCTTGCCGACCGGCGGACCGATGTCGAGCAGCTTCACGAAGGCGTCCGTTCCCGGGAAGGTCTTCTTCAGATAGTCCTGGAGCTGCGCCTGCACCTTGTCGCGTACGTCCAGCCCCTTCGTGACGATGACCGTCTGGCCGAAGGTCACGTCGGGCGTCTGTACGTCGAAGGACAGGATGAAGCGCGGCGCGCCCTGGCCGACATAGCTCGACCAATGATCGATGTCGGGATTGTTCGCCAGCATCTCCCGCTCGAACTGCGCCATCTGCCGGTTCGTTTCGGTGATGGAGCTGTTATGCGGCAGGTTCCAGTCGACGATCAGCTCGGGGCGGTCCGAAGACGGGAAGAACTGCTGCTGCACATGGCCCATGCCGAAGATGGAAAGCCCGAAGGCCGCGATGGTAAGCGCAATGGTCGCCCAGCGGAAGCGCAGCGCGAGCGTCAGGGCACGCGAGAACAGCGAACCGAACCAGCCCTTCTTCTCGTGATGCTTCTTCATCGTCTTGGGCAGGATCGTCACGCCCAATAGCGGCGTGAAGAGCACCGCCACGATCCAGGAGACGAGCAGCGAGACCGCGATCACGACAAAGAGGGTGAAGGTGAATTCGCCGGCGGCGCTGTCGTTGAGGCCGATCGGGATGAAGCCCGCGACGGTGACCAGCGTGCCGGTCAGCATCGGGAAGGCCGTCGACGTATAGACATACGTCGCCGCCTTGCGCAGGTCGTCACCTACTTCCAGGCGGGCCACCATCATTTCGACGGCGATCATGGCGTCATCGACCAGGAGGCCGAGCGCAATGATGAGGGCGCCGAGCGAGATGCGCTGCAGCGAGATGCCCGAATAGGCCATCACCACGAATGTGATGGCAAGGACGAGCGGGATGGAGATCGCAACCACCAGACCTTCCCTCAGGCCAAGGCTGATGAAGCTGATGGCAAGCACGATGGCGATGGCTTCGAAGAGGGCGCGGGTAAAGCCCGAGACGGCTTCGTCGACCACGGCCGGCTGGTCCGAGACGCGGTGAACTTCGACGCCGATCGGCAGGTCGTCGACGATCTCGTCGACCTTCTTTTCCAGCGCCTCGCCGAATTCCAGCAGGTTGGCGCCCTGCTTCATGCCGATCGCCACGCCGATGGCCGGCTGGCCGTTGACGCGGAAGAGCGACGATGGCGGGTCGACATAGCCGCGCTTGATCGTCGCGACGTCGGTCAGCGGAAAGAAGCGGTCGTTGACCCTCAGATTGATCGATCTCAGGCTGTCTTCCGAACTGAACTGTCCGCCCACCCTGAGCGCGATGCGCTCAGGCCCGGCTTCCACGAAACCGGATTGCGTCACGGCATTTTGCGCCTGCAGCGTCGAGATGATGGCCGAGCGGTCGATGCCCATGGCCGCGATCTTGCGGGTGGAGAATTCCAGATAGACCGCCTCGTCCTGCGCGCCGATGATATCGACCTTGCCGATATTCGGGACCGTCAGGATGCGGGCGCGCGCGTCCTCGACGCGGTCGCGAAGCTGCCGCTGGGTGAGGCCGTCGCTGGTGAAGGCGAAGATGTTGCCGTAGACGTCGCCGAAACGGTCGTTGAAGAAGGGACCCACCACGCCCGAGGGGAAATCGCTCTTGATGTCGGCGATCATGTTGCGGACGCGGACCCAGGTGCCTTCGACATTCTTGGCCTTCGTCGTCGGCAGCAGATTGACGAAGATCGTCGTCTGCCCCGAGACGGTTTCGCTGCGGGTATAGTCGAGCGTTTCCAGCTCCTCGAGCTTCTTCTCGATGCGGTCGGTCACCTGCTTGGTCACCTCCTCGGCGGACGCGCCCGGCCATTGTGCCTGGATGACCATGGTCTTGATGGTGAAGGAGGGGTCTTCTTCACGGCCAAGTCCCAGATAGGAGAAGGTGCCGGCGAGAATGAAGACGATCATGAAGTACCAGACCATCGAACGGTGTTCGAGCGCCCAGTCGGAGAGGTTGAAGGTCTTCAAAGTTGATTCTCCTGCGTAAGTTTGACCTTCTGGCCTTCGCTCAGATGGTGAACGCCCGCTATTGCGACGTGATCGCCGACCTTCAGCCCGTCGAGGATTCGCACCCGATCCGGATCGTTAAAGGCGTGATCGAGCGTGACGAGCTTGCGCGATACCGTCGCCTTGTCCGTATCGATTACCCAGACGCCCGGCTGACCGTCCTTTTCCAGAATGGCGGTCGAGGGGAGCGAGATGGTCGGCTCGGCGTTGACGACGGCACTTGCGGTGATGATCGATCCCAGGCGGAAAGCATCCGGCGGGTTGACGAGGGTGATCTTGGTGCGCCGGGTGCGGGTGATCGCCTCGGCTTCCGGGGCGATTTCCCGCACGACCCCGGTCACCCGGATCGTCGGGTCGAGCTGCAGGGCGATCTCGAAGGGTGAGCCGGGCTTCAGCCCGTCGAGGCTTGCCTCGGGAATGTCGATGACGGCTTCGCGCACGTCCGGGCGCGCCACGGTCAGGACGGTCTGGCCGGCCGAGACGACCTGGCCGACTTCCGCCGAGGTCGCCGTGACCACGCCGTCGAATTCCGCCTTGAGCTGCGCATAGCCGAGCTGTTCTTCTGCCTTGGCCAGATTGGCCTGCGACTTGGCGACGGAGGCGGCAGCCGACTTTTGCGCCTGCTCGGCGCTTTCAAGCGCGGCCTCGCTGCCGGAGCGGGATTCGGCGAGCGCGCGCTGGCGCTCTTCCGAGGCGGAGGCATTGGTCAATTGCGCCTGGCTGTTGGAAAGATCGGCGCGGGCGCTGCGAACGGCGAGTTCGAGCGACAGCGGGTCGATGGCGGCGACCACCTCGCCCTTGGTGACGAGATCGCCGACATTGACTTCGCGGGCGATGACGCGCCCGAGGACGCGGAAGCCGAGATCCGTCTCGATGCGCGGTTCGATCGTGCCCGGCAGCTGCAGGCTGACGACCGGTTCCGACTTGACGACCGTCGACAGAACCGGACGGACCTTCTGTTCGGCCTCGGCCGGCTTGTCGCAGGACGACAGCATGGATGCCGTCAGCAACACGGATACCGCAATCAGGGGATATTTCATTTCGCGGCCTCCTCGCTGCGGTTCACGCGCTGGCCGGCACGCAGGAACTTGCCGCCTTCGACGACGACGGTTTCATTCGGCTTCAGGCCGCTGCTGACGGCGAATTGCCCGGTTTCATATTCCGCGACCTGAATCTTGCGCAACGAGACCTCGTTCGTCGCGGGATCGACGATCCATACGGCCGGCTGGCCCGAGGCGGACGCCATGGCGCTCCAGGGAAGCAGAATGGCTTCGGCCGAGGGCTTGGTGAAGGTGCCGGCGACGGAGGCGCCGAGCGGCATGTTGGCGTCGCCGTCCAGCCCGACCTTGACCCTGATCGTGCCGGTGGCGGAATCGATCGTCGGCGATATCTCCCGGATCTTGGCGGAGACGTGCCTCGGCGGGCCTGAAAGGAGGGATACCTCGACCTTGCTGTCGGGCTGCTCTTGCAGGAAAAGCGATTCAAACACGTTGAAGACCGCATCGCGCGGTCCGTCATGGGCGAGGGTGAAGATCGATTGCGCGGCCTGTGCCACCTGGCCGGCCTCGGCATTGCGCTCGGTGATGATGCCGTCCGCATCCGCGCGCAATTCGGTGTAGGACAGCGCATCCCTGGCGGTCTCGAGCTGGGCTTTGGCGGATTCCTCCGAACCTTGCGCGGTCAGCAGCGTCTCGCGCGCGGCGTCGTAGGCGGCCCGCGTCGTGACCTGGTTCTTGAAGAGGCTTTCCTGGCGGGCCGCGGCGAGCTGAGCCTGGGTCAGCTGCGCTTCAGCCGCCTGAAGGCTTGCCGTTGCGACGTCAACGTCGGCCTGCTGTTCCTCGGCATCTATCTTTGCCAGGAGGTCGCCGGCCTTGACCTTGGCGCCGACATCGACGGTCCGCTCGATGATCCGTCCGCTGACGCGGAAGGAAAGCTCGGATTCTATGCGGGCTTTCACTTCGCCGGTGACGGTGGTCTGTGCGGTGGGCGTGCTGAGCGTTGTCTCGGTGGTTCTGACGTTTTGCGACGTCGGTGCGGCGGGCGTGTCTCTCTGATCGCAGGACGATATCGCCAGCGTCAGTGTGAGCAACCCCATGATGGCTGCCGATCTATTCATTCATCCCTCGAGCGCGGATTTTACGGTTGTGCATGCCTATTATTATTGACTGACCGACTAGTCAATGAAATAATCTGTTACAATTGAGAATGCTATATCAGATTCTTCTAAAAAGAAGGAGGAGGACGGATGCCGGCGAAGAAGCAGGTAGGGCCACGGGCGCAGCGCAAGGCGCAGCGCCCTCAGGAGATCCTCGAGGCGGCCTTCGAGGAGTTCGTCGAGCGCGGCTATGTGGCGACTCGTGTCGAGGATATCGCCAGCCGGGTCGGCGTCACCAAGGGGACGATCTATTTCTATTTCGACACGAAGGAACGGCTGTTCGAGGAGATGATCCGTCACATCTCCATCCCCTTCGCCGATATCAGCGCCTATGCGAGAAGCCTCACCGGCCCCTATCCCGAACGGCTGAGACAATTCATGCGCCTGCTTTACGATCGCATCATCCTGGACCGGAATACCAGGGAGCTGCTGCGCTTCGTCATCACGGAGGGAGCACGCTTTCCGCATGTGCTGGACCGTCACCACGAGGAATTCATCGTGCCCATGAAGGAAGCGGCAAGAGCTCTCTTCGAGGACGCCGTCGCCGCCGGCGAATTCCGCGACGGTCCCGCCATCAAGATCCCGGATGCGGCGATCGGCGCGACGTTGATGCTATCCGTGATGCAGATGATCTATGCCGATCGCATGCCGCAGGATGTGGACGCATTTTTCGACGCGCATATCGATGTCATCCTGCATGGGCTGCTTGCAAAGGGCTGAGCGACAATAGCCCCACCTCGTCGTTCTGGGGCGTGTGCGCCGGGTTGAGACGGCTTTGCAGATCCTTTCCCATGCGGAAGAAGGGCACCCATTTTTCCTCGACGAAGACCGCCGCGCCATTCTGGGGATTTCGCCCCGATCGCGACGATCGTTTTCGAACCGAGAAGGTGCCGAAGCGGCGGAGTTCGGCCCGGCCGCCCTGCGCCAGCGCCTCGGCGATCTCCTCCAGCACCGCATCGACGATCCGTTCGATGCTGCCGCGATGCAGATGCGGATTTTTTGACGCGATCAGTGAAACGAGTTCGGATTTTATCATTCGCAACCTCGATCAAGTGTTCGGCAAGGATTCGACAAGCGAAATGCGTCGGCGTCTGTTCCTCGGTCATCTGCCGCCAGGGCAGCCGGTTCGATGTGGTCGTCGTTTTATGCCTGCGCTTCGCCCTTCGGCGGGATCAACACGGCGTCGCGGCGCAAGACCGGATGCGCCACGGGCTCCTTGGCCTGGAATGCGTGAGCGCGCACGATCTCCAGATAGCTGCCATAGATGTAGCCGCCATTGCGGCGAATCCAGTCGGCCCGTTCGCGGCGGTAGACCTCGGGAAGCCGATACCATGGAATGCGCGGCAGCTTGTGATGCACGAAATGCAGGTTGTTGTAGAGAAACAGCGGCGCCAGAACCGAGCGTTCGACGATGATGGTGCGCCCTTCCGGGTTCTCGGACCATTGGTGTTCGCAATAGGAACGCACGGCGAGCAGCGCAAGCCCCAGATATCCCGCCGTGAGCGCATAGAGCCAGATC
>JASGEG010000413.1:0-33114 GCA_047606605.1 Rhizobium sp.
AGACCATGGCCAACGCCATGCGCTTCACCACGACCGAGCTTGCCGATCTCGAAAGCCGCATCGCCAATGCCGCCGACAAGGCGCTGTCGATCGAGCTTGCGGCCTTCGACCGCATGGTCGCGGCCGTCGTGACCGAAGCGGAGGCGATCAAGGCGGGCGCGCGGGCGCTGTCGGTGGTCGACGTCGCCGCCGGCCTTGCCCTGCTTGCCGAGGAACAGGCCTATTGCCGCCCCGTCGTCGATGCCGGCCGGATGTTCGCCATCGAGGGCGGCCGTCATCCGGTCGTCGAACAGGCGCTGCGCCGGCAGGCGGGCGGTCCCTTCGTTGCCAACAATTGCGATCTGTCGCCGACATCGGACGGCAAGGACGGGGCGATCTGGCTTTTGACCGGCCCGAACATGGGCGGTAAGTCGACCTTCCTGCGCCAGAACGCGCTGATCGCCATCCTCGCGCAGATGGGCTCCTTCGTGCCCGCCGCCTCCGCCCATATCGGCATTGTCGACCGGCTGTTCTCGCGCGTCGGCGCCTCGGACGATCTGGCGCGCGGCCGCTCCACCTTCATGGTCGAGATGGTCGAGACGGCGGCGATCCTCAATCAGGCGACCGAGCGCTCCCTGGTCATCCTCGACGAGATCGGCCGCGGCACGGCCACGTTCGACGGCCTTTCCATCGCCTGGGCGGCGGTCGAGCATCTGCACGAGGCCAATCGCTGCCGTGGCCTGTTCGCCACGCACTTCCATGAGCTGACGGTGCTGTCGGAAAAGCTCGAGCGCCTTTCCAACGCCACGATGCGCGTCAAGGAATGGGACGGCGACGTCATCTTCCTGCACGAGGTCGGGCCTGGGGCCGCCGATCGCTCCTACGGCATTCAGGTTGCCCGGCTCGCCGGCCTGCCAGCCTCGGTCGTGGCGCGCGCCCGCGACGTTCTGACGCGTCTGGAGGATGCCGACCGCAAGAACCCCGCCAGCCAGCTCATCGACGATCTGCCGCTCTTCCAGGTCGCGGTCCGCCGCGAGGAGGCGGCCGGCCGGCGCGGGCCGTCCAAGGTCGAGGAGGCGCTGAAGGCGCTCGATCTCGACGACCTGACGCCGCGCGCAGCCCTCGATGCGCTGTACGAACTGAAAAAGACCCTGAACAAGGCCGGCTGACACAGGCGATTTCCAAGGACAATCCGATGCATATCGAACATCTTCTCGCCGAGGTCCGTATCCTTGCCGAACGCTTCTCGCCGATTGCCGCCCGCGGCAAGATCTGCGGCGAGGGAGAGGCGCCGGATTGCGAGTCCGACCGCGGGCTTCTCAACATCGCCCTGTCCTGCGGCCGGATTTCCGACATCTGCACCAAGATCGCCAAGGCCGGCTATTGGGAATGCGAGCGGGAGATGCTGACGCAGATCGGCGCCCAATCGCGCAACATATTGCATAGCATCAACGAGCTCCGGCGGTCGCTCGAGGTGCCGCAGCCCTAAAACCGCCGACTTCTGCATCGACAGCCGTCATCCTTCGTCAACCTTGAGCCGATAGAACCCTTTGCGCTGTGGTTCGCAATATTGGCTCCAGGCGGGATTATGGGTTTCGCATGGCGAATGCCTGTGTCAATCGCCGGGCAAAGAGGCTATAGCGCATGCAGACGAAAAGACAGGCGCGCCGGCAATGGGCCGCGGTCAATGAACAGGATTCCGGTCGGCCGAGCATGGTGACGCGCGATATGAATTTTTCCAGCATTCTCGATGTCCCGGCCCTCAGAGCGGACTGCGAGGCCCTGGCCAAGCGCCGCAGCGACAAGCAGGAGGAGCGTTCCGCCCTTCTCGCCCTGTTGAAGAAAGCAAGCCAGGAAGGTCGCCAGAATGCGCGCCGGCTGCTGTCGGAGGAGGGCGGCGGGCTCGATTGCGCGCACCGGATTTCCTGGCTGCAGGACCAGATCACCACCGTTCTCTACGATTTCACCGTCAGCCACGTCTATCCCAGGCAAAAGGGCAGTTTCGCGATCACCGCGGTCGGCGGCTACGGCCGCGATACGCTGGCGCCCGGCTCCGACATCGACCTTCTGTTCATTTTCCAGCCGAAGCCGGCGGATGAGACGCACAAGGCGGTGGAGTTCATCCTCTACATGCTCTGGGACATGGGCTTCAAGGTCGGCCATGCCACGCGCACGGTCGAGGAGTGCATTCGCGAAGCCAAGTCCGACATGACGGTGCGCACCGCCATTCTGGAGACCCGCTACATCTGCGGCAACGCGCCGCTGGCGCGCGAGCTGGAGACGCGCTTCGACAAGGAAATCGTCACCAATACCGGCCCGGAATTCATCGCCGCCAAGCTCGCCGAGCGCGACGAGCGCCATCGCAAGGCGGGCGACACCCGCTATCTGGTCGAGCCGAACGTCAAGGAAGGCAAGGGTGGCCTGCGCGACCTGCACACGCTGTTCTGGATCTCCAAATATTACTATCACGTCCGCGACCCGGCCGAGCTGGTGAAGCTCGGTGTGCTCTCGAAGCAGGAATATCGCCTCTTCCAGAAGGCCGAGGATTTCCTCTGGGCCGTGCGCTGCCACATGCACTTCCTGACCGGCAAGGCGGAAGAGCGGCTCTCCTTCGACATCCAGCGCGAGATCGCCGAGGCGCTCGGCTATCATGCCCGCCCCGGCCTTTCCGCCGTCGAGCGCTTCATGAAGCACTATTTCCTCGTCGCCAAGGATGTCGGCGATCTCACCCGCATCCTCTGCGCGGCGCTGGAAGACCAGCAGGCGAAGGCGACGCCGGGCCTGACGGGCGTCATCAGCCGCTTCGCCCATCGCCTGCGCAAGATCCCCGGCACGGTCGAATTCGTCGAGGACCGCGGCCGCATCACGCTCGCCAATCCCGATGTCTTCAAGCGCGATCCGGTGAGCCTCATCCGGCTGTTCTTCGTCGCCGATATCAACGGGCTGGAATTCCATCCCGATGCGCTGAAGCGCGTCACCCGCTCGCTGGGCCTGATCGATAATGATCTGCGCGAGAACGAAGAGGCGAACCGGCTCTTCCTCTCCATCCTGACCTCGAAGCGCGATCCGGCGCTGATCCTGCGCCGCATGAACGAAGCCGGCGTGCTCGGCCGCTTCATTCCCGAATTCGGCAAGATCGTTTCGATGATGCAGTTCAACATGTATCACCACTATACGGTGGACGAGCATCTGATCCGCGCCGTCGAGGTGCTGTCGGAGATCGACAAGGGCAAGGCGGAAGATATCCATCCGCTCACCAACAAGCTGATGCCGGGCATCGAGGATCGCGACGCGCTCTATGTCGCGGTGCTGCTGCACGATATCGCCAAGGGCCGCGAGGAGGATCACTCCGAGGCCGGCGCCAAGGTGGCGCGCAAGCTCTGCCCGCGTTTCGGCCTGACGCCGAAGCAGACGGAGCTGGTGGTCTGGCTGATTGCCGAGCATCTGACCATGTCGATGGTCGCCCAGACCCGCGACCTGACCGACCGCAAGACCATCATCGATTTCGCCGACCGGGTGCAGTCGCTCGACCGCTTGAAGATGCTGCTGATCCTGACCGTCTGCGATATCCGCGCCGTCGGCCCCGGCGTGTGGAACGGCTGGAAGGGTCAACTCCTGCGCACGCTCTATTACGAAACGGAGCTGCTGCTGGCCGGCGGCTTCTCGGAAGTGTCGCGCAAGGAGCGCGCCGAAGCGGCGGCCAAATCGCTCGAGGCGGCTCTCGATGACTGGGGCCAGAAGGCCCGCAAGGCCTACGTCAAGCTGCATTACCAGCCCTATCTTCTGTCGGTGCCGCTCGAGGACCAGATCCGCCACACGCGCTTCATTCGCCAGACGGACAAGTCGGGCCAGGTGCTGGCGACCATGGTGCGGACCGACAGTTTCCACGCCATCACCGAAATCACCGTGCTGTCGCCCGACCATCCGCGCCTTCTGACCGTCATCGCCGGCGCCTGCGCCGCTGCCGGCGCCAACATCGCCGATGCGCAGATCTTTACGACATCGGATGGCCGCGCCCTCGATACCATCCATGTCAGCCGCGAATTCCCCGACGACGCCGATGAACTTCGCCGTGCCGGCACCATCGGCAAGATGATCGAGGACGTGCTCGCCGGCCGCAAGCGCCTGCCGGAAGTGATCGCGACGCGCACCAAGAACCGCCGCAAGAACAAGGCCTTCGTCATTCCGCCGTCGGTGACGATTTCCAACAGCCTCTCCAACAAGTTCACCGTCATCGAGGTCGAATGCCTCGACCGCACCGGTCTCCTGTCGGAAATCACCGCCGTCCTCTCGGATCTTTCGCTCGACATCCAGTCGGCGCGCATCACCACCTTCGGCGAAAAGGTCATCGATAGCTTCTATGTCACCGATCTCGTGGGGCAGAAGATTTCCAACGAGAACAGGCGATCCTACATCACCGCGCGCCTGAAGGCGGTGATGGCGGGCGAGGAGGACGAGATGCGCGAGCGCATGCCGTCCGGCATCATCGCGCCCGCCGCCACGCGTGCGCCCGGCGCCGATAAGTCCAATACCGAGAAGCCCAATACCGAAAAGAAAGCCGGTTCAGCCGCATGAGCCTCGTCAAGAAATTCATCACCGTCGGCGGCGCGACGCTCGGCAGCCGCATTTTCGGCTTCGCTCGCGAGACGCTGATGGCGGCTGCCCTCGGCACCGGCCCGATGGCCGACGTCTTCTACGCCGCCTTCCGCTTTCCGAACCTCTTCCGCCGTCTCTTTGCCGAAGGGGCCTTCAACGCCGCCTTCGTGCCGCTCTTTGCCAAGGAGATCGAGGCGAACGGCATCGAGGGCGCCAAGCGCTTTTCCGAAGAAGTGTTCGGCGTTCTCTTCTCGGTTCTGTTCCTGATTACCGTCATCATGGAACTGGGCATGCCGCTCATCGTGCGATGGATCATCGCGCCGGGCTTTGCCGACGACCCGGAGAAGTTCTCGATCACGGTGCGCATGGCGGCCGTGATGTTCCCCTATCTCATGTGCATGTCGCTGACGGCGATGATGAGCGGCATGCTGAACTCGCTGCATCATTTCTTCGCCGCCGCCGTCGCGCCCATCTTCCTCAACGTGGTGATGATCGGCGCGCTGTTCTATTCGCTCTATTTCGGCGCCGTCCCGCTCGAAACCGCCTGGTATCTCTCCTGGGGCGTGCTTGCCGCCGGTATCCTGCAATTGCTCGTCGTCTATATCGGCGTGCGCCATGCCGGCATCAATATCGGCTTCCGCTGGCCGCGCTTCACGCCGAACGTCAAGCGGCTGCTGATCCTCGCCATTCCCGCCGCCGTCACCGGCGGCATCACCCAGATCAACCAGATGATCGGCCAGGCGATCGCCTCCAGCCGCGAAGGCGCCATCGCCGCCCTGCAATATGCCGATCGCATCTATCAGCTGCCGCTCGGCGTCGTCGGTGTCGCCGTCGGCGTGGTGCTGCTGCCGGAGCTGGCGCGTGCTCTGAAATCGGGCCATCTCAAGGAAGCCGCCAACCTGCAGAACCGCTCGATGGAATTCGTGCTGTTCCTGACCCTGCCGGCGGCCATGGCGCTCTGGGTCCTCTCCGACGACATCATCCGCGTGCTCTATGAGCGCCGCGCCTTTCATCAGGAAAACACCCTGATCGTCGGCTCGATCCTGGCAATCTACGGCTTGGGTCTGCCGGCCTTCGTGCTGATCAAGGCGCTGCAGCCCGGCTTCTATGCTCGCGAGGACACCAAGACGCCGATGCGCTTCTCCGGCATTGCGGTCGCCACCAATTGCGCCATCGCGCTCAGCCTCTTTCCCTATATGGGCGCGCCCGGCATTGCGGTCGCGGAAGCGACGGCCGGCTGGATCAGCACGGTCCTGCTCTTCACGACGCTGCTGCGCCGCGGCCATCTCACCTGGGAGTGGGGGCTTGCTAGGCGCACCCTGCTGCTGCTGGTTTCCGCCGGCGTGATGACGGCGGCGATCGTCTATCTCAAGCATCGCTGGGAACCCTATCTCGCCTCCGCCGCCTCGCTGCTGACCAAGGTGAGCACACTCGGCCTGCTGATCGCCATCGCGATGCTGGTCTATTTCGCCGTTGCCTTCCTGATCGGCGGCGCCGATCTCGGCATGATCCGCCGCAACGTGAACCGAAAGCCGGCAGCGCCCGCTGAGAATGCCGAGGCGGTGAACGGGGAGTAGCGGAGTAAAATCCAGCTTTCATGCATCTGGAGCCTCTGATACCCCCCTGTCCCTTTCGGGATATCTCCTCCACAAGGGGGGAGATTTTTGGGAGTTTGCCGCACTCTCCAATACCGCGACAAATTCAGGCATAAGCATGTGCGATGTTTGTTTGGTGCGAGAGGTTGCCGCGCGTTACCGATCTCCCCCCTTGTGGGGGAGATGTCACAAGGTGACAGAGGGGGGTGTGCGCTCTCCGCAAGCTCGCAATCAATTTGATCCCGGAGTCCTCCAATGCCCCAATCCCTCTTCCTCGTCACCCTCGTCGTCGACGACTACGATCGCGCCAAGGCCTTCTATTGCGATGCTCTTGGCTTCGATTGCGTGGCTGACGAGCTGCAGCCGGAGGGCAAGCGCTGGGTGGTCGTCAAGCCGAAAGGCGGCGAGGGCGCCGCGCTGCTGCTGGCCCAGGCGGTCAGCGACGACCAGCGTGCCGCGATCGGCAACCAGACCGGCGGCCGCGTCGGCTTCTTCTTGAAGACCGACGATTTCGCCCGCGATCACGCCGCGATGAAGGCAAAGGGCGTGCGCTTTCTGGAGGAGCCGCGCCATGAGGTCTACGGCACGGTGGCGGTCTTTTCCGATCCCTACGGCAACACCTGGGACCTGATCCAGCATTCTTCCTGAGACTCTGCCAGATAGCCTCTTGATCCCCGCCGGTCCCGCGTGCATAAGCCGCTCGAAACCAAGGGTCGAGCACCGCTCGGCTCTGGAATCAAAAGAGTAGAGCATGATGTCGTCCGAAAACCGCTCACACTTTTCGGCATCATGCTCTGGGCCCTCCACAAGCCTTTCGAGGACGACATGACCGAATTCAAGCCGCTCGTATTCTCCGGCGTCCAGCCAACCGGCAATCTCCATCTCGGCAATTATCTCGGCGCGATCCGCAAGTTCGTGGCGCTGCAGGAAAACAACGACTGCATCTATTGCGTCGTCGACATGCATGCGCTGACCGCCCAGCTCGTGCATGAGGACATGCCGAACCAGACGCGCTCGATCACCGCGGCCTTCCTTGCCGCCGGCATCGACCCGGAAAAGCATATCGTCTTCAACCAGTCGGCCGTGCCGGGGCATGCCGAGCTCGCCTGGATCTTCAACTGCGTCGCCCGCATCGGCTGGATGAACCGCATGACGCAGTTCAAGGACAAGGCCGGCAAGGACCGCGAGCAGGCCTCGCTCGGTCTTTACGCCTATCCGAGCCTGATGGCCGCCGACATCCTGCTCTATCGCGCCACCCATGTTCCGGTCGGCGACGACCAGAAGCAGCACCTGGAGCTGACCCGCGATATCGCCATGAAGTTCAATCTGGACTACATGGAGCATATCCGCCGCTCGGGCTACGGCATCGACATCACCGTCGGCGACGAGCCGGTGCATGCCTATTTCCCGATGGTCGAACCGCTGATCGACGGCCCGGCGCCGCGCGTCATGTCGCTGCGCGACGGCACCAAGAAGATGTCGAAATCCGACGCGTCCGACCTGTCGCGTATCAACCTGCTCGACGATGAGGAAAACATCTCGAAGAAGATCCGCAAGGCCAAGACCGATCCGGATGGCTTGCCGAGCGAAATCGCCGGTCTCGCCGGCCGCCCGGAGGCCGACAATCTGGTCGGCATCTATGCAGCCCTTGCCGACAAGTCGAAGGCCGACGTTCTCTCGGAGTTCGGCGGCCAGCAGTTCTCGGTCTTCAAGCCGGCGCTGGTCGATCTCGCCGTACATGTGCTTTCGCCGATCACGATGGAAATGCGTCGCCTGATGGCCGATCCCGGCCATATCGACGCCGTGCTCCGTGACGGCAGCGCCCGCGCCCGCGCCCGCGCCGACGTGACGATGAAGCAGGTCCGCGACATCATCGGCTTTCTTTACTGAGCGACAACACAAGCAAGCCTCCGTCTAAAACGGGGGCTTGCCATCGGCGGCTTTCCGGTGTCAGAGTCAGCCCATGGTTTCAAAACGACTCTCACGGCTGGAAGGGCATCGCCGCAAGTTCATGGCGATCATCGACGATACGCCCGAATGCCAGCGGGCCGTTCATTATGCCGGCCGCCGCGCCAAGAATTCCAATGGCGGCCTGGTGCTTCTTTACGTGATCCCCGAGGGTGATTTCCAGCAATGGCTGGGGGTCGAGGAGATCATGCGGGCGGAAGCGCGCGAGGAGGCGGAGGCGACGACGGCGAAGGCCGCGCAGACCGTGCGCGAAAATATCGGCATCGATCCGGAAATCGTCATTCGTGAAGGGGCCGCCGCCGAGCAGATCAATGCGGTGATCGAGGAGGACCGTGACATCGCACTCCTCGTTCTCGCCGCCGGTTCCGCCAAGGAAGGGCCGGGGCCGCTGGTCTCCTCGATCGCGGGGCGCGCGGCCGCCTTTCCGATCCCGGTGACCGTGCTGCCGGATACGCTGACGAACGAGGAAATCGACGCCCTCAGTTGATGTCTTTCGGTCTTATTCTTGAGCGACAGTCTCTTGAATGATAGGGCCAAAAGACCTATTCTCTTTTGAAATATTCTAAAGTTGGCGCAAGGCTTGGCCCGCCGCATGGAGATCCAGATGTTCATTCAGACCGAAGCGACGCCGAACCCCGCAACCCTGAAGTTCCTGCCGGGCAAGGTGGTGATGGAGACCGGCACGGCCGAATTCCGCAGTGCCGAGGAAGCGGAGGCGTCGCCGCTTGCCGCGCGCCTGTTCGAGATCGCCGGCGTCACCGGCGTCTATTTCGGCTATGATTTCATCTCCGTCTCCAAGGAAAACCAGGAATGGCAGCATCTGAAGCCCGCCATTCTCGGCTCGATCATGGAGCATTTCATGTCCGGCAAGCCGGTCATGGGCGCGGCCTCGGTCCTGTCCGAGGCGCAAGATGCCGGCGGCGAGTTCTTCGATGAAGGCGACGAGGCGATCGTGCTGACCATCAAGGAACTGCTGGAGACCCGCGTTCGCCCGGCCGTTGCCCAGGATGGCGGCGACATCACCTTCCGCGGCTTCCGCGACGGCAAGGTCTATCTCAACATGAAGGGGTCCTGCGCCGGCTGCCCGTCCTCGACGGCAACGCTGAAGCACGGCGTGCAGAATCTGCTGCGCCATTTCGTCCCGGAAGTTCAGGAAGTCGAAGCCGTCTAATCCCGGCATTTCGGAAACATAAAAATGATTGTACTGGCGCTCGACACGGCAGGTGTGGATTGCGCTGCCGCTGTGTATGATAGCGGCAGTGATTCTGTGATGGGGGAGGTCACGGAGACGATCGGGCGGGGGCATGCCGAGCATCTGATGCACGTTGTCGACACGGCGCTGGCGAAAGCCGGCATCGCGCTTTCGGCGATTCAGCGTGTGGTCGTGACCGTCGGCCCCGGTTCTTTCACCGGCATCCGCATCGGCGTTGCCGCCGCGCGCGGTTTCGCGCTCTCCCTCGACATTCCCGCCATCGGCGTCACGACCCTCGAGGTCATGGCCGCCGTCGCGCGGGAAGGGAATCCGGGTCAATCGGTTCTGGCTGCCATCGATGCCAAGCGCGAGGAGATCTATCTCCAGTCCTTCGGCGCCGATGGCCGTCCGCTGGACGAGGCGCGCGCCGTGACTGTCGAGGAGGCCCGGGCGATCGCCGCGGCCTTCGACGGCATCGTCACCGGCACGGCTGTCGCCCGGCTGAGCGATGCGCCGCCGGCGGAGCGGCCCGACGCCTTCCCGATTGCCGTCGTCGCCCGGCTGGGCGCTGGCAAAGAGGTCAGCGAAAAGCCGAAACCGCTCTATCTTCGCGGACCCGATGCCAGACCGCAGGCCGGGTACGCCGTCGCCAGGCTCTGATCATGCTCGAATCCTATCTCACCTTGAAACCCGAATACGAGATCGTCCCGATGCAAGTGCGCGATTGCGCCGAAGTGGCCGCCCTGCATGGCGAACGCTTCACGCGGGTCTGGGACGATAGCGAGTTCGAGAGCCTGCTGACGCAGAACACCACCTTCGGCTTCGTCGCCCGGCAGACGAACGCCATCCTGAAGAAGGCGCTTCCGGGCTTCGTGCTGGCGCGCAACGTCGCGGGCGAGGCCGAGATCCTGACGATCGCCGTCAGCACCAAGCTTGGCCGTTCCGGCCTCGGCTGGCGGCTGATGCAGGCGGCGATGCGCGAGGCGCGCAATCGCGGCGGCGAAACCATGTTTCTCGAGGTCGACGGCATCAATCAGCCGGCGCTCGGCCTCTACCGCAAGCTCGGCTTCGAGACGGTCGGCGAGCGCAAGGCCTATTATGTCGGCGAAAACGGCGCGAAATCGACGGCGCTTGTCATGCGCCGCGTTCTTCGCTAGTCCCTTATCCTAGACGAATGGACTGAAGACCGTATCGATGACCGATCCCGTGAAATCCCTGGAGGAGCTCTGCGTCGAGCGTGGCATGCGCATGACGGAGCAGCGGCGGGTCATTGCCCGCATCATCGAGGGGTCCGAGGATCATCCCGATGTCGAGGAGCTCTATCGCCGCTCCGTCCAGGTGGACGCGAAGATCTCGATTTCGACCGTGTACCGCACGGTAAAACTGTTCGAGGATGCCGGCCTCCTGGCGCGTCACGATTTCCGCGACGGGCGGTCCCGCTACGAGACCGTGCCGGAAGAGCATCATGATCACCTGATCGACCTGAAGAGCGGCGAGGTGATCGAATTTCATTCTCCCGAGATCGAGGCGCTGCAGGAGCGCATTGCCCGCGAACACGGTTTCAAGCTCGTCGATCATCGGCTGGAGCTCTATGGTGTCCCGCTGAAGAAGGACGAACGCTGAGGTGATGACTGTCGTGCGGGAGCGAGTGATTTGGTGACCTGGCTGCGCGTCGGCTGTGCCGCCATCGCTATCGGTATCGCAAGCCTGTTTCTGCTGCCGCTGCAGCTCCTGAGCCTGCGCTTCGACTGGAGGCTCAGGCGCCACCTGCCGCGCTACTGGCATCGCATCGTCTGTTATTGGCTCGGCGTCCGCGTCCATGTCGTCGGCAAGCTGGAAAAGCAGCGGCCGCTGATGCTGGCGGCAAACCATGCTTCCTGGCTGGATATTCTGGTGCTCTCCTCCGTCGCCGACGTGGCCTTCATCGCCAAGTCGGAGGTGCGGGACTGGCCGGTCTTCGGCCTCTTCGCCCAGTGGCAGAAGAGCGTCTTCATCGAGCGTGAGCAGAAGCGCAAGACCGGCGATCAGGTGAGCGAGATCGCCGAGCGCATGGCCGATGGCGAGATCATGGTGCTGTTTCCGGAGGGCACGACCTCGGACGGCAACCGCCTGCTGGAGGTCAAATCCTCGCTGTTCGGGGCCGCCGCCGCCGCACTCCCGAAAGCGCCGGACGCCGTCGTGCATGTCCAGCCGGTGGCGATTGCCTATACGCGCGTCCATGGCGTCGCTATGGGCCGCTATTATCGCCCGCTTGCATCCTGGCCGGGCGATATCGAGCTGGTGCCGCACCTGAAGGGCATCCTTGCCTGCGGTGCCATCGATGTCGACGTCTGCTTCGGCGACGCCGTGGATTATCGCGCCGACACCAACCGCAAGCAGGTCAGCGCCACCATCGCCCGGCGCATCCGCGCGATGCTCGCCAGCCGCCTGCTCGGCCGCGAGATCGCCTGATATCCAGGTGATTCCAACTTTTTGATTTTCTCCGCGCGCAAAAGCCACTACATAGCGGCCATGACCAAGGACAGCCTGACCCTCGACGCCCCGACGACCGACGCATTGCAGCTTAGCCGTCGCGATGGCTCCAACAGCCGCAAGGTTTTCATCAAGACCTACGGCTGTCAGATGAACGTCTATGACTCCACGCGCATGAGCGATGCGCTCTCCCGCGACGGCTACGAGCCGACCGAGGATATGGAAGAGGCCGACCTCGTCCTCCTGAATACCTGTCACATCCGCGAGAAGGCCGCCGAAAAGGTCTATTCCGCATTGGGCCGCCTGCGCGAGATGAAGAAGCGCAAGGCCGCCGACGGCCGCGACATGATGATCGGCGTTACCGGTTGCGTTGCCCAGGCCGAAGGTGAGGAAATCCTGCGCCGGGCGCCCGCCGTCGACGTCGTCATCGGCCCGCAGACCTATCACCGCCTGCCGGATGCGCTGCGCCGGGCCAAGGAAGGCCAGCGCGTGGTCGATACCGAATATGCGATCGAGGACAAGTTCGAACATCTGCCGATCGCGGAGAAGACGAAGATCCGCGCCCGCGGCGTTACTGCCTTCCTGACGGTGCAGGAGGGCTGCGACAAGTTCTGCACCTTCTGTGTCGTGCCCTATACGCGCGGCTCCGAAGTGTCCCGCCCGGTGGCCCAGATCGTCGAAGAGGCCGAGAAACTTGTGGATGGCGGCGTGCGCGAAATCACGCTGCTCGGCCAGAACGTCAATGCCTGGCATGGCACCGGTCCCGATGGCAAGGCGTGGAGCCTGGGCGACCTGCTCTACCGGCTGGCGGAAATTCCGGGCCTCGCCCGGCTGCGCTATACGACCAGCCATCCGCGCGACATGGACGAGCGGCTGATCGGCGCGCATCGCGACCTGCGCACGCTGATGCCCTATCTGCACCTGCCGGTTCAGGCCGGCTCCGACCGCATCCTGAAAGCGATGAACCGCCGGCACACGGCCGCCGAATATGTCGCCCTGATCGAGAAAATCCGCGCGGCGCGGCCGGATATCGCCCTTTCCGGCGATTTCATCGTCGGCTTCCCGGGGGAGACAGACCGGGATTTTGAGGATACACTCAAGCTCATCGAGGCGGTGAACTACGCACAGGCCTTCTCGTTCAAATATTCCACGCGCCCGGGAACGCCCGGCGCGGAGTTGAAGGATCAGGTGCCCGAAGAGGTCAAGACCGAGCGGCTGGAGCGGTTGCAGGCACTGCTTTTGAAGCAGCAGCATGCGTTTGCCGAGGCTTGCGTGGGCAAAACAGTGGATATCCTTCTCGAAAAGCCGGGCCGCATGCCGGGCCAGTTGATTGGACGCTCTCCCTGGCTGCAATCTGTGAATGTTGATGCAAAAGCATCGCAAATCGGTGACATTATCAATGTACGAATCACCGGGACCAGCACCAACAGCCTTTTTGCTGAATTGCTCTAGGTTCCGGACGGGCACAAGGAGCCACACCGCTTGAACGGACAGGAATTGGTTTCTTCTTCATCGCGCCAGCCACGCACCGCGAGCGACGCCAATCACTTCATCCTGACGTTCGAGAACAATCGGTTCGCCAGTGAACTTTTCGGGCAGTTCGATCAGAATTTGAAGCTGCTCGAGGAGCGCCTCGGCATCGATGCCCGCGCCCGCGGCAATTCCGTCGTCATAACAGGCGATGTGCTGGCGACCAACCAGGCCCGACGCACCCTCGATTATCTCTATGACAAGCTGCAAAAGGGCGGTAGCGTGGAACGTTCCGACGTGGAAGGGGCAATCCGTATGGCGGTTGCCGCCGATGATCAGTTGACGTTGCCGACCATGGAGAAAAAAGCCAAGCTGACGATGGCGCAGATTTCGACGCGCAAGAAGACGATCATTGCGCGCACGCCGACGCAGGACGCCTATATGCGGGCGCTGGAGCGTTCCGAGATGGTCTTCGGCGTCGGCCCGGCCGGCACCGGCAAGACCTATCTCGCCGTCGCTCATGCCGCCCAGCTTCTGGAGCGCGGCGCGGTGGAAAAGATCATCCTGTCACGCCCGGCCGTCGAGGCCGGCGAGCGCCTCGGCTTCCTGCCCGGCGACATGAAGGAAAAGGTCGATCCCTATCTGCGTCCGCTCTATGACGCGCTCTACGACATGATGCCGGGCGACAAGGTCGAGCGTGCCATCACCGCCGGCGTCATCGAAATCGCGCCGCTCGCCTTCATGCGCGGCCGCACGCTCGCCAATGCCGCCGTCATCCTCGACGAGGCGCAGAACACCACATCGATGCAGATGAAGATGTTCCTGACGCGCCTAGGCGAGAATTCGCGGATGATCATCACCGGCGACCCGAGCCAGGTCGACCTGCCGCGCGGCGTCAAGTCCGGCCTGGTGGAAGCCCTGCAGTTGCTCAATGGCGTCGAAGGCATCACCATCGTCCGCTTCAAGGATACGGACGTCGTTCGTCATCCGCTGGTGGCGCGCATCGTCAGGGCCTATGATTCCACCTATGCCACCCCCCTTGATGGCGGTGAGGCCGATCCGCAGATCTGATGGCCGATCTCGATATACAAATCAGCGTCGAGGAGGGCGACTGGCCCTCCGAAGAGGCACTGCTGGCTCTGGCGGAGCGGGTGCTGGGCGCGGCCGCGGCCCATCTGAAGACCGAGGAGAAGCAGCCGTTCCCGAAGATGGCGCCGGAAGTGTCGCTGGTCTTTACCGACGATGCCTCCATCCGCGAGATCAATGCCGAATGGCGCGATCAGGACAAGGCGACCAATGTGCTGTCCTTCCCCGCTTTTCCGCTCGTGCCCGGCGGCAAGCCAGGCCCGATGCTCGGCGATATCATCATCGCCCGGGAGACCGTGGAGCGCGAGGCGGCGGAGCTGGAGAAGAGTTTCGACGACCATCTGACGCATTTGATGGTGCATGGTTTCTTGCATCTCTTCGGCTACGACCATATGAATAATGGCGAAGCCGAAAGAATGGAGGGGCTGGAGACTCGCATTTTGGCAGGTCTTGGCCTATCTGATCCCTATGCGGGGCAGGACCCCATTTGATTTGAACCCTGTCCGATCAGGAACAATGAGCGACTTTTCGACAAGACCGGCCCCTGAGGCCAAAGACACGGCCGATGCCTCTTCCTCCGACGAGGCGGGCAGTAGTAGCGGCAAGCGATCGCAATCCTCCTTCTGGGCGCGTGCTGCGCGCCTCCTGCGCCCGGCGCAGGCATCGACACGGCTGCGCGAGGATCTCGCCGACGCGTTGATGACCAATGCGACGGACGACGCCTTCTCACCCGACGAGCGGGCGATGCTGCACAATATCCTGCGTTTCCGCGAGGTGCGCGTCGAGGATGTGATGGTGCCGCGCGCCGATATCGAGGCGGTCGACCAGACCGTCACCATCGGCGAGCTGATGATTCTTTTCGAGGAAAGCGGCCGTTCGCGCATGCCGGTCTATGCCGAAACGCTGGATGATCCGCGCGGCATGGTGCATATCCGCGACCTGCTCTCCTATGTGGCCAAGCAGGCGCGCAACAAGCGCCGTGCCGGCAGCGGCAAGGCGGCAGCGGCCGCAGCAGCAGCCGCCAACCCTTCGGAAAAGCCGCCGCGCTCGGCCAAGCCGAATTTCGATCTTTCGCGCGTCGATCTGCAGAAGACGCTCGTCGAGGCCGGCATCATCCGCAAGATCCTGTTCGTGCCGCCTTCGATGCTGGCCTCGGATCTCCTGCGCCGCATGCAGGTCAACCGCACGCAGATGGCGCTGGTCATCGACGAATATGGCGGCACCGACGGTCTCGCCTCGCATGAGGACATCGTCGAAATGGTCGTCGGCGATATCGACGACGAGCACGATGACGACGAGGTCATGTTCAAGCGCGTCTCCGAGGATGTCTTCGTTGCCGACGCCCGCGTCGAGCTGGAGGAGATCGCTGCGGCGATCGGCCCCGATTTCGATATCAGCGAGCAGGTGGACGAGGTCGACACGCTGGGCGGGCTGATCTTCTCGGCGCTCAGCCGCATCCCCGTGCGCGGCGAGGTCGTCCAGGCGCTGCCGGGCTTCGAATTCCATATTCTCGACGCCGATCCGCGCCGCATCAAGCGGGTGCGCATCACCCGCAAGCGCCATGCGGTACGCCGCCGTCCGGCCAAGGCCGAAGGAGAAGGCGGCGGGAGCGAGCGCGACCTGCCCTCGCCGGAGGCCTTTGCCGACGAGCAGACGGTCGAACGCAACGCCGCCAACCAATAAGTGGCGCTTCAGCGCGACAAATCGCTGCTTTTTTGAAAGACTGCGGCCAATTGATTCGCAGTTTTGACGGAGCGCGCGCATGGAACGGCTTTCGGGCAGGGTAATCCTCGTCTGGGGTTTCAAACGTGCGCTTCTGACCGTTTTCGCCGGGGCGGTCGGCGTCCTCGCCCTGCCGCCCTTCGGCTTCTTCGCCGCGATGTTCGTCTCCTTCACGCTGCTGGTCTGGCTGCTGGATGGCGCCGCCGCCGGTCCGGACAGCGGTGTTCTCGGTCGTCTCCGGCCGGCTTTTACCACCGGCTGGCTGTTCGGCTTCGGCTATTTCGTCGCCGGCCTCTGGTGGCTCGGCCATGCGCTGCTGATCGATGCCGATCAGTTCGCCTGGGCCCTGCCGCTGGCCATCCTCGGCCTGCCTGCCTTTCTTGCGATCTTCTATGGCGTGGCTGCGGTGCTCGCCCGGCTGCTTTGGTCCGACGGCATGGGGCGTATCGCGGCACTTGCCTTCGCCTTCGGCCTGCTGGAATGGCTGCGCAGCTTTCTCTTTACCGGTTTCCCCTGGAACGCCATCGGCTACGGCGCCATGCCCGTGCCGGTGATGATGCAGTCGGCCCATGTGATCGGCATGCTGGGCGTTACCGTTCTTGCCGTCTTCGTCTTCGCGGCTCCGGCTTTGATCGGCACGCGTCAGGGCCGGGTGCCGGGGATCGGGCTGGCGGTGCTGCTGGCCGCGGCGCATTTCGGCTACGGCTACTACGCGCTTCATGTACCGGAGCCGCCGCCCGCGGCCGGAAAGCCTCAGCCCGTCGTGCGCATCGTCCAGCCGGCGATCGACCAGGAAGCCAAGATGGACACGGACGCCGATCGCGCGGCCATTTTCGACAAGCATCTGTCCCTTTCGGTGCAGCCGCCGGCGAATGGCGGCCGGCGGCCGGACATCATCGTCTGGCCGGAAACCTCTATCCCCTTTATTTTGACGGACAACCGGGACGCGTTGGTGCGCATCGCCGAGCAGCTCGACGATGATCAGATCCTGATCACGGGCGCGGTCCGTGTCGAGGAAATGGGCCCCGGTCTGCCACCGCGTTACTACAATTCCGTGTATGTCATCGACGGTCGCGGGCAGATCATCGGCGCCTCCGACAAGACCCATCTCGTGCCTTTCGGTGAATATGTGCCCTTCGAAAACATCCTCGGCTATCTCGGCATCGAGAATGTCGTCGAGCTGCCGGGCGGCTTCTCGGCGGCTGCCAGCCGGCAGCTGCTGACGCTGCCTGATGGCATCAAATTCTATCCGCTGATCTGCTACGAGATCATCTTTCCGAACGAAATGACGCCGGAAATCCGACAAGCGGATGCCATTTTGAACGTGACCAACGATGCATGGTTCGGCGACACGCCGGGTCCCTACCAGCATTTTCTGCAGGCGCGGGTGCGGGCCGTCGAGCAGGGATTGCCGCTCATCCGAAGCGCCAATACCGGCGTTTCGGCCTATGTCGACGCGCGCGGTCGTTTGATTTCCGGAATAGATTTTAATGAGCAGGGATTTGTTGATGCTACCTTGGGTAGTGCAACCGTATCGAGCATCGACGATGGCCTTCGAAAAACCTATTTCTGGTTGATTATGGTGGGCGTCGGCCTCATTGCTGCAATTTCACGTCTGGGTTTTATTTCAAGGGCGAATTGACCAAAAAACCCTAAAATTGCATAGTGGCGGCCGTTCGCCGTTTTGCACGTAAACATGAAGCCGGATGGGCGACGGCTGCAACGTGGCGTTAATAGGGGCGGTGAAAGGCACTGGGTAGCAGGGACCTGAATTCAACCTATGTTAGGGTATTATGATGATTGAAAATAAGAAGAAGCCAAACCCGATCGACATTCATGTCGGTAGCCGCATCCGCCTCCGCCGTACCATGCTGGGCATGAGCCAGGAAAAGCTCGGCGAAAGTCTTGGAATTACGTTTCAGCAGATTCAGAAATATGAAAAGGGCACCAACCGCGTTGGCGCCAGCCGTCTTCAGAACATTTCCAGCATTCTCAACGTTCCGGTTTCCTTCTTTTTCGAGGATGCGCCGGGCGAGCAGGCAGCAAGCGCCGGTGGCTTGGCCGAAGCTTCCAGCTCCAATTACGTCGTGGATTTCCTGTCGTCGTCCGAAGGCCTGCAGCTCAACCGCGCCTTCGTGAAGATTTCCGACGGCAAGGTCCGTCGTAAGGTGGTCGAGCTCGTCAAGGCGCTCGCGGCTGAAGCCGACGCGGAATAGTCGTTTCGACATCCTGCCGTAACGGCAAAGACGAAAGGCGGCCATTCATGGCCGCCTTTTGCATATTACCAGCAAAATTTTATTACAGTCGGGGGGATATAAAGATATATTTATGTCCTTGTGTGGCTTGTTTTTCGGCCCCGAGGCGAATATTTAAATCGGAGTTTGTTCTTTGAGGGGAATCCCGCATGCGCGCTAATTATCTCTTTACCAGCGAGTCTGTTGCCGAAGGTCACCCGGATAAAGTCTGTGACCGCATCTCCGATGAAATCGTCGATCTGGTTTACCGTGAAGCGGCAAAGACGGGTGTCAACCCCTGGGGCGTGCGCATTGCCTGCGAGACCCTTGCCACCACCAACCGCGTCGTCATCGCTGGCGAGGTCCGCCTGCCGCCGAGCCTGATGAAGAAGGACAAGGACGGCAACGACGTCATCAATCCCTCGAAGTTCAAGGCCGCCGCGCGCCGCGCCATCAAGGATATCGGCTACGAGCAGGACGGCTTCCACTGGAAGAAGGCGCGCATCGACGTGCTTCTGCATTCGCAGTCCGCCGACATCGCCCAGGGCGTCGACAGCGCCGCCGACCAGCAGGGCGACGAAGGTGCCGGCGACCAGGGCATCATGTTCGGCTATGCCTGCACAGAAACGCCGGACCTCATGCCGGCGCCGATCTATTATTCGCACAAGATCCTGCAACTGCTGGCGACCGCACGCAAGAAGGGCGATGGCGAAGTCGCCAAGCTCGGCCCGGATGCCAAGAGCCAGGTGACCGTCCGCTACGTCGACGGCAAGCCCTCCGAAGTCACCTCGATCGTGCTGTCCACCCAGCATCTGGACGACAGCTGGGATTCGAAGAAGGTCCGCGCGGTGGTCGAGCCCTATATCCGTGAAGCCCTCGGCGACCTGAAGATCGCTTCCGATTGCAAGTGGTACATCAACCCGACCGGCAAGTTCGTCATCGGCGGTCCGGACGGCGACGCTGGCCTGACCGGCCGCAAGATCATCGTGGACACCTATGGCGGCGCAGCCCCGCATGGCGGCGGCGCCTTCTCCGGCAAGGACACGACCAAGGTCGACCGTTCCGCCGCCTATGCCGCGCGCTACCTCGCCAAGAACGTCGTCGCCGCCGGTCTTGCCGGCCGCTGCACGATCCAGCTTTCCTACGCCATCGGCGTCGCCCAGCCGCTGTCGATCTATGTCGACCTGCACGGCACGGGCAACGGCGTCACCGAGGATCAGGTCGAAGCGGCGATCCGCAAGAACATGGACCTGTCGCCGACCGGCATCCGCCGTCATCTCGACCTGAACAAGCCGATCTACGCCAAGACCTCCGCCTATGGCCATTTCGGCCGTAAGGCAGGCCGCGACGGCTCGTTCTCCTGGGAACGCACGGATCTCGTCAAGGCGCTCAAGGAAGCCGTCAAGACCCGGGAAGCTGCATGATCGATACGGAGCGCCGTTCGCGGGCGACGGAAGCGTTTTTCGGCCGGCGCAAGGGCAAAGCCTTGCGCGGCCAGCAGGCCGAAAAGCTGGAAACGCTGCTGCCGCGATATATTGTCGACCTTTCCGCGTCGGCGCCTCAATCGCTGAAGGACCTGTTTCCGGTGCAGACCGAGCGTCTGCGCCTGGAAATCGGCTTCGGCGGCGGCGAGCACCTGATCCACCGGGCGCTCGAACAGCCGGGAACCGGCTTCATCGGCGTCGAGCCCTTCGTCAATTCCATGCAGAAGCTGCTGGCCCGTGTCGACGAGACCGGGGCGCGCAATATCCGCGTCTATAATGACGACGCGACGCAATTGCTGGACTGGCTGCCGGATGCCTGCCTCGATCAGATCGATCTGCTCTATCCCGATCCCTGGCCGAAGAAGAAGCACTGGAAGCGCCGCTTTGTTTCGCAAGTGAATCTCACCCGCTTCCATCGTGTCTTGAAGCCCGGGGCGCTCTTCTGCTTCGCCTCCGACATCGATACCTATGTCAACTGGACGCTGCAGCATTGCCAGGCCCATGGCGGCTTCGAATGGACGGCGCAGAACGCCGCCGACTGGCTGACGCCCTATGAGGGCTGGCCGAGCACGCGCTACGAGGCCAAGGCCCGGCGCGAAGGGCGGTCGTCCGCCTATCTGACCTTCAGGACGGTTTGAGCGGTCCTTTCCGGATCGCTGAGGATGCAATTCCAGGCATTCGGCCAGTGTGACTCCGGTGCTTGCCGTCGCCTCGAATTCAGGCAATTCCGGGAAAAGCACGCAAGCGGCATTCCGTCCGGAATTGCGCAAACGCAATCTAGAGCATGTCGCACAAAAGTGCGCAGCGGTTTTGCGGCCAAGACATGCGTAAAATCAAAGGTCTAAAGCGCAAGGAGCGAATCTGAAAGATCGCGGCGCCTTTAGTGCAGGCTGACCGTCTTCAATTCGTCCTCGGCCGCCTTGTAGAAGGTGCTGGACCGGTTGTCGGTCAGGAGGATCGGCGTGCCGTCGGCGCCGAAGAGGGCCCACAGGTCGACATCCGGATCGATATCGGAAGGCGCTTCCGGGAAACAGCGGGACACCTCTTCGGAACGCATTTTCCGGATATAGGCGACTTCGCCGCTGCCGAGATGGGCGAGTTCGGATTGGGTCAGGCGGGCGGTTGCTTCTCTCAAAAGCATGTTCGTACCTCCAGTATGAGGAACCAACGGCATTAAGCCGTTGTCCTACTGTGAGACCGAAATGTTAATTTTCTTTACCATACGCGCCGGCTCCGGGCGAATGAGATCGACGGACAGCAGCCCGTTCTTCAGGGCGGCGCCCAGGACCTGCATGCCGTCGGCAAGCACGAAGACGCGCTGGAACTGACGGGCCGCGATGCCGCGATAGAGATAGTCGCGCTCTTCCTGGTCCAGCTGGCGGCCGCGGATCAGAAGCTGGTTTTCTTCGGTGGTGATGTCGAGCTCGTCTTCGGAGAAGCCTGCGACCGCCAGCGTGATGCGCAGGCGCTCGGGTTCGCCGGAAATGCGATCGGGGCGCATGCGTTCGATATTGTAGGGGGGATAGCCATCGCTGGCCTTGGAAATCCGCTCCAGCGTCTTTTCCATGGTATCGAAGCCCAGAAGTAGAGGGCTGGCAAAGGGAGTCGTCCGGCTCATCGTTCTCAAGTCCTTGGTAGCAAGCGACCTTCCCGGACCTGATTTTCAGCACCCGGCTGCCGTTAATATGGGGTCCTGCCCGGGGGAGTGCAAGAAGCGCCGGCTTCGCATCTGCGAAAACGATCGCTTCCTATAGATATGCTCCGCTGCCGTGCCCATGTGGCTGCTTGACAAAGCCCCGGCGGCCTCGCATCAAGACTTCGCCGATCTGCACCGGAGGATAGCCAAAGACATGACCGAGCCCAGGAAAATCATCATCGACACCGATCCCGGCCAGGACGATGCGGCTGCGATCTTGCTCGCCTTCGGCAGCCGCGAGGAGCTCGACGTGCTCGGCATCACGACGGTTGCCGGCAACGTGCCTTTGTCGCTGACGAGTCGCAACGCCCGCATCGTCTGCGAGCTCTGCGGCCGCCGCGACGTGAAGGTCTTTGCCGGGGCGGACGCGCCGATCAAGCGCAAGCTGGTCACCGCCGAACATGTGCACGGCAAGACCGGCCTCGACGGCCCCGTGCTTCCCGAGCCGACCATGGCGCTGCAGCCGGGCCATGCGGTCGATTTCATCATCGAGACGCTGCGCCGGGAGCCGGAAGGCACTGTTACGCTTTGCACGCTCGGCCCGCTCACCAATGTCGCGCTCGCCTTCCAGAAGGCGCCCGATATCGTCGGCCGTGTCCGCGAGCTGGTGATGATGGGCGGCGGCTTCTTCGAGGGCGGCAACATCACGCCGGCCGCCGAATTCAACATCTATGTCGATCCGGAAGCCGCCGATATCGTCTTCCGCTCGGGCGTGCCGATCATCATGATGCCGCTCGATGTCACCCATCAGCTCTTGACCCGCAAGGACCGCGTCGCCCGCATCGCCGCCATCGGCTCGGCGCCCGCCAAGGCCATGGTCGAGATGCTGGAATTCTTCGAGCGCTTCGATATCGAGAAATACGGCTCCGACGGCGGTCCGCTGCACGATCCCACCGTCATCGCCTATCTGCTGAAGCCGGAACTCTTTAAGGGCCGCGATTGCAATGTCGAGATCGAGATCGTCTCGGACCTGACCGTCGGCATGACCGTCGTCGACTGGTGGCACGTCACCGACCGCAAGCGCAACGCCAAGGTCATGCGCCATGTCGATGCCGACGGCTTCTTTGCGCTGCTCACCGAGCGCTTCGCCCGCATCTGACGGCGCAGCATAGGATCAAACGACAAAGGCCGCCGGATCGCTCCGGCGGCCTTTGTTTTGCTTCGTGAGTCGGCTCAGAACTCTTCCCACTCGCTTTGCGCCAAGGCGGTGGCGCCCTGGGTCTGCGGCTGTGGCCTGCGGACGGCTGGCGGCGCGGCAGCGGCGCGCGCCGGGCCGGGTGAGCGCATCTGCTGGGCGGCCGCGCGCAGCACCGACGCATGGCTTTCACCGCTGCCGCTGGTGCGGAAGCGGGTGACGAGGGTCTTCAGCGTCTGTGCCTCGTCGTTGAGCGCGACGCTGGCGGCCGTGGTTTCCTCCACCATCGCGGCATTCTGCTGCGTCACCTGGTCCATCTGGTTCACGGCCGAGTTGATTTCCTTCAGCCCGATCGCCTGTTCGCTGGCCGAGGCCGAGATCTGGCGGATGAGGCCGTTGATCTCCATCACCTGCTCGGCGATCTTGTGCAGCGCATTGCCGGTGCGGCCGACCAGATCGACGCCTTCCTTGACCTGTCCGGCCGAAGTGTTGATCAGGGTCTTGATCTCCTTGGCGGCATTGGCGGAGCGCTGCGCCAGCTCGCGCACCTCCTGGGCAACGACGGCAAAGCCCTTGCCGGCCTCGCCGGCGCGTGCCGCTTCCACGCCCGCGTTCAATGCCAGCAGGTTGGTCTGGAAGGCGATCTCGTCGATGACGCCGATGATGCGCGAAACCTCCTGCGAGGATTGCTCGATGCCATGCATGGAGGCGATCGCCTTCTGCACGATCTCGCCGGAGCGCTCGGCATCCTCGGAAGCGGCGCTGACGCTGCTGGCCGCCGTGCGGGCGTTCTCGGCGCTGGAATTGACCTGGGCCGTCAATTGGTTGAGCGCGGCCGCGGTCTCCTCCAGGCTTGCCGCCTGCTGCTCCGTGCGCCGTGCGAGGTCGGAAGCGCTGTTGCTGATTTCGCTGGTGCCGCCGCCGATATTGCCGACGCTGAGGTTCATCGTCTGCACGGTCTCTTCGAGGCTTGCGAGTGCGGCGTTGAAATCCTGCTTCAGACTGGCGTACTCGCCGGGAAAATCCTCCGCGATGCGATGGCCGAGATTGCCGCCGGAAAGTTCCGCAAGGCTCCGGCCGAGGATCGTGACGATCCGCCGCTGCAGGGCCACCGTCTCGCCGCGCTCCGTCTCCGAGCGATGGCGCTCGCCTTCGGCGGCGCGGCGCTGGTCGTCGGCCTCGATTTCCAGCCGTTTTGCATCGGCAAGCGCGAAGCGGAAGCCGTCGAGCGCCTTGGCGACCGAGCCGATCTCGTCGGCGCGTGCCTGGCCTTCGACCGGCGCGGCGTAATTGCCGGCGCTGAGACCATTGACGCTGGCGATCAATCCGCCGAGCGGCTTCTGCACGAAGCGGCGGACGGCGGCATAGAGGGCCAGCATGACGGCGGCGAGCACGAGGATACCGCCGATGACCATCATGCGGGTCTGGTCGCGCACCGGCGCGGCGATCGCGCTATGCGGCACGTCGACGAGCACGACCCAGGTGGCGTTCACGCCCGGCACGGCGAAAGGATAGACGACGCGGTCGAAGGCCTCCTTGCCGTCGTCGGCAAGGTTCTTCACCAGGCCGGCCGTCGACGAGGTCAGCGCGGCCTTGATGGCATCGGCACCGCCGCCGCTATAGTCCTTCATCAACAGGTCCGCGCTTGGCGCCACCAGCCACTTGTTGTCCTGGGAGACCAGCAGCACCCGGCCGGACCCGAAGGGGCGCAGGCTCTGCAGCTTGGTGGAGAGCGAGGCAAGCGAGATATCGACACCGGACACGCCGATCAGCTTGCCGCCGGACATGACCGGATAGGCGATCGAGCTCATGGTCGTCGGAACTTCGGTGCCCTCGGCCAGATAGGGCGGCGTGATCGCGCCCTTGCCGCTGTCGGCGGCTAGCTTCCACCACGCGGCGCTGTAGTCGTTGTCGAAGGTGGAGAACTGGATGCCGCCGTCCTTGGTCTTCGACCAATAGGGCGTGAAGGCGCCCTTGTCGTTGCCGGCGAGGTCCTTGTTGCCGGCAAGCTCCGTCGTCTTGCCGTCGAGGGCGCCGAGCTGCTCGCAGAACCAGCTCCCGAAGGCAAAGGCATTCTGCTCGACATTGGCCTTCAGGATATTGATGATGCCCTTGCGGTCGAAGGTATGGCCCTCGTGGCCGCGGCCGATGACGGCAGCCATCGAGCGGGCTGCACTGGCCAGTTCGCCGACATTGGCGGCGATTTCGTTGGAAATGGACTTGGCCTCGCTGTTGGCCTCGGCCATCGTCAGTTGCTCGACGCGATCGCGGGTTTGCGAAATCAGGAAGACGTTGGAAACGATCAGGACGAGCGTGATCGCCACCCCGGTGACCAGGATGAGTTTGGCCGCAAGCGACTTCATACGAAAGGTGGACATCATTTCCTCGGGAAAGCGATGCGTCGGATGCTCATTATCCGCAAGCACGATCGGCATGGGATGGCCCTGTCATGGGGCCGCCGGAGAGGGCGCCCGCCGCGATACACGGCAGGCGAGAGGAGAATGATGGTGAAGCGCAAAAATTTAATTAATTCGCTCGCAAGATCGCCGCGAAACAGCGGCTTTCAAAGGCGTGCGGCCACGTCGCCCGCAACCGGGATCGACGGTTGCGCGCCCGCCTTCAGGCAGGCGAGCGAACCGGCGACGGCGGCGCGGCGCAGGCTTGCGTGGAAATCCAGGCCCTGGTCGAGGCTGGCGGCGAAATAGCCGCAGAAGGTGTCGCCGGCGCCGACGGTGTCGACCGGTTCGATGACGAGGCCTTTGGCGCGCGACAATTCACCGTCGCGGATGGCGATGACGCCGTCGCCGCCGAGCGTGACGATGAGCGTCTGCCCGGTCTCGGCATGCAGGCGGACAAGGGCCGCCTCGCGCTCGGCGGCCGACATGTCGTCCTGGCCGGCGAGCCGCTCGAATTCGGTCTCATTGGCGATGACGATATCGGCGAGGCGTCCGAGGCGCGCGGCGTCGGGGATGAGCGGGGCGAGATTGAGGACCGTGCGCACACCCTTGGCCTTGGCGGCGGCAAGCGCCGTCTCGACGGCGGGCACCGGAATCTCGAATTGCAGCATCAAAGTATCGCCGGGGTTCAGCGCATCGACGGCGGCGGTCGCGTCCTTGGCCGTCACCGTGCCGTTGGCGCCGGGAACGACGGCGATCATGTTCTCGCCGTCGCCGCCGACGAGGATCAGCGCCGTGCCGGTCGGCTCGGACACATGGGCGACGGCGAAAAGGTCGGTGCCGGCCGCATCGAGGAGCGCAAGGGCGGGCTTGGCGAAATCGTCATTGCCGACCGCGCCGGCCAAGCGCACGGTCGAGCCGGCGCGCCGCGCGGCCAGTGCCTGATTGGCGCCCTTGCCGCCGGCTGCGGTGGCAAAGCCGTTGCCGGCCACGGTCTCGCCCGGCTTCGGAAGGCGGTCGGTGGTGGCGATGAGGTCCATGTTGATGGAACCGAAAATAGTGATCATGGGATATCCCGCGCTGCGTGTTGATCGCGCGATGATCCGCAAACCTGTTTGCTTGCGGGGCATGCGCTGATTTGGCGGCGACACTGCCCGAAGCGGTCAGTCCTCGTCAACCACCCTCAGCTTGAGTTGGCCGGTGCGATTGTCGATCGGCTTCGGCCGTTCTTCGCCCGCGGGCTTTGCCGGCTCACCGGCCGCCTCGAATTCCAGCGCTTCGATCCGTTCGCCACGCCGCGCCAGCTTGTCGGCGGAGGTGACGATCAGGTCGACATCCTTCTGCGCCATGGCGAAATGCCCCTGCAGCTTGCGCACCCGCTCGTCCAGCCGGGCAAGATCGTCCATCAGATGGGCGACCTCTCCCTGGATCACATGCGCCTGCTCGCGCATGCGCTGGTCCTTCAGGACCGCCTGGATCACCTGGATCGACAGCATCAGCAGTGACGGGGAGACGATGACGATGCGCGAACGCTGCGCTTTCTGGACGATCGCTTCGAAATTCTCGTGGATTTCCGCGAAGATCGATTCGGAGGGGACGAAGAGAAAGGCGGTATCCTGCGTCTCGCCCTGGATGAGATATTTCTCGGCGATATCGCGGATATGCAGTTCGATATCCCGGCGGAACTGCTGGGCGGCGATCTTGCCCTGTTCGCGGCCCGTCGCCGTGGCGTTGCGGATGGCGTTCCATGCCTCCAGCGGAAACTTGGCGTCGATGACCAGCGGCGGCGAACCGTTCGGCATGCGCACGGTGCAGTCCGGCCGAGATCCGTTCGACAGGGTCGGCTGGAAGGCATAGGCACCCATCGGCAAGCCGTCGGCGATGATCGTCTCCATCCGCGCCTGGCCGAAAGCGCCGCGCGTCTGCTTGTTGGAGAGGATCGCCTGCAGCCCGACGACGTCCTTTGCCAGCGATTGGATATTGGTCTGCGCGGCATCGATGACGGCCAGCCGTTCCTGCAGGCGGCGCAGGTTTTCATGGGTCGAGCGCGTCTGCTCGCCGATCGTCGCCGTCACCCGCTGCGACATGCCGTCGAGCCGCTGGTTGATGGCGTGGTTGAGCTCCGCCTGCCGCGAGCCGAACAGCTCGGCCATGGTGGCGAGCCGCCCCTGCATTTCCGCCTGCGCCCTGAGGATCGCCGCCATGCCATGCTCGACATCCTCGCTCCGCAGCATCTCCTCTTCCGACTGCCGCCGCCTGCCGGCGAGGAGAAGGATGATCACGATGGCTGCAAGCAGGATGGCGAGGCCGGTCAGGATCTCGATCGCGGAAAAGGCTTGGCCGAAGAGGGTAAAGGACATGATATCGGGTAAACTCATGGAACGCGTGACGGCACCATAGCAAAATCGGTGTGAATATCCAGATCAAAACGTGAACAAAATTTCAGGCCGCTGCTATGGGTGCGGATGGGGCGGGCGTTGAAAAAACACGGTGTGGCCGCCATCTAGAGAATTCCATCGCACAACAAGATGCGTTATGGGAAACGTCATGACGATCAAGCCACTCATCATTTTGCCCGATCCGCTGCTCCGCCAGGCCTCCAAGCCCATCGAGCGCGTCGATACCGAAATTCAGCGCCTTGCCGACGACATGCTGGAAACCATGTATGACGCGCCGGGCATCGGCCTTGCCGCCATCCAGATCGGCGTGGCGCGCCGCATGCTGGTGATCGACGTCGCGCGCGAGGGCGAAGACAAGAAGCCGATGGTCTTCATCAATCCCGAAATCGTCGCCTCGTCGGACGAGCGCTCGGTCTATGAGGAAGGTTGTCTTTCGATTCCCGATTATTATGCGGAAGTGGAGCGCCCGGCGCGCATCACCGTCCAGCATATCGACCGCGACGGCAAGGAACAGACCCTCGAGGCCGACGGCCTGCTGGCCACCTGCCTCCAGCACGAGATCGACCATCTGAACGGCGTGCTCTTCATCGACTATATCTCGCGCCTGAAGCGCGACATGGTGATCAAGAAATTCACCAAGGCCGCCAAGGCGAAGGCGCTCTGAGGCGCTGCTGTTGAAAGATCGGCCCGGTGCGCCCATGATATCAGTGATATCAAATGGAGGCGCCGATGGGTGATCTTTTGCTGCGTGGCATCGACGAGTTGCTGAAAAAACAATTGCAGGCCAATGCCAGTCGTCACGGCCGCAGCCTTTCCGAAGAGGCGATCGATTTGCTGCGTCAGTCCCTTGGCCGTCAACAGAATGCGGGCGCTACCGCCGGTCAACGGCTGCGGGCGGTTCTCGGCAAAGAGACGTTGACGCAGGACGAAATCGATGCGCTCGCCGCTTTTCGGCATGCACCGGATCGCGAACCGCCCCGCTTCGAGTAACCTCGTGCCGAGGGAACCGGAATGATTGTTCTGGACACCAACGTCATATCGGAGCTGCAAGGGCGACTGTACAGCGAGCGGATATTGTCCTGGCTTGATGGCTTCGATGCCGAGACCGTCTTTCTGACGACGATCGCCATCGGAGAGATCCGCTTTGGCCTGGAATTGCTGGCGGACGGAGAACGCAAGGCGGCGCTGATTGCGGGTCTGGAGGCGATAGAGGGAGAGTTTTCCGGCCGTATTCTGGGATTCTCAAACAGTGCTGCCCATCAATATGGGATCATTTCCGCCAGGCGTCACAAGATCGGCCGACGGATGGAAACGAAAGACGTCATGACCGCCGCCATTTGCCTGGCGCATGGCGCCACCTTGGCGACACGCAGCACAAAAGATTTCGAAGGGCTTGATCTTAAGCTCGTAAACCCGTTTGAAGGTGGCTGATACGTGATGCGAAATGGCGCGAGGCGCCTTTGGACGAAACCCGCGCGAAGCCGCATATCCTAGCCGGACGAATTGTATGTCGCTGAATATCATCTTCATGGGAACGCCGGATTTTTCCGTGCCGACGCTGCGATCGCTGGTCGACGCCGGCCACAGGATCGTCGCGGTCTATACGCAGCCGCCGCGGCCCGGCGGGCGGCGCGGGCTTGATCTGCAGAAATCGCCGGTGCATCAGGCGGCGGAACTGCTGGGCCTGCCGGTCTTCACGCCGGTCAATTTCAAGGAACCGGAGGAACGTCAGCGTTTCCGCGATCTGCAGGCCGATGTCGCCGTGGTCGTCGCCTATGGGCTGCTGCTGCCGGAAGCGATCCTCACCGGCACGCGGCTCGGCTGCTATAACGGCCATGCCTCGCTGCTGCCGCGCTGGCGCGGGGCGGCCCCCATCCAGCGGGCGATCATGGCCGGCGACAGCAAGACCGGCATGATGGTGATGAAGATGGACAAGGGCCTCGACACAGGCCCCGTCGCCCTGACCCGCGAGGTCGAAATCGGCGACACCATGACCGCCGGCGAGCTGCATGACAGGCTGATGCTGGTCGGCGCCAAGGCGATGGTGGAGGCGATGGACAAGCTGGAATATGGCGAGCTGCCGTTGACGGAACAGCCCGCCGATGGCGTCGTCTATGCTTCCAAGATCGACAAGGCCGAGACCCGCATCGATTTCGACAGATCGGCGGATGACGTTCATAACCACATTCGCGGCCTTGCGCCCTTTCCCGGCGCCTGGTTCGAGGCCGAGCTTGCCGGCAAGCCGGAGCGGGTCAAGGTGCTCGGCTCCGAGCCTGCGGCAGGCGAGGGTGCGGCCGGCCGCGTGCTGACGGACGATCTCGTGGTCGCCTGCGCCTCCGGCGCCGTCCGGCTGACGAAGCTGCAGAAGGCTGGCGGCAAGCCTCTGGCCGCGGCCGATTTCCTGCGCGGCACGCCGATTGCGCCGGGCACGATGCTTGCCTCGGAGCAAGCCTGATGCCGCGCTACCGCATGACCGTTGAATATGACGGTATTCCCTATGTCGGCTGGCAGCGCCAGGAAAACGGTCCCTCGGTCCAGGGTGCGATCGAAGGCGCCATCCTGTCGCTGACCGGAGAGAAGGTTTCCATTCGCGGTGCGGGTCGCACCGATTCCGGCGTCCATGCCATGGGCCAGGTCATGCATGCCGATCTCGCGACGGAGTGGAAGCCCTATACGCTCCGCAATGCGCTCAATGCCCATTTGAGGCTTGCCAAAGAGCGAGTCGCCATTCTCGATATCGCCGAGGTCGACCAGAGCTTCGATGCGCGCTTTTCGGCCATCCGCCGCCATTATCTCTATCGCATCATCACCCGCCGCGCGCCCTTGGCCTTGGAAGCCGGGCGGGCCTGGTGGGTGCCGAAGGACATGGATCACGAGGTGATGCATGCCGCGGCGCAGACTTTGGTGGGCCGGCATGATTTCACGACGTTCCGCTCCGCCCACTGCCAGGCAAACAGCCCGGTGCGCACGCTTGACCGGCTGGACGTGACGCGCAGCGGCGACCTCATCGAAATCCGCGCCACGGCGCAAAGCTTCCTGCACAATCAGATCCGCTCCTTCGCCGGAACGCTGAAGCTTGCCGGCGAGGGCAAGTGGACGCCCGACGATGTGCGCGCCGCCCTGGAAGCGCGCGACCGCAAGGCCTGCGGCCCCGTCGCGCCGCCGGACGGTCTTTATTTCATGCAGGTGGATTATCGCGACGATGCCGAGGCGCCTGTCCTCGGGGACGAGGCCGACGACAGCTGATCGTCAGCCCGTTTGACGCCGCTCCCCGCTCAGACCGGCGGATAGATGCCGAGGAAACGCTGCAGGAAGTCGGTCAGCAGCATGCTCGGAATGAGCAGCATCAACGTCAGCGTGCCGACGAAAAGCGGATGCGTGCCGAGGATCATTCTGAGAATGCGGGCGAGTGAAAAGATGATCGCCATCATCAGCGCCAGCCACAGCATGGCCGCCAGCCCACTGGAGCCGGGAACGAAAGCGAGCAGTGCGATCAGCAGGGCGTTGAGATAGGATGTCGGCAGGCCAAGCCAGTTCACGACGACGACGATCGGGGTGAACTTGTCGCCGAAGCGGAAGATCAGCAGCAGCACGCCGGCAAACACCAGCGGCGCCAGCCAGCTCGCCGCCTCGACCAGGGCCAGCCGAAAGAAGAAGGCCATGCCGGTCACAGTCTCGGGCGGCATGGCGATGAGATAGGCCCGCTGCCACCAGAGCCAGGAAATGCCGATCGACGGCAGGCACCAGAGGATCGCCCAGAAGGAGCGCATCATGCCGCGGTCCGATATGTCCAGATACTGGAAGCCGCGCGCATCCATGCGGATGAGAAGCCACAGCCCCGCCAGATAATATTGAACTTCCTTAAAGCTCGGCATTCGCGAACCAGCGCTGGATGAAGGTCTCGTAGATACCGGTCAGGGTTTCGAGATCCGATACGGCGACCCGTTCGTCGACCATGTGCATGGTCTGACCGACGAGGCCGAATTCCACCACCGGGCAATAGTCCTTGATGAAACGGGCATCCGAGGTGCCGCCGGTGGTCGAAAGCCGCGGCGTCCGGCCGGTGACGTTTTCGACCGCCGAGGACAGCGAAGCAATCAGCGCATTGTTGCGCGTCAGGAAGACCTGGCTCGGCCGCTCGGACCAGGCGATGTCATATTTAGTCGGCTCACGACCCGGGCGCAGCGTCTGATCGGCCGCGGCCGCATCGAGGCGGGCAAGGATCTCCGCCTTCAGGGTCTCGGCGGTCCAGCTGTCGTTGAAGCGGATGTTGAAAGCCGCGGTCGCCCTGGCCGGAATGACGTTGGTGGCGGCATTGCCGACATCGATCGTCGTCACTTCGAGGTTCGAGGGCTGGAAATTCTCGGTGCCGGCATCGAAAGGCGGGTGGAGCAGCGCTTCGGTCAGCTTGACGATGCTGCGCACCGGATTGTCGGCAAGATGCGGATAGGCGGCATGGCCCTGCACGCCGTGCACGGTGATGAAGCCGGAGATGGAGCCGCGGCGGCCGATCTTGATCATGTCGCCGAGCTGGTCGGGATTGGTCGGTTCGCCGACCAGCGAGGCGTCCCAGCGCTCGCCGCGCTCGGCCGCCCATTGCAGCAGTTTGACTGTGCCGTTGATCGCCGGACCCTCTTCGTCGCCGGTGATCAGGAAGGAGATGGAGCCGGCGGGCGGCCCATGCTTCTCGACATGACGGGCAACGGCGGCGGCGAAGCAGGCGATGCCGCCCTTCATGTCGACGGCGCCGCGGCCGAAAAGCTCGCCGTCGGCGATCTCGGCGGCAAAGGGCGGATGGCTCCATGAGGCCGCGTCGCCGACGGGCACGACGTCCGTGTGTCCGGCAAACATCAGGTGCGGCCCCTCGGTTCCGAGGCGGGCATAGAGGTTCTCGATGTCGGGCGTGCCCGGCTCGCTGGCCGTCATGCGCTCCACCTTGAAGCCGAGCGGCAGCAGCATGTCGGCGAGCGCTGTCAGCGCGCCGCCTTCGGCCGGCGTCACGGAGGCGCAGCGGATCAGGGTTTGCAGATTGGCGACGGGATCGGTGACGGTCATCGGAGGCTACTTATCCGGCGGGAAATGGCAAAGCGATGGCAGAATGCGAACGGCAGGCTGAAAATTCCCGCCGCGATTCTATCGAGGGCAATTTTAGCAATTGCGCGGGTTATGTCACCCGGAAAGCGTGTGGGGAGCGCTGACGGCGCTCCCCGTGTCGTCTCAGTCGCGCAGCAGTTCGTTGATGCCGGTCTTCGAGCGGGTCTTCTCATCGACGCGCTTGACGATGACGGCGCAATAGAGGCTGGGAGCCGGCTGGCCGTTCGCCATGGTGTTGCCGCTCGGCAGCGCGCCGGCGACGACGACGGAGTAGGGCGGCACTTCGCCATAGGTGATCTCGCCGGTGGCGCGATCGACGATCTTGGTGGACTTGCCGATGAAGACGCCCATGCCGAGCACCGAACCCTCGCGGATGATGCAGCCTTCGACGACTTCCGAACGTGCACCGATGAAGCAATTGTCTTCGATGATTGTCGGGCCGGCCTGCATCGGCTCCAGCACGCCGCCGATGCCGACGCCGCCCGACAGATGCACATGCTTGCCGATCTGCGCGCAGGAGCCGACGGTGGCCCAGGTATCGACCATCGTGCCCTCGCCGACATAGGCGCCGAGATTGATGAAGGAGGGCATCAGGA
>JASGEG010000414.1:0-13288 GCA_047606605.1 Rhizobium sp.
CTCCCGCCGCCTAGACCCGCGTCCCCCTCACGCAGAGATTTTTTTCTTGTGAACGAGATTTTCGACCTCTTCGGCAACCCCTTTATTGTGCGAGACCGCAAGGTCGGTCGGCCCGCGCATGAGGTGACGGAGAAAACCCGCAATAGAGTCAAGATGTTAGTGGCTCTCGGCTGGGCGAATGCGCGCATTGCCAACGCGCTCGCGATCTCTTTGCCGACTTTGCGGAAGAATTATTTTCCCGAGCTGAAGAAGCGTGAAGCCGCTCGCGACCAACTCGAAATGCGCCGGCTCGAAATGGCGTGGCAGATGGCGGAAGCGGGCAATGTCGGCGCCTTCAAGGAATTCGGACGGCTCATGGAACGCAACGACCAGATGTTGGCTGCAGCCTCCTTCGGCGGCGACCGATCCGAAGACGACGACCGCAAGAAGAGCGTCGGCAAGAAGGAACAGGCCGCGCAGGCTGCCGAGAACGCCGGCGAAAATAGCGAATGGGGCGATGACCTGCGCTTTCCGGGGACGGTGAACTGATGGCGATCCATGCGGCGTCCAGCAAGTTCCGCAGCGGGTGGGTGACCGCCTGCCCGGATTGGGAAGACCGGATCATCAAGGGCCTGTCGCTCGTCCCTGACCTTCCGCTGTTTGAGGACGAGGCCGAAAAGGCGCTGCGTGTCTTCAAGCGCCTGCGTGTGCCGGATGTCATCGGCAACCCGACCTATGGCGAGGCCTGCGGTCAATGGGTCTTTGATTTCGTCCGCGCCCTGTTCGGCTCGTATGATGCCAAAGCCAGGCGGCGGATGATCCGCGAATTCTTCATGCTCGTGCCGAAGAAGAACGGCAAGAGCAGCGTCGCGGCGGCGATCATGGTCACGGCGGCCATCCTGAACCATCGGCCGGAAGCCGAACTTCTGCTGATCGCCCCAACGAAAAAGATTGCCGACATTGCCTTCAAGCAGGCGGCCGGTATCATTCGCCTCGATCCGGAGCTTTCCAAGCTCTTCCACCTGCAGCAGCATCAGCGCACCTTGACGCATCGCATTTCGCTGGCGGTGATCGTCATTAAGGCCGCCGACGCCGATGTGATCACCGGGTCGAAGGCGACATTCATCCTGATCGACGAAACCCACGTCTTTTCCAAGAAGGCAAAGGCGCACGAGGTCTTCATTGAAATCCGTGGTTCGCTGGCGGCCAGACCGGATGGCTTCCTGCTGCAGATCACGACGCAATCGAAAGATCCGCCGTCCGGCGTCTTCAAGGCGGAACTGGACATCGCCCGCCAGGTCCGTGACGGAAAGATGCACCTGCCGATCCTGCCGGTTCTCTACGAACTGCCGCTGCGCCTTTCGCGCGACGGTGGCTGGAAGAAGCCCGAGACGTGGGGCATGGTCAATCCGAACCTCAACCGGAGCGTGGACGAAGCCTTTCTGGCCGACGAAATCGTCAAGGCGGAGCATGAGGGTATCGGCCAGTTGATGCTGATCGCCTCGCAGCATTTCAACGTCGAAGTCGGCCTGGCGCTGATGAACGACCGCTGGCCCGGCGCCGACTACTGGGAGTCCGCGACCGATGAAACGCTGACGCTCGAAACCCTGCTTGAGCGTTCGGAAGTGGTGGTGGCGGGCATCGACGGCGGCGGCCTCGACGATCTGTTCGGCCTGACGCTGATCGGTCGCGAAAAGATTACCAAGCGCTGGCTGATGTGGAGCCGGGCATGGGCACATCCGGACGTGCTGGAGCGCCGCAAGGACATTGCCGCCGATCTTCTGGACTTCAGGAAGGATGGCGATCTCTGGGTCTGTGAAGAAGCGACGCAGGACATTTGCGATGTGGCCGACATTATCGTGCGTGTTCATGAAGTCGGGCTTCTGCCCAGGGAGGCCGGTGTAGGCCTCGACGCCTACGGTGTTGCCGCCCTGGTGGACGAGCTGGCATCTCGCGGCCTTCCGGACGAGCTTTTCGTTGCTATCCGCCAGGGCGCGGCCCTGTCGCCCGCTACCTGGGGAATGGAGCGCAAGCTGAAGGATGGCACGCTCGTTCACGCCGATCAGGCGATGATGAAATGGTGTGTGTCGAATGCCAGGGTCGAGGTGCGTGGCGGCGCGGTGCTGATCACGAAACAGACCGCGGGGCGCGCCAAAATCGATCCGTTGGTGGCCGGTTTCAATGCCGGCATGCTGATGAGCCGGAACCCGGAAGCGGGGCATGGGAACATCGACGATTTCGTCAACAACATGGTCACGGTGACGTGGTGAGGGAGATGCCGTGATGGGGCTTTGGAATTGGATCGGCAAGCCTTTCAACCTGCTGACCGGACCCTGGCGGGCTTTCTACGGTTCGGGCACGACGAGCGGCGAAACGGTCACCTATGACAAGGCCATGCAGCTCGATGCTGTCTGGGCTTGCGTCAATCTGGTCGCGAATGCGGTGAAGACGTTGCCCTGTCTCGTCTATGGCGCCGATGGCGTCACTGTCGACAGCAAGAGCGTTCTCTACGAGCTGCTGCATGATATGCCGAACGTTGACGATACGGCAGCGGATTTCTGGGCGATGGCGGCCATTTGTCTTTGCCTGGACGGCAATTTCTTCGCCGAAAAAAAGGTGCGGGCCGGAAAGCTTTCCTCGCTCATACCGCTCGACCCGTTTTGCGTGGAAGTCTGCCGGGACGATCGCAACGTCCGCTATTACGAGGTGACGGAACGGACGAATTCGCAGGGAGCGGGGGGCAAACGAAAGATTGCGGCGGAAAACATGCTTCATGTGCGCGGCGCGATCATGCCCGGCTGCGACAGGGGCCTTTCCCCGATCGCGATGGCGCGGAACGTCATCGGCAATGCCCTGGCCGGGGAGAAGTCCGCGGGAAAGGTCTACAAGGGCGGCCTGATCGCCACGACGTTCCTGATGTCGGACCAGACGCTCAAGGCCGAGCAGCGCAAGCAGATCGAAGACACGCTGCGGCAGTTCGCCGGCGCCGAGAAAGCGGGCGGCATTTCGGTGCTGGAGGCCGGGCTGAAGCCGTTCCAGCTCACCATAAACCCGAAGGACGCGCAGCTTCTGGAAGCCAGGCAGTACAGCGTCGAGCAGATCTGCCGCATCTTCGGTGTCCCGCCGGTCATGATCGGCCATGCCGCGTCCGGCACGACGACATGGGGGTCGGGCATCGAGCAGCTGGTGCTGCAGTTCACCAAGACCTGCCTGACGCCGATGCTCAGGAGCATCGAATCGGCCATCTACCGGGACATTCTCGACGCAAACACGCGCAAGACCACGGTGGTCAAATTCAGCATGGAAGGTCTGCTGCGCGGCGATAGCCAGGCGCGGGCGGAATTTCTGTCGAAGATGGTCGCAAATGGCATCTATACGCCGAATGAGGCCAGGGCCTACGAAAACAAGGGCACCGTCGCCGGCGGCGATGCCGCGATCGTCAACGGGACGATGACGCCGCTCGGCAAACTCGGCGTTGCGGCCGAATAGCCGGATTTTAGAGACGGCAACCGCTGCTGCGCGCCGGATAATCTGCAGACAGGAAAAAAGTCATGAAGTTTGAGCACGTTCTGACGGCCTTTCTGGCCGAGCCGTGGGCGATTCAACGCGAGAAGCTGGCTGTCCTGGCGGACATCCTCGTTGCCAGGGCCGAAGGCGAAAAGCTGTTTTCGACCGAATTCGCCGCCGCGGTCAGCGATGCGCGGTCGAAGGAGATCGCCGAGACGGACGGTAATATCGCTGTAATCCCGGTCTATGGCGTCCTGTCGAACAAGATGGATCTGTTTTCGGCGATGTCCGGCGGAACGTCCTATGCCGGCATCAAGAAGCAGCTTCATACCGCTCTTGCCAACGAGGATATCAAGGCGGTCGTGCTCGATATCGACAGTCCCGGCGGCTCCGTTCCCGGCACGGAAGAGCTTTCGACCGAGATCCGCAGCCTTCGGGGCGGCGACAAGCCGATCGTCGCGCAGGTCAACGCGCTCGCGGCAAGCGCGGCCTACTGGATCGCATCGTCGGCTGACGAGATTGTTGTCACCCCGTCCGGCCGGGCCGGTTCGATTGGGGTCTATACCGCCCATGACGATGTTTCCGCCGCCATGGAAAAGCGCGGCATCAAGCGGACCTATATTTCGGCCGGCAAGTACAAGACGGAAGGCAGCGAGATCGAGCCGTTGGGCGACGAGGCGCTGGCGCACATCCAGGACGGTGTGAACCGCTCCTACGACCGCTTCGTCGCCGCTGTGGCCGAGGGTCGCGGCACGACCGTCGGCAAGGTCGAGGATGGATACGGACAGGGGCGCACCTTCTTTGCCGAGCGGCTTCTCGATCGCGGCATGGTCGACCGCGTCGCGACGATGGATCAGACGCTCGAGCGCTTCGGCGCGGACACGCAGCCGGCCTATGTGCGCCGCGTAAAGGCCCGCAACCAGGCGCGCGTCGAGGCGGCGCATATCCTGTCGGCCAAGATGGCCGCCGGCGAAGACATCACCATTCGCGAATTCGAACATGGCATCAGGGGACTGATGGGCCTGTCGAAGTCGGAGGCGGAGCATGCTGCAAAGCTCTACTTCAAGGACAGTCGAGGGGATCTCGACGCTGATGCAGCAAGGCAGGCCGCGAGGCTCGCCGAACTAGACCGGGTTCTGGCGACCGCCAGGACCTTTTCCATCAACATCAGCAAATAGGAGATCCCAATGTCTGATGTCATTTCTGATAAGATCGGCGAGCTCGGCGCTTCACTGGTCTCCATCAAGGAACAGGTGGGCAATCTTGCCACCGACTTCACCGCAAAGCTTGCCAGGAGTGGCGAAGCGTCGGAAGAGCTGACCGGCAAGGTCGACAAGGCCCTGTCCGAGCTCGGCGAAACCGTCACCCGCGTTCGCGAGCTGGAAAAGGCGGCCGATCGCCAGAAGGAAGCCATCGTACGCGAACCGCGCGATATCGGCGACATCGTCGTCAATTCCGAAAAGTTCAAGTCGACCGATGTGTCCGGCGGCTGGCGCGGTGCCATCCGCGTGGGCTTCGAGCGTGCGGACATCACCTCGGCGACAACCACCGTGGGCACCGGCGTTTCCGCCGGCACGTCGCTGGTGCCGGGGCAGCGTGTTCCGGGCATCATCACGCCTCCGAACCGTCAGTTCACCATCCGCGACCTGCTGGCTCCCGGCCGCACCTCGGCTTCCAGCGTCGAGTACGTCAAGGAGACCGGCTACACGAACTCGGCGGCGACGGTCGCCGAAGGCGCCACCAAGCCCACGTCGGACCTGACGTTCGAACTCTATACCACGCCGGTCCGGACGATCGCCCATATCTTCAAGGCGTCCCGCCAGATCCTCGACGATGCGCCGGCGCTGGCCTCCTACATCAACGCGCGCGGCACCTACGGCCTGAAATATGTCGAGGAGCAGCAGCTTCTGAATGGCGACAACACCGGCCAGAACCTGAACGGCATCCTGCCACAGGCGACGGCTTTCGCTCCGGCCTTCACCCCGGACGACGAAACCGCGATCGACCGCCTGCGTCTCGCTGTCCTGCAGGTCATTCTGGCCGAATATCCCGCTTCCGGCTTCGTGCTGCACCCGACCGACTGGGCGAAGGTCGAGCTGACGAAGGACAATGAGGGCCGTTATATCGTCGGCAACGCCATGTCTCCGATCGGGCCTTCCCTTTGGGGCCTGCCGGTCGTGCAGACGCAGGCGATCGGCGTCGGAGAGTTTCTGACCGGCGCCTTCAATCTCGGTGCCCAGATCTTCGATCGCATGGATGTCGAAGTCCTGCTGTCGAGCGAGAACGTGGACGACTTCGAGAAAAACATGTTCACGATCCGTGTCGAAGAGCGCCTGGCGCTCGCCGTCTACCGCCCGGAAGCCTTCGTTTATGGTGACGTAGAGGCTGGTTCGTAATCAGCAGCGGGGCGCCGTGGGGCGCCCCGCTCATCTTCCGAGGATTGCATGCAAGTCCTGATCGATGGGGCGCCCTATGTGCCCGCCGGCCGGCAGTCCGGCCGTATTGGAATTGCCGTCACTGCCCATAATCGCCCGGCGATGCTGGCAAAGGCCCTGGAGCATCACCGCAGATATCTTCCGGATGACGCGGTTTTCGTCGTCGTCGATGATGGTTCCGATCCCGCGGCAACGGTGCCCGAATGGGCCCGCCTGCTGCGTCATGACGAGGCGAAGGGCATTGCCCTGTCGAAGAATGCCTGCATCGAGGCGTTGATGGATGCCGGGTGCGAGCATCTGTTTCTTTTCGATGACGATACCTGGCCTGTGAAGGCTGACTGGTGGCGGCCCTATGTGCGGTCGTCGCAGCCGCATCTGATGTACATCTGGGGCGGCGCGCAGGTTTATCGGGGTGGTGATATCATCGGCTATACGCGGCCGAAAGGCTGCATGCTCTATGTCGAGCGGCGGGTCGTCGATCGCGTCGGCGGCATGGACCCTGCATTCGGCGTCTGGGGCTTCGAGCACGAGAGCTGGTCGGACCGGATCTATAATGCCGGTTTCACCACCTGCCGCTACCAGGATGTGCCGGCTTCGTCAGGCCTGTTTCTGGCGTCGGACGAAGCCGGCGATGTTCAGTCTTCCGTCCCGGAAACGACGCGGCACAAGGCAAGTCCGCATCTGGCGGAGCAGAAGCGCAACAGTGCGGAATATGTCGATTATCGGCGCCTGCCGATGCGAACGGAAAACAGGATGATGCTGTCGGTCCTGATCCCGTCGGTGCATACGCGATGGAAGACGATGGCGCAGAAGATTCAGGAGCAGATCTACGGTCAGTATGAGGCGCTTTGCGAGGATGACAGGCTTCGCGTGGAAATCCTGATGGTGACGGACACGAAGTCCATGACGCTTGGCGACAAGCGCAACGAGATGGTGAGGCTGGCGAGGGGCGAATACGTCGCCTTTGTCGACGATGACGACCGGATCGAGCCTGATTACATGTCCATGCTCCTGAAGGCGACGGCATCGGGTGCCGATGTGCTCACGTTTCAGGTCAAGGTGCGCATCGATGGCGGTCCGGCGAAGATCTGCCGATACTCGCTGAAATATGCGCGGGATGAGAATGTCGGCGGAGAATATCACCGTCTGCCGAACCACATCTGCGCTGTGAAACGCAGGCTGGCGCTGCGGACGCCGTTTCCGTCCGTCCTGTGTGGCGAGGATAGCGTCTATGCCGCCGAGCTGCGGCCGTTGCTGAAGACGGAGCATGCGATCGACCGCGTGCTTTACCATTACGACTACAGCAGCATGACCACCGAAACGCAGCTCTTCGATCGGTTTCAGGGCATCATAGCGCGGCGAGCGCGTCCGCCTGTGGTCGATATCGTCATCCTGTCGAAGGCGTTTGACGATGCACATCGGAAAATGACGCAGCATACCATAGACACCTGCCGGTCTGGTGCCGCGGACCATGCGGTCAATATCGTCGTGGTCGAGCAGGTCGAGGGCGTCCGTCATCGCGAGGCGATCACCATGTTCGAGGCCGGCGAATTTGCCTACAACGCCTTCGCCAACAGGGCGGCGGCGACGGGAAGCGCGCCGTGGCTCATGATCGCCAACAACGACCTTGAGTTTTCCGCCGGCTGGCTGGACGCCCTGCTTGCCGCCGGCCATGCGGTCGTGTCGCCGGTGAATCCAGACGATCGCCGGCAATCGGGGATATCGAGGAATGAAACCGGCATCGTCAACGGCCGGCATTTCTCCGGCTGGTGCTTCATGATGAAGCGCGAGCTCTGGCAGAGGATCGGCGGCCTGGACGAGGATTTCCGATTCTGGTGTTCGGACGATAGCGTCATCGAACAGGTGAAGGCGGCAGGGGTCCATCCGATGCTTGTTCCTTCATCGAAGGTCAGGCACCTGACGTCGAGGACGATCGGCAAGGTGACCAATGCGGACGGCAGCGACGACGGGGCGCTGACATGGGCGCAGGTCTGGCGCTTCGAACAGAAGTACGGCGTCAAGAAGTTTGAGAACGATGCCCGGTATATCGCATGGAAGCGGAAATATCGCCAATGAACATCGTCGTTATCGGTCACTACGCGCGCCGCCGGCGGGCCGAGCGGCTGGCTGGCGGTCTTTCCGCCCATCTGATCATGGACGAGGTGGGGCTCGGCGCCTTGCGGGCGCATCGACAGGCGCTGCAATGGTGCGCCGGGCAGCGTGACCGCTGCATCGTCATGGAAGACGATGCGCTTCCCGTCCCGGGATTTCTGCCGCTGGCGGAATGGTGGCTTGATCGGTTCCCGAACGATTTGTTTTCTGGATATCTCGGAACCGGACGGCCGCCGCAATGGCAGCGGACGATCGCCCACATGCTGCGCAACGCCGACGAGATGCAATTGAGCCATATCGCCCTGCCGCAGCTTCTGCATGGTGTTTGTTATTCGCCACCTGCCGGCAAGGTGGCCGCGCTCCTTGAGGCCATGCCGATCAACCGTCCGGCCGACTTTGCCGTGGGAGAGGCCTGGCGGCAGGTGGGGCGCCGGCCGGTGGTCTATCCGGTCCATTCCCTTGTCGATCATGATGATGGCCCGAGCGTCGAAAAGCATCCGGACGGACAGGCGAGAACGGAAGTGCGGCGCGCGTGGCGGCTCGCCGGCATGGGGGTCGGCATGAGGGATTGTGGATGAGTCTTCTGGATATTGACCTCGTCAAACAGCATCTTCGCGTCGATTTCGATGACGACGATACGATCATCGCGGCCTACCAGGCGGCGGCCGAGACGATCGTCGCCGAATATATCGACAGGGAACTGGTCTCGTCCGGCGAGACGCCGGCCACGACAGACGGCATTGCCGTGACGCCCGCCATCACCGTGGCGATCCTGCTGCTGACGGCCGCCATGTACGAAAACAGCGAGGCCGACGAGGCTGCGCAGCGCGATGCGGTCCTGCCGCAGGGCGTCAGGACCTTGCTCGCTCCCTACCGGGTATGGCGCGTGCTCGATCATTTCGGTTCGTGATGCCGTGGGTGCATTTTACGCGTGATTTCAATTTCGCGGTGACGCCGGCCGTCACCATCGCCTATCGCGCCGGCATGGTCGAGTTCGTCCACCGCCGCTGCGCCGGCGAGGCGGTGGCGAAGGATCGGGGGCGGATCGTCGATCGTCCGCCGGGACGCAAGGCATCGAAAGGAAAGCGGCATGGTAAAGCGTAGCGGGGCCGGATCGCTCGATCATCGCGTGACCTTTCAGGAAAAGGACTTCGTCGATGACATTTATGGCAACAAGCAGACGACATGGGTCGATCGCTTCACTATCTCCGCGCGCCTGCAACCGCTGTTCACGAGCCGGCTCGATGTCGAGGGCGTCTCGCATGCGCGGCTGCAATCGCAGCAGCCCTATAATCTGATCGTTCGCAGTTGCGCCGACACACGCGGGATCACGCCGAACTGGCGCGTCTACGATGCTCGCGCCGGCAAGAACGACAAGGGGGAGCCGAAGCGCTTCTTCGCCATCAAGACGATCGTCGATCCGGATGAGCGTCGGCAATATCTGGAAATGCTCATTGTGCAGGGATTGGCAGGCTGATGGCTTTACAAGCAAAAATCGTGGGTCGCGAGGCGTTGTCCCGCCGTCTCGCGCAACTGGCGCCGAACGTCGAGAAATATGCGGCAGACGCGAAATACGAGATCGCGCAGGAGGCGGCCGAAAGGATGCGCGATGCGGCGCCGCGTGGTGCAACGCTGGAATATGCCGAGAGCATCGACGGTGATTTCCTGCGCAATCGGCCGGGCGCGCATGCTCTCACCGGCGCGAACGGCACGAAGGACCCGAGTGCGGCCGGTATCTTCGCCATGTTCATCTGGCGATTTCTGGAGTTCGGCACCAGTGGCCATCCCATCAAGCCGAAGATGGCGAAGATGCTGGCATTCACCGGCAAGGAAGGCGAACAAGTCTTTGTTAAAGGCGTGAAGCATCCCGGCTCGCGGGCGCATCCGCATCTCTTTCCGATCTGGCGGGCTTTCAAACCGCAGGCGCGGCGCAAGCTGCTGGCGGCCGTCAACCGCGGTGTCCGCGAGGCGATGAAGAAATAGCCATGAGCCCCGATCTGGAATTGCAGGGCGCGCTCGTCGCGCAGCTGACAGCTTTTGCCGATCTCTCGGCGCTGATCGACGATCGCGTCTATGACGATCCGGAAGATGACGCAGCCTATCCCTATGTCACGATCGGCGAAAGCCAGTTCCTGAACGACGACATGACCTGCCGTCGCGCATGGCGGGTGTATCTCACCTTGCATGCCTGGTCGCGGAAGACCGGATATCCGGAGGTCAAACAGGTCGCATCCGCCGTCGCCGACGCGCTGCATCTGGCGAGCCTGCCGATGGCGCATTTCCGCGTCGCGATCATCACCCATAGCCAGACGCGCGTGTTTCGCGATGCCGACGGCGCCACATCTCACGCGGTCATCACCTTCGATGCGCGCGTCGAGGAAATTCCGGCCTGACCGGACCAACCCAAGCCTATAGAAGGATCATCCCATGGCTGAGGATTATGATGACGGCCAGGTCTTTGGCCGCACCCTCCTGATCAAGATCGGTGACGGCGGTTCGCCCGAAACGTTCAGCAACCTGTGCGGCATCAAGACCCGTAGTTTCACGCTGTCGTCGGATCGTGTCGACACGACCGTTCCGAGCTGCACCGATCCCGGTGGCAAGGTCGTGCAGACCAGCCGACCCGGCGTCCAGGCGGTCAGCTTCACCGGCTCGGGCAAGGTCATCACCGGCACCGACACCAGTGTTTTCATGGGCTATATCCGTGATAACGAACCGTTCAATGCCCAGGTCGTCGTTCCCGGCGACGGCACCTATGAGGCGCAGTGGGTGGTGACGAATTTCGAGCTCTCGGGCGATGAAACCAACACCATGGAGTTCAGCGCGACGTGGAACACCACGACCGAATATACCTTCGTGGCGGAGGGTTCGTGATATGAGCAGGGCTCCGACAAGGAAGGTGGCGGAAAAGCAGAAGCCGGCTGAAAAGCCGTTTCCGCTCAAGGTCAACGAGGCGCGCGGCGAGGTGGGGTTATGGATCGATGACGTTCCGCTCGTTCTTGCAGCGGAAATGGAGCGGCTCGCGGCCGTCTCTAGCCGGCTGCAATGCAAGTCGCTGAACGATCTGTTTCTTCGGCTTTCCGGCGTCGAGGCATCGGCGACATGGGCAGGCATCGAGCTTCTGGCCATCAGGGGGGACGTCATAAAGGCGCTCAAGAAATTGCAGCTTCGCCATTTCGAAGCCTGCGGGGTCGCCTTCAACGCTATCCTTGCCCATCACTTTGATGGTGGCGAGGGAAACGGGGAAGCCGTCGACGAGACGGCATAGACAAACCGTTTCCATGGCGCGACTGGATGCGCCTTGGAATAGGCGGATTGGGGTGGCGGCCGGATGATTTCTGGAACGCCACCCTGACGGAATTCTTTGAGGCAATCCGTGGCTTCAACGATGCGAATGACGCTGGAAAATCGACCGATGCGCCGAGCGACGGCGAATTGCTGGCCCTTGTACAGCGATATGGATAGGTGATTTCATCATGGGCGATAATGCCGACGACCTGATTATCAGCATCAGCGCCGACCAGGCCACCTTGCGACGCAGCGTCCAGCGCATCGAGCAAACGCTCGACGGCCTATATGGTAGCGTGACGCGCAAGTTCTCGGCGGTCGGAAAGGCAATTGACGATTCCGTCTCGACCTCAATGCAAAACCGTATCAATGCCATGGTAGGCATTGGTACGCGCAGCGCGAAGGAATGGACAGGTGTTCTGGCCGACCAGGGCAAGGAACTGGAGCGGCTTCGCGCCAAATATTCTCCGCTATTTTCGGTCATCAACCAGTACAAGACGAATGTCGAGGGTATCCGTCGCGCGCATGCGCTCGGAGCGATCTCCAGCGCCGAATATCAGGCCGCCATGAGCAAGGAGCGGCAATCCGCCCTTGCTTCCACGGCAGCGATCAAGGGCCGCAATGCGGCTCTAGCGCAGATACCTGCCGGTGCGAATAGGCAAACAGTCAGCGGATTCCAGACGGCGAACATTGCTGCCCAGTTCCAGGATGTTGCCGTCACGTCGGCGATGGGCATGAATCCGCTGCAGATCGGCTTGCAGCAGGGCACTCAGTTGGCAGGCGTCCTCCAGACATTGGGAGAAGGGCGAAGCGTAGTCGCCGCCCTTGGTGCGGCCTTCACATCGCTCATCAGTCCTGTGTCTCTCGTCACGATCGGTCTGACGGCGGGTGCCGCTGCGCTCATTCAGTATTTTACGTCTTCCGGCGATGAGGCAAAGAGTCTCGATGATGCGCTGAAGTCAAACGAGGAATCGATCAAGCGCATTGCAGAGGCCTACGGCGGGGTTGCGGCCGCCGCGGCCAAAGCAGGAACGGCACAAAGTAAAGCGCTGGCTAATGCAATAGGTAATCAAAGTGCGGCATCCCTGAACGTTGCGACACGTAAGGAGGCCAGCAAGTATTTTGATACACTCGGTACATCCAGGACGAGGGTAAGGGGCGGCGGCGACTTTGCCGTAGATTCAGAATACGCTCCGATTGCAGATGCAATCATAAAGCTTCGTGACGAGGTGAAGAAGGGTAAGGGGGATTTTGAGGCATTCTATGCCGCGATCGAACAAAACCCAAATCTCAGCACTGAAGTCAAAGATAAAATCATCGCGGAATCCGACGCTCTAAAGACGGCGGCGGATAGCGCAAAGGAATATCAGCGCATACGCGCAGCCCTATTCAATGACGTTGGTCCAAACGGCATGTTGTTGTCGCAAGGCACGACCAACGCGAATGATATGGGCAACTATGATGCATTCCTTCAGCAACAGCGCATACAAGCGCAGCGCCAAAAGCAGGCATATGATGCCCAGGTGGCTGGAATCAACGCCGAGACGCCCGAGCAAAGGGCAGCCGCCGCAAGGGCGCAGGCGGCTGCGCAATATAACAATGACGAGACCCCTGCACAGCGCAGGTCTCGCATTAACGACGCCGGCAATCTGGAAATGGAGCGCGCCAATGCCGAAGCGCGTAAAAAGGCCGAATCGGAACGAGAAGCGGCGGCTACCAAAGCTGCCAATGCTGCTGACGCGCTAAAGAAAAAGCAGGACGACCTTCTCAGGACTGCGGGCGACCGGATTGCCTCGGTTCAGCTCGAAACATCGCTTCTCGGCAAATACGGCGTTGCGGCCGACAATGCGCGCTTTTCGCTGGAGACGTGGCAGAAGGCCGAAAAGCTCAATCTGAGCGACGATCAGAAAAAGGCGCTCCAGGACAAGATCACGCTCTATTCGACGCTATCCGAGGCTCTTGCCAAG
>JASGEG010000415.1:0-8772 GCA_047606605.1 Rhizobium sp.
CCGAGGCTGTCGCCTCGGAGATCAACAAAGCGGGCGGCGTGGCGACCGCGGTCGCCGGCGACGTCGCGCGTCCCGAGGATGTGGCGGCGATCCATGCCGCTGCCAAGGCCTCGCACGGCGACGTCGCCCTTCTCGTCAACAATGCCGGCATCGCGCATCAGGCGGCATTCGAAAACCTGGAGCTGGAGGATTTCGATCGGATGTTTGCCGTGCATGTGCGCGGCACCTTCCTGATGACCAAGGCCGTCATCTCCTCGATGCTGGCGCGGGGCGAGGGCGTCATCGTCAATGTCGCCTCCCAGCTCGGGCAGATCGGCGGCATCGAGCTGGTTCACTATTCCGGCGCCAAGGCGGCGATCATCGGCATGACCAAGGCGCTTGCCCGCGAGGTCTCCAGCCGCGGGGTGCGCGTCAATGCGGTGGCGCCGGGGCCGATCAACACGCCGCTGGTGCTCGGTCTTTCCGAGGAATGGCGCGAACGCAAGAAGCGCGAACTGCCGCTCGGCCGTTTCGGCGAACCGGAAGAGGTGGCCGCGACCGTGGCGTTCCTGGCCTCGCCGGCAGCGAGCCTTTTCGTCGGCCAGACGCTGGGGCCGAATTCCGGCGACGTGATGCTCTGAAGGAGAAAAGCAGATGGACAGTTTAGACAAGCGGGTCGTCATCGTCACGGGTGCGGGCATCGGCATCGGCCAGGCGGCAGCCAAGGCATTTGCTGCGCTCGGCGACCATGTCGTCGTTACCGACATTCTCGAAAAGGAAGGCGAGGAGACCGTCAGCGCCATTCTTTCCGCCGGCGGTTCGGCCGAGTTTCACCTCTACGACGTGCGCTCGACCGAGGCTGCGAACCGGCTGGTAGCCGATGTCGAGGCGCGCTTCGGCAAGATCGACGTGATCGTCGCCAATGCCGGCATCGCGCACCGCACACCTCTTGAGAAGCTCACCGACGACAAGTGGGACCTGACCATGGATGTCGATCTGAAGGGCATCTTCAAGCTGGTGCGTGCGGCCGTGCCCGGCATGCGTGCCCGCAGATCGGGAAGCATCGTCGCGCTCTCGTCGATCATGGGTGTCGCCTATGGCTGGGACGAGCATGTCCATTATTCGGCCGCGAAGTCCGGTGTCGTCGGCCTGGTGCGCGGGCTCGCCGTCGAACTGGCGAAGGACGGCATCAGGGTCAACGGCATCGCGCCGGGCTACATCCGCACGGCGCAGCTTCTTTCGGAGGAGAATTCGCTCGGCCCTGTCGGCGCCGAAAAGGCGGCCGCGTTCATCCCCATGGGCCGGCTCGGCGAACCCGAAGACATCGCCGAGGTGATCGCATTCCTCGCCTCGAACGGCGCGAGATACATGACCGGCCAGGTTCTGGTCGTGGATGGTGGCCTCCTCGTGGGGCGGTACTGATCGCCGTCGTCCCGGCGAACTGCCGGGCAGGGGCGATACGGCAATGAAGCAGGCCCGCAAAGGGCCTGGCGCAATTCCAGGAAAAGTGCGCAGCGGTTTTCCGTCCGGAATTGTGAGCAAACAAAGAGATAGAGCGGTTCAGAGTTTCCGTGAAAAGCTGAACCGCTCTGGGGAACAGCAATCAGCACAGGAGAACAGAAATGTCCAAAATGGAAATAAACAGACGCTCTCTGTTGAAGCATTCCGCCGGCGTGATGGCACTCGCGATCGGGGGCGGTACGCCCTTCCTGTCGTCGCGGGCAGCCTATGCGCAGGCCGCCAACCTTGCCAAGGAGCAGCTGCGCACCATCGGCCTTTCGGTCACCGTCCAGGAGCGCATCCTCGACGACTTCCGCAAGGTGAGTGGTGTCGGGCAGACCTCCGGCACGGCGGCGACCTTTCCCGACGCGCAGACCAAGATCCTTTCCGGCTCCAAGGATTACGATTGCTGGGAGATCATCGGCGAGCGCCTGCCGTCGATCGTCATGACCAACAATGTCGAGCCGGTGCCGGCAGCCTCCTTGAAGAACTGGGCCAATATCCGCGATACCTTCACCACGCCCTCCGACAAGTGGGAGGTGAAGCAGCAGATTGTCGGCCAGATCTGGGCCGATGACGCCAAGACTACGCTGAACATGGTGCCGGCGGTCTATAATTATGACTCCATCGGCTACAATCCCGACGTTCTCTCCGCCGAAGAGGCCAACACCTGGTCGGCGATCTTCGATCCGAAGTGGAAGGGCAAGTCGGGCCTCAACACCGATCCCCTAATCGCCTTCGGCCAGGCCATCATGGCGATGAACACGCTTGGCCTTCTGAACGTCAAGAATCCCGGCAATCCGAGCGCGGCCGAAATCGACGAAGCGGCGAAGTTCCTGGTCTCCAAGAAGAAGGACGGGCAGTTCCGTGCTCTCTGGGGCGATTTCGGTGAGCTGGTCAACCTGATGGCGTCGGGCGAGATGGTCGTCTGCGACGCCTGGCAGCCGGCCGTTATGGCGGTCAAGGCCCAGGGCAAGCCCTGCAAATATGCCGTGCCGAAGGAAGGCTATCGCGGCTGGGCGATCGGCCCGTCGATGATCGCGGGCACGCCGAACAAGGAAGCGGTGATCGCCTATGCCGATTACTGGCTCTCCGGCGAGCCCGGCATCACCGTTTCCGAACAGGGCTATTACTCGCCGTCGACCAATATCCAGAAGGTCATGGCGCCGGAGAAATATGCCTTCTGGTACGAGGGCAAGCCCTGGGTCGGTGCTGCCGAGCGCGGCATCAAGGAAGGCGATCTGCGCGATGGCGGCTCGCTGGCGGAGCGCGCCAAGAACGTCGCCTACTGGCATCAGTGGCCGGACGAATACGACCATCTCGTCCAGAAATGGGATGAATTCCTCAATGCCTGATCCGATGGCGTCGGCCATCCATCCTATGCCCCGCGGGGAGGCGATGTCCGCCTTCCCGTCCACGCCCGGAGATCTCTCATGATATATGATTTGGAACTCATCAATGTCGGCAAGGTCTATGACAATGGCACGCCTGCCGTCATCGACTTCAATCTTTCGATCAGGAAAGGGGAGTTCATCGCCTTCCTCGGCCCATCGGGCTGCGGCAAGACGACGACGCTTCGCATGATCGCCGGCTTCGAAAGCATTTCCTCCGGCGACATGATGATCAAGGGCGAGCGCATGAACGATGTCAGGCCGCAGAAGCGGCCGACATCGATGATCTTCCAGAACTATGCGCTGTTTCCGCATATGACTGTGCGGCGGAATGTCGGATATGGCCTCGAGGTCAAGGGCATGCCGAAAGCCGAGCGGGATGGCCGGGTCGAGCGCATTCTCGCCACCCTCGGGCTGGAGGATATCGCCGAGCGCAAGCCGGACAAGCTCTCCGGCGGCCAGCGCCAGCGCATTGCGCTTGCGCGCGGCCTCGTGGTCGAACCGGATGTGTTGTTGCTCGACGAGCCGCTGGGCGCGCTCGACGCCAATCTGCGCAAGGCGATCCAGAACGAGCTGAAGCTGCTGCAGAAGAGGCTCGGCGTGACCTTTGTCTTCGTCACGCATGCGCAGTCGGAAGCGCTGGCGCTGTCCGACCGCATCGTCGTCATGAACCAGGGCAGGGTGGAGCAGATCAGCCCGCCGCATCAGCTCTACACGCGCCCCGATACGCCCTTCGTGGCGCAGTTCATCGGCCGCAATACCATCTTCGAAGGCGAAGTCGCCGGCACCAAGGCCGACAGCACCTTCGTTTCGACCGCGTTCGGCACGCTGTCGGGCTGCGCCAATGGCGGCCTCTCCAGCAGGGTCAACATCGTCATCCCCTCGGAAGCGATCGAGGTCCACGCGGCAGGCGGCTCAGCGCGCGACAGTCTCGCCGGGGCGTTCGGCGGCAATGTGGTCGGCGCGCGTGTCGAGCGTTTCGACGTGGTCGGCCACATCTCGCAGATCGGCATCAGCCTGCCCGACGGCCGCGGTCTCGCCCTGGAAGCGCATGTCGACAAATACCGGCCCGGCGCCTTTCCCGTCGGCGCCGACGTCATGCTCACCTGGAATCCGGCCGATGCGACCGTCATTCCAGCCCATTAACGACAGAAAACCTGATTGAAGGAGGTCATCCCATGGCTAAGGAAATCTTGTGCAGTTTTGGCATCGACGTCGATGCCGTGGCCGGCTGGCTCGGCTCTTACGGCGGCGAGGATTCGCCCGATGATATTTCGCGCGGGCTCTTTGCCGGCGAAGTCGGCAGCCTGCGGCTGGTAAAGCTCTTCGAACGCTTCGGCATCAAGACGACATGGTTCATTCCCGGCCACTCGATCGAGACCTTCCCGGAGCAGATGCAGGCCGTGGCCGATGCCGGCCATGAAATCGGCATCCACGGCTACAGCCACGAAAATCCGATCGCCATGACGCGCGAACAGGAGACCGAGATCCTCGACAAGTGCATCGAACTGGTCACCAAGCTGTCCGGCAAGCGCCCGACGGGTTATGTCGCGCCCTGGTGGGAATTCTCCAATGTAACCAACGAGCTGCTTCTGGAGCGTGGCATCAAGTACGATCACTCGCTGATGCACAATGATTTCACGCCCTATTATGTGCGCGTCGGCGACAGCTGGACGAAAATCGATTATTCGCGCAAGCCGTCGGACTGGATGGTGCCGTTGAAGCGCGGTCAGGAAACCGATCTGATCGAAATCCCGGCATCCTGGTATCTCGACGACCTGCCGCCGATGATGTTCATCAAGAAATCCCCCAACAGCCACGGCTTCGTCAATCCGCATCACATCGAGCAGATGTGGCGCGACCAGTTCGACTGGGTCTATCGCGAAATGGATTATGCCGTCTTCCCGATCACCATCCATCCCGACGTCGCCGGGCGGCCACAGGTGCTGATGATGCTGGAGCGGCTCTACGCACACATGATCAAGCATCCCGGGGTGAAGTTCGTGACGATGAACGAGATCGCCGACGATTTCGCCGCCCGCTTTCCGCGCAAGAAATAGCCGGCTAAGCTGAAGTACCGAGTGTATCTCAAGGAGGCGGATCGCCATGTGTTCACTGTGCGGCGTGCTCGGCGGCAATGAGCACTGGACAGATGCCGCGGCGCGGCCGGGCGTCTTCACGCGCAACCACGCCAGCCCCGACCGGCGGCGCGAGCGTGCCGAGCGCGTGCGTGCCGCCAACGCGATGCTCTCGGGTTTCGGCCTTGTCCTCGCCGACTGGCAGGGCGCATCCTTTGTCTTGTCGACGAAAACGGGCAGGAGCGAGATTATCGAGGATCTCGGTCACCTCTGGCCGGCGGCCGAAAGGCTCGTCGGCCGACCCTGCGACCCGCTTGACGATGCCTTCATCGGGCGCATGGAGGCACGGCATGTCGATTGAGGCGAGCGGTTTTCTGCCGATCAACCTGCTGACGGGCTTCCTCGGCTCCGGCAAGACGACGATGCTGAAGCGCATCCTGGCCGATCCCGCCTTTGCCGATACGGCGGTGCTCATCAACGAGTTCGGCGAGATCGGGCTTGACCACGATCTCGTCGAAAGCGTGGATGGCGAGATGGTGCTGCTGCGTTCGGGATGCGTCTGCTGCACGGTGCGGGGCGAGCTCGCAGCCGCGCTCAAGGAGCTTTATTCGCGCCGCGAGCGCGGGCTTTTGCCGCCGTTCCGGCGCGTCATCATCGAAAGCACGGGTCTCGCAGATCCCTTCCCGGTTCTGTCCACGATCAAGGCCGATCCGGTGCTCCGGCATCATTTCTGCGCCGGCAACGTAATTGCGACGGTCGATGCAGTGAACGGATTGCGCCAGCTCGACACCTATATCGAATCCAACAGGCAGGCCGCAGTCGCGGATCGGTTGATCCTCACCAAGACCGATCTTGAGGAGGGCGGTGAGAAGCAGGCTCTTCAGGCGCGCCTTCGCATACTCAATCCCGATGCCCCGATCCTGATGGCGGCCGATCCGGATCTCGATCTCTCCGCGTTGGTCGCGGTTCAAAGCAATGTCTCGTCCAGCAGCGGCCTGTCGCAGAGCGGCTTCTATTGCGAGGAGCCGGTGCAGCTGGTCTCATCGGACGGCGCGCCGCATCAGGCGGCGATTTCCTCGATTTCGCTCAGCATCGACCGGCCGGTCGATTGGACGGCTTTCGGGCTCTGGCTGACCATGCTGCTCAATCGCCATGGCGAGCGCATACTGCGCGTGAAAGGTATCCTCAATCTTTGCGGCGAGGAGCGTCCTGTGGCGGTTCACGGCGTCCAGCATCTGGTTCACACGCCCGTTCATATGGACCGATGGCCTTCGCAGGACCGCAGCTCGCGTCTGGTCTTCATTCTCGACGGGCTCGACGGCGCTCTCTTGAAACGCTCCTTCGAAGCCTTCACACTGGCGCGGATGCCGCAGGTGTCGTCCACGGTATCCTGCACAATTGCCGCGGCGCAATGAGATAACCGGTATCCCTATGAACAAGCATGAATCCGTCGCAAAAACCCTGTCCGCTCCTGCTCTGCATCTGAAGGGTCGGCCGCGTCTGCGCGTGCTCGGCACCGCGATCTCGCTGCTGGAGGAACTGCGCCTGCGCGCGCAGGAGGATCTCGGCATCGACGTGACCTTCGACAACAACGATTTCCTGACGACGCAGTACAAGGCGGCGCGCGAGCCGGAAACCTACGATATCTATGATCAATGCTTCCACAATCTCGATATCGTCTGGCATTGGCGCGCGATCCAGCCCGTCGATACCCAGCGGATCGGTCTCTGGGACGAGGTCAACGATCTGACGAAGACCGGTCACATCGGCCCCAATCCCAGGATGGGGCTCGGCGACGTGCCGGCGCGCAAGCTCTTCGTCCAGCCCAATCTCGCGCTCGGCGATACGCCGTCGCGCTTCATCTCGATGCTGCCGACCACGCATAATTTCGACAGCTTCGCCTATCGGACCGATCAGGCGCCAAATGGCGTCGGCATGCATTCCTGGGGCGCGCTTTTCGACGAGCGCTGGGCGGGCCGGGTGGCGCTGGTGGACGAGCCTGCCATCGGCATCTTCGATGCGGCGCTGGCCGCCCAGGCCGCCGGCCTCCTGTCGTTCGATGATATCGGTAATATGTCGATTCAGGAGATCGATCAGCTGATCGACCTGCTGGAGGAACGCAAGAAGGCCGGCTTTTTCCGGGGTTTCTGGAAAACCGCCGAGGATGCGGCGCGGCTGATGATCGCTGGCGAGACCAGCGTCCAGAGCATGTGGTCGCCCGGAATCGGCATCCTGAATTCCAGGGGCGTGCCGGTCGAGCAGGCCGTGCCCGCCGAAGGCTATCGCGCCTGGCATGGTGGCCTGTGCCTTTCGAAACAGTTGAGCGGTCGCCTCCTCGATGTCGCCTATGACTATCTGAACTGGTGGATTTCGGGATGGCCGGGCGCCGTCGTCGCGCGGCAGGGCTATTACATCTCGACGCCGCAGCGTTCCCGCCGGTTCATGACGCAGGCGGAATGGGATTATTGGTACGAGGGCGCCGCCGCGAGCGAGGACCTGCCCGGCCCGGATGGGCAGATACGGATCAGAAAAGGCTCGGCGCGCAGCGGCGGGTCCTATTGGCAGCGCGCCAATTGCATTGCCGTCTGGAATACGACAATGGATGAACACAATTATCTGGTGCGCCGCTGGATGCAGCTGGTCGGCGGCAGGGGAGAGCAGGGGCAATGACGCAGACACATCTCGGCAAATCGATCGCGCAATTATCGGTGCTGATCCAGTCCGGCAGCCTCGATCCGGTTGCGCTGGCTGAGGAGAGCCTGGATGCGATCCGGACCCATGGGGATCAGGCGATCTTCACGCGGCTCCTGGAGACGCGCGCGAAAGAGGAGGCGGGTGCTTCGTCGCGACGGCTGCGCGAAGGACGTTCGCGCGGGCTGCTGGAGGGTATCCCCGTTGCCTGGAAGGATCTGTTCGCCATGGCCGGCCTGCCGACCACGGCGGGGTCCGTCGTTCTTGCCAATGACGCGCCCGCGCAAGAGGATGCCGATGTCGTCAAGGCGCTGGCGGATGCGGGCATGGTGAGCCTCGGCCGGGTCAATATGAGCGAGTTCGCCTTTTCCGGCCTCGGCCTCAATCCGCATTACGGCACGCCGCTCAATCCGAGATCCACGGATGTAGCGCGCGTGCCGGGCGGCTCGTCATCGGGCTCGGCCGTCGCGGTCGCCGCCGGCCTTGTGCCGGTATCGATCGGAACGGATACGGGCGGATCGGTGCGCATTCCCTCCGCCTTCAATGGCCTCGTCGGTTACAAGGCAAGCCGGGGTCGCTATAGTATGGCGGGCGTGTTTCCGCTGGCGACAAGCCTCGATTCCCTCGGCCCCTTATGCCGTACCGTTCAGGACGCCATCTGGGTCGATGCGGCGATGCGGCGGCGTCTCGTGCCGGAGGTTACTCGCGCAAGCCCGCGCGACATTTCGATCGTGGTGGCCGAGACGGTGGTCATGGACGATGTCGAGGATGGGGTGCGGGAGGCGTTCGAAGCCACTATCGAGAGGCTGCAGCGTGCCGGCGTGCGCGTGCGCCGGCACGCTTTCCCGACCTTCAGCGGCGTCTTCGATCTGATGGCGAAGCACGGGCCGCTGGTCACGGCGGAAGCCTATGGGATTCACCATCAGCGCCTGTCCGGGCCGGACGCGGCGGCCATGGATCGGCGCGTCGTTGCCCGCACGCGGCTCGGAGAGAAGATCACGCTGGTCGACTATCTGACCTTGCTGAAGGAGCGCGAACGGCTGATCGAGGCGTTCGAGGCGGCCACCGCGCCAAACGAGTTCATCGCCTATCCGACGGTTGCGCATGTGGCGCCCGCGCTCGGCCCGCTGGAG
>JASGEG010000416.1:0-8684 GCA_047606605.1 Rhizobium sp.
GCGCGAAGCGGCTTTCCTTCCGGGATCGCGTGAAAACAACAGGTTAGTGTGTTCCGGCGCTTTCATTATGCGCTGTAACACTCTGGCGGCCCGTGCGGATGGGCCACCCCGCGGGCTGTTTGGGGATCAATGCCGAGTAAAATTCAATAGACTTGACAAATATTCAAGTTTCTTGAATTATGCCTTTGCTGATAACGCCAATGAGCCCGATCACGGGCCTTTCCGCAAGGGGAACACAGATGCGCCTTTCCAGATATGCAGCCGGCTGCGCCGTGGCTGCGGCCATGACGCTTGCTTTCGGCTCCGCATCGGCTTTTGCCGAAACCTTCGCGCTGGTGACGATCAACCAGCAGGCACTCTTCTTCAACCAGATCAATGACGGTGCGAAGGCCGCTGCCAAGGCGGTCGGCGCCGATCTCGTCATTTTCAATGCCAATAACGTGCCGAGCGCGCAAAATGACGCGATCGAAACCTATATTACCCAGAAGGTTGACGGCATTATCCTGGTGGCGATCGACGTGAACGGCGTGAAGCCGGCAGTCACGGCGGCCAAGAAGGCCGGTATTCCGGTCATTGCCATCGATGCGCAGATTCCCGATGGCGACAACATCGCCTTTGTCGGTGTCGACAACACCAAGGCCGGCGAGGATATCGGCAAGTTCTATGCCGACTACGTCAAGGCCAAGATGGCCGGCTCCGCCAAGATCGGCGTCGTCGGGGCTCTGAATTCCTTCATTCAGAACCAGCGTCTCGATGGCTTCAAGAAGGCTGTCGCCGCCAGCGGAGAGAAAGTGACCTTCCTGGATACGGTCGACGGCCAGAACGTTCAGGACGTCGCGCTCAGCGCGGCTGAAAACCTGATGACGGCCAATCCCGACATGACGACGCTTTACGCCACCGGCGAGCCGGCGCTGCTCGGCGCGGTTTCGGCCGTCACCAGCCAGGGTCGCACCGGCGACATCAAGGTATTCGGCTGGGACCTGACCAAGCAGGCGATCGAAGGCATCGATCAGGGCTGGGTCACCGCCGTTATCCAGCAGGACCCGGCCGGTGAGGGCAAGGCCGCCGTCGAAGCGCTCGACAAGGTCAAGAAGGGCGGAACGATCGACAAGATCATCAATGTGCCGGTGACGATCGTCACCAAGGACAATGTCGACAAGTTCAGAGACATGTTCAAATAGGCATATGGCTTGATGCGGCAAACCGTGGCCGGGATTGGCCGCGGTTTGCATGACCTGCGCATGATAGAAACGCCTCGGGTGGAAACGCCATGAACGACGAAGTCTACCGCGTCAAAATGACCGGTATCTGCAAACGCTACCAGACGATCCAGACCCTCGACAATGTGTCGCTGACGCTGAAGCCGGGCGAAGTTCTCGGCCTTGTCGGCGACAATGGCGCCGGCAAATCGACCTTGAGCAAGGTCCTGTCCGGAGCGGTCATTCCCGATTCCGGCTCCATCGAGATCGATGGAAAGACCGTATCCTTCGCATCTCCCGCCGATTCACGCGCCGCACGCATAGAAATGGTCTATCAGGACCTGTCTCTCTGCGACAGCGTTGATGTCGCCGGCAATCTCTTTCTCGGTCGCGAACCCAGGCGCCGCCTGCTCGGTTTTCCGTTTCTCGACAGCCGGAAAATGCATGACCAGGCGCGCGACATGCTCGATCGGCTCGGCATTGTCATTGCCGATACCCGCCTGAAGGTGGAAAATCTCTCCGGTGGACAGCGCCAATCGATCGCGATCGGCCGCGCCGCGTCGTTCGATCCCTCGGTGTTGATCATGGACGAGCCGACGGCGGCTCTGGCGGTCGCCGAAGTGGAAGCGGTGCTCGATCTCATCAAGGCCGTCAGCGCCCGGGGCGTCAGCGTTATCCTGATCACCCACCGGCTGCAGGACCTGTTTCTGGTCTGCGATCGCATTCAGGTCATGTATGAGGGGCGCAATGTCGCCGAGCGCAGAATTGAAGATACGAGCATCGAGGAGGTCGTCAACTTGATCGTCGGGCGCAAATTCGAGGCGCGATCGGCAGGTCATCGCAAGGATCTTGCGGCCAAGGATCAGGGAGCACGGGCATGACGACATCGTCTTCCACCACACATGCGACGGCTGCAACGACGCCTCATTCCCGTATCCATAAGAGCAGATGGCGCGACAAGATCATGAGCAATGGCAGCATCGTGTCGATTGCGCTGTTCTTCCTGGTCGTCTGCATCTTCTTCTCCGTCTTCACCGGCGCTTTCCTGACGGCTCCCAACCTTTTGAACATCGTGCGTCAATCGGCGCCGTTGCTGATCGTTGCCGCCGCAATGACCTTCGTCATCACCACGGGTGGCATAGATTTGTCCGTGGGGTCCGTGCTCGCCCTGGCGGCAACCCTTTCGGCGGCATTGCTGCAGACGGGGCTGGCATGGCCGCTCGTCGTCGTGCTCATGTTGCTTCTCGGCGGCGCGGTCGGCGCCCTGCAGGGCTTCTTCATCGCCTATGAGCGTATCCCTGCCTTCATCGTCACGCTGGCCGGGCTTTCCGTCGTGCGTGGCCTGGCCTTGCTCATCACCGCCGGCTATTCCATTCCCGTCGATGCCGAAAACCCCTTTACCGCCATCGGCAGGGCATGGTTCCTGGGTGTGCCTGTGCCGGCACTGATTGCGCTGGTGGCCCTGATCCTTGCCTATGCCGTGTTCAACCATACGCCCTTCGGCCGGTACGTGACGGGCATCGGCGCCAATGCCGAGGCCGTGCGCCGGGCCGGTGTGAATACCCGCTTCGTCATGCTTTGCGTCTATATCCTGTCCGGCACGGCTGCTGCCGCAGCGGGCATCATTCTCGCCGCCCGGCTGGGGTCGGGGTCATCGAATGCGGGGCAGGGCTTCGAACTCGACGTCATCGCCGCGGTTGTGCTCGGCGGCACCAGCCTCTTCGGCGGCCGCGGCACGATCCTCGGCACGGTTCTCGGCGCCTTGACGGTCGCCGTCATCGCCAATGGCCTGATCCTGGCCCATATGTCGCCCTTTCTCACACCGATCGTCACCGGCACCATCATCCTCGTCGCGATCTGGCTGAATTTCCGGATCTTCAAAGGTGCGGTCAGGAGCCGATGAGCCATGGATGACCTGTTCGAAACCCGGCCCGCGGCGCGATCGGCAATCGGTGTCGCATCCGGTGCCGCCATGACGGTTCTCGGAGCCGTGCCGGTCGAGGATCTCGGCATCACGCTCATGCATGAGCATATTCTGCTCGATGGCGCGCGGACGTGGAAATGCCCATGCCATCCCGATGAGAGGCGGATCGCCGAGCAGGAGGTCAATATCGAGATCATCGGCGAGTTGCGGATGAACCCCTATATGAACCGGGACAATGTCTCGCTGGACGATAGCGATCTGGCGCTTGCCGAGCTCAAGAAATTCCAGGCGCTCGGTGGTCATACGGTCATCGAGGCGACCAATATCGGTATCGGCCGCGATCCGGAAAAGCTTGCCCGCATATCGCGCATGTCCGGCATGAAGATCATCATGGGAACGGGTTTCTATCTGGAGCATACCCATCCCGACTGGTTGAAGGGCATGGATGTCGATGCCGTCACGGAGTTCATCGTCAACGATGTCGGCGGCGGTGCCGAGCAACCCGCCATCATGGCCGGCATCATCGGCGAAGTCGGCGTCAGCAAGGATTTTACCGCCGAGGAGTTGAAGTCGCTGCGCGCCTCTGCGCGCGCATCGCGCCTCACCGGCCTGCCGCTTTCGATCCATCTTCCCGGCTGGGAACGTCTCGCCCATAAGGTGCTCGACGTCGTGGAGGAGGAGGGCGCCGATCTCAGGCACACCGTGCTGTGTCACATGAACCCCAGCCATGACGACCTTGCCTATCAGAAAAGCCTGGCTCAGCGCGGCGCCTTTCTCGAATACGACATGATCGGCATGGATTACTACTATGCCGACCAGGACGCCCAATCCCCTTCGGACGAGGAAAATGCCCGTGCGCTGCGATCCCTCGTCGACATGGGGTTCGTGGATCGTCTGCTGTTGTCGCAGGACGTCTTCCTGAAGATCATGCTGACGCGCTATGGCGGCTTCGGCTATGGCTACATCCTCAAGCATTTCGTGCCGCGATTGAAGCGTCATGGCGTCGATCAAGCCGCAATCGACCGGATGCTCACCGACAATCCGAAATCCGTTTTTTCCGCCGTCTGATCGGCAAAATCCGCATCGCAAGGAGCATTTATGTCCAAGAAGAAGATCCTTCTCGCCGGGGAATCCTGGGTCTCGACGGCAACCCATATCAAGGGCTTCGACCAGTTTCCGACCGTGACCTATCATACAGGTGCCGACGAGTTGCTGGCGGCTTTGAAGACCAGCGCTTTTGACGTCACCTTCATGCCGGCACACGAGGCACAGCGCGATTTCCCGCAAACGATGGAGGCCCTGTCGGCCTATGATGCCGTCGTCCTCTCCGACATCGGCGCCAATACCTTGCTCCTGCATCCCGATACCTGGATTCACTCCAAAACAACGCCGAACCGTCTGCGGCTCCTGCGCGACTATGTGCGCAATGGCGGCGGTTTGCTGATGTTCGGCGGCTATTACAGCTTCCAGGGTATCAATGGCGGCGCGCGCTATCGCAAGACCCCGGTCGAAGACGTCCTGCCGGTGGAATGCCTGTCCGTCGACGATCGGGTCGAGGTGCCGGAAGGATTTGCGCCGGTGGTGGTGGGCGATGAAGGCCATCCGATCCTTGCGGGGCTCGGCAAGGACTGGCCGATCCTGCTCGGCTTCAACGAAGTCGTCGTCAAGGACGATGCGGAAATCCTGGCAACGGTATCTTCCGATTACGGTTCCCTGCCGCTGCTGGTGACCGGGCGGTATGGCAAGGGGCGCACCATTGCCTGGACATCCGATGTCGGCCCGCATTGGCTGCCGCCAGGCTTCATTGCCTGGAGTGGTTACAAGACGCTGTTCGAACAGATGCTCGCCTTCGCCACGGCAAGGGATTGATCCATGCCCGTTCATGTCGTCGGCAACGTCTGCGTCGATACGACATTTCGGGTCGATCGCTTTCCGCAACCGGGCGAAACGCTCAATGCGAAAGGCTATCTGGAAGGCGTTGGCGGCAAAGGTGCCAACCAGGCCGTCGCCGCCGTGCGAACGGGTGCGGATGTTCGCTTCTTCGCCCCGCTCGGGACGGATGAGGCCGCAGCCTTCATCCGGGCGCATCTCAAGGACGATCTCGACCTCGGTCGCTTGTCGGCAAAGCCGATGCCAAGCGACCGGTCGATGATCTTCGTCAAAAAGGGCGGCGAAAACCTGATCGTCAGCGCCGTCGATTGCGCCGCCGATTTCGATCCCCTGCGCGAAAGCAGTTTTGCGACCATGATCGTTCAAGGCGATATTCTGGTCATGCAGGGCAATCTGAGGCCAGAGATCACCGATGCGTGCTTGCGGTTCGCGAAGACCGTGGGTGCAACCACCATTCTTAACCCGAGTCCCTTGTCCGGAAGCGTGCCGGATCTTTCACCGGTCGATATCGTTATCGTCAATCAGGGCGAGGCGCTTGAGATTACCGGCGATCGCGATCCCGAGCGGGCCGCCCGCGATCTTCTCCATCGCGGTGCCAGGGCCGCGATCATCACGCTTGGAGCCGATGGTTGCCTTCTTCTCTTGGAGGACGGCACAGTCGATCGCCTGCCCGCCGGTGAGGCGAGGGTGGTCGATACCAGCGGTGCCGGCGATGTCTTTTGCGGCTGTCTCGCCGGGTGCCTTGCGAAAGGCTGGTTGCTTGCGCAATCGGCGCGGGTCGCGGTTGCCGCTGCCGGACTGTCGGTTGGTCGCCCGGGAACATTGAGTTCCTGCCCGAGCCGGGCGGAATTATTGATACTCATGAATGCAATGGAGGCGCAAAGCCTATGACACCCAAGCAAAAGCCCGTTGGCCAAGCATCCGCAGATGCGCTGCTTTCGATTTTCGGTAGGAGCAAGGTGGTGATCGGCGTCGTCCATCTTGCACCGTTGCCGGGCGCGCCACGCTATGATGGCGATGCTGTCGAGACGATCTATCAGCGCGGACTGGATGATGCCCGCGCCTATCTGCATGGTGGCTGCGACGGCGTCATCGTCGAAAATCACGGCGATATTCCGTTCTCCAAGCCCGATGATATCGGGCCGGAGACCACCGCCTATATGTCGGTGATCTCCGATCGCATCCGCCGCGAGCTTGCCCGCCCGATCGGGATCAACGTTCTGGCCAATGCCGCCATCCCCGCTTTGTCCATTGCGAGCGCTGCCGGTGCAAGCTTCGTGCGGGTCAATCAATGGGCCAATGCCTATGTCGCCAATGAAGGCTTCGTCGAAGGCGAGGCGGCGCGCGCGATGCGGTTTCGCGCCAAGCTGCGCGCCAGCGGCATCCGGATTTTCGCCGATGCCCATGTGAAGCACGGCGCGCATGCGATCGTTGCCGACAGGCCGGTCGAGGAGCAGGTGAAGGATCTGGTCTTTTTCGACGCCGACGTCGTCATCGCCACCGGCCAACGCACCGGCCATGCCGCCGATCTCGGCTATATCCGGATGATCAAGGAAGCCGCCGGCTTGCCGACGCTCGTCGGCAGCGGGGTCACGCCGGACAATGCCAATGACATTCTCAAGATCGCCGACGGCGTCATTATCGCCAGTTCGCTCAAATATGACGGGGTCTGGTGGAATGCCGTCGATCCCAAAAGGGTTGAGACCTTCATCGCCGGGTTGCGCCGATGAGGCGCAGGCCCGAGGTCGACGGCGCGCGCCTGCTTGGCCGTTTGAACGCATTCGCCGAGATCGGTGCGACAAGCGCCGGCGGCGTCAATCGGCAGGCATTGAGCGGCGAAGATCGTGCCGCGCGGCGTCTCCTTGCCGATCTTGCCATCGCACGCGGTTTTAGTGTTTTTCAGGACCCGATCGCCAATCTGTTCATCCGTCGCGAAGGTCGCGATCCCCTGGCGCCGCCGATGCTGATCGGCAGCCATCTCGATAGCCAGCCGACCGGCGGCCGCTTCGATGGCGCGCTCGGCACGCTTGCGGCCTTCGAGGTGCTGGAAGCTTTGGAAGATGCGGGTCATGGGACGGAGACCGCGATCGAGGTGGTCGCCTGGACGAATGAGGAGGGAAGCCGTTTTGCGCCGGGCGTCATGGGGTCGATGGCCTTTGCAGGCGCCGCGCATCCCGATGATTTCCAGTCGGTAACCGCAAGTGACGGAGCAAGTTTGCGCCAGGAGCTCGCAGCGACGCTCGCCGCCTTGCCGGAGGCCGCCATGCGGCCGCTCGGCACGCCGGTCTCGGCCTATCTGGAACTGCATATCGAGCAGGGCCCTTCGCTTGAACGCGAGGGATTGGCCACAGGCGTCGTCACCGCCGTTCAGGGCACGAGATGGCTGACGGTTGCATTCTCCGGCAGCGCCGGTCACGCCGGGACCACATCGCTTGCCTATCGGCGCGATCCGATGGTTTCGGCCATTGCAGCACTCGCCAGGCTGCAGACCTCCGTCATGCACGAGGACGAGGACGCAAGGCTGACTGTCGGGCGTATATCGGCCCATCCGGGCTCGATCAACGCCATACCGGATCAGGTGACCTTCACCGTCGATATCCGGCACCCGGATGCCTTGAGCCTGGCAGCGATCGAGGAAAGAGTTCGCGCAGTTTGTAAGGAAGCTGCGCTATCCCATAGATGCGATGTCGAGATCTCGATATCCTTCGATATGCCGCCCGGCACCTTCTCAAGACTCATGACGGATCGGATCGAGGCCGCTGCTATAGCCCTCGACTTGCCTTACAAGCGGATGATCTCCGGTGCCTTCCACGATGCCTTGTTCCTGGCCAGGGTCGCACCGGCCGCCATGATCTTCGTGCCCTGCCGTGATGGTATCAGCCACAACGAGGCCGAACATGTCGAACCGGCCGACGCCATCAATGGCGCCCGCCTGCTTCTGGAGGCGACGCTCGGGAGCGCGGCTTAGCCGAGCGCCCGAACGGCACCTCGAGCCATCACCTGCGCCCGCGTCGGGGCGCCTAAGCGTCCGCCGAACACCTCGCATTTGAGCGCAGCGGCGATGGAGGAAAGGTGGATGGCATCTTTGGGCGTCTTGCCTTCGGCGATGGCGAGCGCGAAGGCGCCGTGGAAGATGTCGCCGGCCGCAAGCGTGTCGACGGCCCTGATAGCGAGCGCGGGCCAGTGGGCGATCTGGCCGCTCTTGTCGTCGAACCAGTAGCTGCCGGCAGCGCCGGCGGTGACGCAGATGAAGGCGTGGCCGAACCGTTGCTGCAGAAGCTTGACCATATCGGCGACATCCTTGGTGCCGGAAAGACGCCCGGCCGCCGGCTCGGAAAACACGATATGGCTCGCCGCCGGCGCCAGCCGCTCGATAATGCCGTCCGGCGCGACGTCGCCGTCGAGAATGGCCGGCTTGCCCGCGTTACTTGCGGCCTTCAGCACCTGCAGCGCCAGTTCTGGCCAGCGCACATCGACGAGAACCGCGTCAACGGTTGCGATATCCCGCAGCGTCACCGGCCTTGTCGTCTCGTGCAGTTTCGGGGTAAACGCTCAATTTGGTTCACCTATGAACGAGGTCGCTTCGGTTCCATGATTGCGTCCACTATTGAATAGCGGACGCAACGAGGAGAACTGGACATCATGGATGTTGGGAATTTCAGAGAATACCC
>JASGEG010000417.1:0-15615 GCA_047606605.1 Rhizobium sp.
CACGGTCGGATTATGGGCATTGGTGAGACCCATCGGCTTCATCGGTCCGTGACGGCCTATGCGGTGGTGCAGCTGCGCCAGGACAATGCGCTCGGCACGCTCTACAACATGGTCGGCTTCCAGACGAAGCTGAAATACGGCGCGCAGGCCGAGATCTTCCGGCTCATTCCGGGCCTGGAAAATGCCGAATTCGCCCGGCTCGGCGGCCTGCATCGCAATACCTATATCAACTCGCCGACCCTGCTCGACCGCTCGCTCGCGCTGAAGTCGCGTCCGGGTCTGCGCTTTGCCGGCCAGATCACCGGCTGCGAAGGCTACGTCGAAAGCGCCAGCATCGGCCTGCTCGCCGGCCGCTTCGCCGCCGCGGAACGCAAGGGCGAAAGCCCGTCGCTACCGCCCGATACGACGGCGCTCGGCTCACTGCTGAACCACATCACCGGCGGCCATATCGTTTCCGACGAAGAACCGGGCAAGCGTTCCTTCCAGCCGATGAACATCAATTTCGGATTGTTTCCGGAACTGGAGCCGGGCTCTATCGTCAAGCCGGAAGGCGTCAAGCGCTTTCGCGGCAAGGACAAGACGATCATGAAGCGGCAGCTGATCGCCAGACGGGCACTTTCCGATTGCGCCAAATGGCTCGGCATCGCAGCCCCCGCTCTCGCGGAAAGCGCCTGATTTCCCTTTACGCCTCCGCCGCCGGCAAGGCGGCGGAGGGTTTGCCCTCATCGCCGGCAACATAATTGCCCAGCAGCCAGAGCGAGACTTCGGCAGCTTCCTGAGCGGTTGCGAATTCGAATGTGCCATTATGGTGGGGCGCATCGAGGAAATCGACGATCAGGCCGCGGCCGGTTGCCGAAGCCTTGGCCCGGGCCCGCCCCGGCTCGATCAGGTGAACGCTGAAATGATTGCGCAGGCTGCGCATGAAGCCGGCCTTGTCGTCATGCAGCCGCACGAAGACCGCCTGCCCGTTCGCAGTCGCCTGCAATTGCCGGATCGCCTCCGTCGGAAAGGCCCGTCCGAACTCGAGAATGGCGAGCCCGGTATCGTGCAAGCCGTCTTCCTTGTTCTGCGATGCCATGCGCGTCACAAAGAAAGCGAAGAAAACGACGATCGCGAAGAGTATACACCAGACGACGATGCCCATGGCGGCTCCTCCAGGAATGCGGGCGACTAGAGCGGCTCAACGTTTCTCAGAATCGTAGAACCGCTCTATCTTTGTTTTGACGCAATTCCGAACGGAAAACCGCTGCGCACTTTTCCTGGAATTGCTCTCATCGACCATCTCCATAAATCACGAGACTTGCGCGAGCGTGGTCGGATTCAGATTTTCTTTATCATGGACGCCAGCGCCATGCGCAATTGCCGGCGCCATTGCGGCTCTTGAAGGGAACGATCGAACAGGCCGGCCCCCAGGGTTTGCGCGCGCTTCAGCACAGGTTCTGCCAGCACCACCGGCAGAAAGGCTGGAAATACGGCCGGCGCGATGGAACCGGCTGCCCTCGCCTTCGCCAGATGTTCGCGACCGAGACCGGCGAAAGCTTCGATAGCGGCGGAAATCCTTGCCTTGTCCTCTCTCGCAAGAAAGCTATCGCGATCGAGACCGGTTGCCGTCAGGATTTCCAGCGGCAGGTAAAGCTGGCCACGGCGGCGATGCAGCGGCATCAGCAACAGCAGCCCGGCAATGGCCTGCGCCACGCCGGCATGACCGGCGGCGTCGGCCGAACGCGACGAATCCTCCGGCGCCAATATCAGGCTCGCAAGCTGGATCAGCGCCGAAGCGGTCTCGCCGGCATAGCCCTCCAGCGTGGCGCGCGTCTCCATCGGATCGTCGTAAAGGTCGAAGATCCTCGCATCGATCATGTCGATCAGCGTCTGCCGCGGCAGGCGGTATTGGTCGATCGTCGCCAGCAGTTCAGCCGCGACCGGATTGGCCGCGCTCGATCCATGCGCCTGGCCTTCCAGCAGGTCGCGCCAATATTGCATGCGCACCTCGCCCGGCAGGGGCTCATGAACGAGATCGCGAACACGCGCCAGTTCGGCACTGAAAGCATAGAGCGCGGCAAGCGCACCGCGTTTGCCCTCCGGCGCCAGCAGGCAGGCAAGATAGCGGTCGCGATCGGTGTCGCGGAGCGTCGCCAGGCAAATGTCCTGGTTGCTGCGCGGAGCGGCATTCGTCGTCATGCGTGATCCGATCCCCGTCAGACGGCGATCAGCGCCGCGGCCACGGCGCGCGACTCGGACAGCATGATATTGAAGGTGCGCACGGCCGCGCCCGTGCTCATCGGGTCGGAGGAAATCTGCCTGGCGCGCAGCGCTGCCTTCAGATCCGCCGGCAGAGGCCGCAATTCCATGCCCGTGCCCACCAGAAGCACCTCGATCTGCGCGGCCTCATCCAACACCTTCTGGAAACGCGCCGGCGTCAGCGCATCCTCCAGCGTCATGTCCCAGCCGTAAATGCCTGATGGCAGGCACAGCAGCGAGCCGCGATGCGACATGTCGGCGAAACGGAAGCCGCCATTGCCGTAAGCGTCGATCGGCGCGCGGCCGGGAAAATGCGCGTTCCGGATTTCTATACCTTTTGCCACTCTGTCACACCGCTGGTTTGCCTGATTGCATGTCGCTCCCCGTTTCTCCGTCGTTTTCGCCGCCGGTCTGGAACTTGTCCGGCCGCAGCTTGAAAACGATCAGGACCGGCGCCGCAATATAGATCGACGAGAAAGTGCCGACCGCGACGCCGAAGAGCAGGACGAAGGTGAAGGAGCGGATCACCTCGCCCCCGAATATATAGAGCGCGAGCAGCGCCAGCAACGTCGTCGCCGACGTCAGAACCGTGCGCGACAACGTCTGATTGATCGAGGCATCGATCAGGATCGGCAGCGGCATGCGCGAATAGCGCTTCAGATTCTCGCGCATGCGGTCATAGACCACGATCGTATCGTTCAGCGAGTAACCGACGATGGTCAGGAGCGCGGCGATCCCCGTCATGTTGAATTCCATGCCGGTCAGCACGAAGAGGCCGAGCGTCAGGATGACGTCATGCAGCGTCGCGACAATCGCGCCGACGGCAAACTGCCATTCGAAACGCAGCCAGATATAGACGAGGATGGCGACGAGTGCGGCCAGAACGGCAAGCGAGGCCGTCCGGGTGATCTCGCCGGAAACGGCGGGGCCGACCACTTCGACGCGGGAGAAATCGTAATCCTTGCCGAGTTCATCGCGCACCATGGTCACGGCGGATTGTTCGGCATTTTCGCCGCCCTCCTGCGCATGCACCCGGATGATGGCGCCGAGCCGGTCATCCAGCCGTTCGACCCGCACATCGCCGGCAATCATGTCCTGCAGGCGCTGCTGGATATTGGCGGGATCGGCAACACCTTGCTTGGCGCGCACCTCGATGATCGAGCCGCCGGTGAAATCGATGCCGAGATGCATGCCGGCCGTGGCAAAGGCAAACAGCGTCGCCAGCGACAGCGCCGCCGATATGGTGAAGGTATAGCGGCGGATGCCCATGAAGCGGATATTGGCACCGTCGAAGATACCGCTGCGCACGCCGGCCAGCAGCGAGCGCGGCTTGCGATGCGAAATCCAGGCGTCGATAAGCGAGCGCGTGACGAAGCAGGCGGTGAAGAAGGTGGTGAAAACACCGACGATCAGGGTTGCCGCAAAGCCGCGCACCGCGCCGCTGCTGACATAGAAAAGGATGGCGGCAACGAGGAGCACGGTGAGATTGGCGTCGGCCACCGTTGCCGCCGCCCGGTTAAAGCCATGGCGCAGCGCATCGAAGAGATGATGCGTCGTCTTCTCCTCCTCGCGGACGCGCTCGTAGATCAGCACGGTCGCGTCGAGCCCGATGCCGATGATCAGCACGATAGCGGCGATGCCGGGGAGCGTCAGCGTGATGCCGAACAGGCCCATGATCGCCAGGACCATGATGATGTTGACGATGAGCGTCGCCGTCGCGGCGACACCGAGCAGCCCATAGAAGCCGATCATCAGCACCGCGACGAAAACCGCGGCGACGACGCAAGCGATGACGCCCGAACGCATGGTCTCGCTGCCGAGGCCCGGCTTGATAGTGCGCTCCTCGACTGTAGTCAGCGTCGCCGAAAGCGGGCCGGATTTCAGCATCACGGCCAGATCCTGGGCGCCTTGCGCCGTGAAATCGCCCGGAAGGTTGATTTCGCCGGTGGTGATGGCGGTTTTCAGCGACGCGGCCGAGAGGACCTGACCGTCCAGCACCACGACGATGATCTTGCCGAGATTGGCCGCCGTCGCCTGGGCGAACCGGCTGGTCGCCTCCGGCGTCAGCCTGACCGAGACATTGCCGGCATTGTTCTCGACATTGGACACGGCAACCGCATCGGCAAGGTCTATGTTCGAGAGAAGCGGCTGTCGCTGAACGAGATAGCCGACGGGCGGATCGTCCTCGGAAAACAACACTTCCGAACCGGCGGGCGGACGGCCGTTGATGGCATCCTGCACCGACATCGACTGATCGACCAGACGGAAGCTGAGATTGCCCTGCTGGTTCAACAGCGTCTTCAGGCGCTGGGGATCGGCAAGGCCCGGCACCTGGATGGCGATGCGCTCCGCTCCCTGCCGGCGGATCATGGCTTCGCCGACATCGATCTGCCCAACGCGGTTGCGGATGACCTTCAGCGACCGCGCCATGATGCCGGACAAGGCATCGTCGACGCCCGCATTGGTGATGTCGAGGGTCAAGGCGCCGTTGTCGCCTTGCGACAGAACGGCCTGCGGCTTGCCCGAAGCAACATCGGTGATCGGCTTCAAGGCGTTGACGGCTGTCTGCACCTGGGCAGGATCGTTGATGCGGAGCTGGATTTTCCGATCGGTGCCCGTCAGGCCGGAATAGGCGATATTGACCGTGCGCAAGCGGGCGCTGATATCACCGACGACCGTTTCCAGCCGGTCCCGGATGACATCGTCGCGCTCGATCTTCAGCATGATATGCGAGCCGCCCTGGAGATCGAGCCCAAGGCCGACCTTGCGTTGCGCGAACCAGGATGGCAGCGACGACAGCCGGTCTTCGCCAAGCAGATTGGGTATGGCAAGGACGACGCTCAGGAGAACGGCGAACCAGATCAGGGCGGTCTTCCACCAGGAGACGTGCAGCATCGCTCTCTCGAGTTTGGGCCTCTTATTGCGCCCGGTATGCAAGGGCGCATACGAACAACGCAGTAACGCCTTGAATTTGCGCACAATCCCTTGCGAAAGTCGAATCCGGCCTTCGAAGCCCTGTGCAGGAAGGGCAGGCCTGGACGGCCTGCCCCCGCATCAAGATCTTATGCAGCGTCCGCCTTGACGGGCTCGCCCTTCACGCGCACTTCCGAGATCGCGCCGCGCACGACGCGGATTTTCACGCCCTCGGCGATTTCCACTTCCAGCTCCTTTTCGTCGACAACCTTGGTCACCTTGCCGACGATGCCGCCGCCCGTGACGATCTGGTCGCCGCGGCGAATGTTCTTCAGGACCTCGTCGCGCTTCTTGGCCTGCGCGCGCTGCGGACGGATCAGGAGGAAATACCAAACGACCATCAGCGGCACAAACAGGATGATCATTTCAAAGCCAGAACCGCCGAAGGCGCTCGCGGCCGAATCTGTCGCGCTCTGCGCATATGCGTTGGTGATAAACATCGAGAACTCCCATTGAACTCCAGCGGGAACAAGGCCCCGCGTCAGGTGGCCGGAATATAGTTACGCGCATGACGATTGCAACAAAAACAGCCGCCAACCGTACCGTTTTCCCGGCCTCTTAGCCTTTCAGGCACCGAAGGAGCATGATAGCCGACAAGACAAGGCACGATTTAAGACCTTCCCGACCAATTTTCTGGAGGAAAAACGGTGACTGAAGACCAGAACGCCCTGATCCTTGCGGAAGTCCGCCGTCTCGCAAACGCGCTTGAACGGCTCGCGGGGCCGGCGCCGGCGATCAATGACTGGGATGCCGCCGATTGCTTCGTCTGGGCCCCTGCCCGGCTTCATCTGCAGCCCGTTCCCCGACCGAACCGCGTCGCGCTCGACCTCATTCGCGGCGTCGATCATGTCCGCGACATCCTCCATGAAAACACGCTGCGCTTCGCCGAAGGCTTTGCCGCCAACAATGTCCTGCTCTGGGGCGCACGCGGCATGGGCAAATCGTCGCTCGTTAAGGCCGTGCATGAGGATGTGCGCCGATCGACCGGTATTTCGCTGAAGCTGATCGAAGTGCATCGCGAGGACATTTCCTCGCTGCCGGTGCTGCTCGACATCCTGAAAGCAACCCCGCACCGCATTATCCTCTTCTGCGACGACCTCTCCTTCGACCATGACGACACGGCCTACAAGTCGCTCAAGGCGGCGCTGGACGGCGGCGTCGAGGGGCGTCCGGACAATGTGCTGTTCTACGCCACCTCCAACCGGCGCCACCTGCTGCCGCGTCATATGATGGAAAACGAGCAGTCGACGGCGATCAATCCTTCGGAAGCCGTCGAGGAAAAAGTGTCGCTCTCCGACCGCTTCGGCCTCTGGCTCGGCTTCCACAAGTGCAGCCAGGAAGACTATCTGCAGATGATCGACGCCTATGCCGATCACTTCAAGCTCGGCCTCGAGCGCGCACAGTTGCACCACGAGGCGCTCGAATGGGCGACCACCCGTGGTGCGCGCTCCGGCCGCGTGGCCTGGCAATATATTCAGGACCTGGCCGGGCGGCAAAGGATCGTTCTGGAACGGGACTGAGCCGTTCTTTCCCATCATTGAACGACAAAAAGCCCGGCTTTGACCGGGCTTTTTGCAGACTCCTTGAGACGCAGGACCTATTCAAGGAACGTCATTGGGTTGACCGGGGCCGAATTCTTGCGGACTTCGAAGTGAAGCTGCGGCTGCTTGACGTCGCCGCTCATGCCGGAGGTGGCGAGCGTCTGGCCGCGCTGGACCTTCTGGCCGCGGGCAACGCTAAGCGCATCGGCATGGCCGTAGACCGTGACCGTGCCGTCGTCATGGCGAACCAGGACCGTGTTGCCGAGCTGCTTCAGGCCATTGCCGGCATAGATGACGACGCCGTTTTCGGCGGCCTTGATCGGCGTGCCCGACGGAACCGAGATATCGATGCCGTCATTGCGGCTGCCGTTGACATTGGCGCCGTAGCCGGCAACGACCGCGCCGCGGACCGGCCAGCGATACTTGCCGATGCCGGTTGCTTCCGGCGCGTCGGCGGAAACGTCCGACTTGGTGGCGGCGTCGCTGACAGACTGCGTCGGCGCGACACTGGCCACAGCCTGCGGCTTGGGAGCGTCCGGTGCTGCATCAGCCGGGGCTTTCGGGGCCGAAACGGCGTTTGCAACCTTGGCGCTGACCTTCGTGGCCGGCTTTGCGTCCTGCTGAACCGCGGCCTGCTTCTCGACGGCGGGAACCGCGAGCGATTTCGCCGTGGACTTCTGGGGTTCGATGGAAGCGGTCTTGATCGCATCCGCACCGTTGCCCTGCAGCCGCAGCGTCTGGCCGACGCGGATACCGCCGCCCGACTGCAGGCGGTTCGCCTGCTTCAATTCATCGACGCTCACGCCGGTGTTATGAGCAATCTTGGCCAGAGAGTCGCCGGGCTTGACCACATAGGTGCCATCGCCCTTCGGCAGCGGCCCCTTGCCGTTGCCGGCAGCAAGCTTGCCCGGTTCGCCGAGGCCGGCCTGCGACTTGCCGCGCAGCTGGCCGTTGGACGGCAGCACGACCGCATCCTGCTCCGGCGCCTTGGCCGGGCCGGGCATCTTGCCGCCTCTGGAGAGATCGGTCGCTTCCGAGGCGACCTTTGCCGGGCTCGGAGCGCCGGCACCGTTCATGGTCGGGATGATGATCTGCTGGCCAGGCTGAGCGCCGGCACCGTTCCTCAGGCCGTTGGCGCGCAGGATTTCCTTTTCTGGCACACCGTAGCGGCGGGACAGGAGAGCGACACTCTCGCCGGGGCGCAGCGTCACGCTCGGAGCATTGACGGTCGTCCAGCCGGAAGAACTCGCTGCAGCGGACGCGGCGTCCTTGACGACACCGCCCGACGTCGCGTCCGGAGCCAGTACCGGCTCCATGCGGGCGACTGCCTTGTTGCGCGACGCCGGGAAAGGCTGCGCAAGCGCCTGACCTTCAGCAACGAGCGCCGGACGCTGCCGTGCCGGCGACGCGCCGGGGGCAGCAAGCTCGGAGCGCTGGATGGCGACGGGTGCGGTCGATACCCGGGCGCTGGAATAGGAAGGATTATAACCGGCCGGAGAGTTCGGATAGGTCCGACGCACCGGTGCGTTCTGTTGCGAATAATCCTGCTGCTGATAGCCGCCGTCCTGGGCGACATCAGCTCTTGGAACAGGGTCGCCATCCGGCCCGTTCAGGGAACCGCCGCGATTGATCGAGCCGGTCATCGTGCTGCGATCCGGCGAACCTGCAAAAAGCCCGCCGAAGCGGGTCGTGTCCGAACTGCAAGCTGTCGCGGTGCTCGCCAAGAGAATGGCCACCAGGACTTTCCCTGCCGATTTACCGTAGTTTGAAGAAAGACTGAAACCCATGACTCGACCCACTAAAGACGCAACTGTTTATGGGTCGATTAAAGCGCGTTAATCTTACCATGCGGTTAAAGCACTGGTGTCGCATGTGTTTTTTTGAGGAATTGCTAACCATAGAAAACGAATTCGCCGCGCATCCGGAATGCGCGGCGGCCATCGATCCAAATTTGGTCTCAAAGATGGGAGGCGAGCAACGGCACGATCGGCTGATACGGAACCTCGAAAAGTTCCTCCCGCTCGAAGCGGCTGCCGGTCTTGGTGAGACGGACCATGCGGCATTCCGTCTCCGAAAGCATCAATGGCGCGATCATCGACCCGCCGGACACCAATTGCTCGGCATAGAAACGCGGCATGGCGCTGAAAGCCGACGTCACCAGAATGCGATCGAACGTGCCCTCGCCCGGCAAGCCGGCGCTGCCATCGGCCTGGCGGATGATGACGTTGCGCAGGCCGAGCGCATCCATGCGCTGCTGCGCCGCCGTGGTCAGCGTCTTGTAGCGATCGACCGTCAGCACCCGCTCGACGATGCGGCCCATGACGGCGGCCGTGAAGCCGCTGCCGGTTCCGATTTCGAGAACGCGATGGCCCGGCCTGATCTTCAAGCTGTGCAGAAGGCGCACGACGAGATCGACACCTTCCATGAAGGCGCCGCACTCGATCGGGATCGTGCGGCTGGAATAGGCATCGTCAGCGAACTGAGCCGGCACGAACGGCAGGCGCGGCGTCTGTTCGACGGCCGTCATCAGATCGATGTCCAAAATGCCTTCGGCCCGCAGCCGCAACACAACGGCCGCAAAGCCTTCCTTCTCGACCAAACGAGGTGTCAATCCGCTACTCCATACCCGAGCGCCCGCGCCACGCGTTCTTGCGCCGAATAATCCGTCAAATCGAGTTTCAAAGGAGTTACCGAAATACGATTTTGTTTCAGCGCATGGATGTCCGTGCCGGGGCGAAAGATGCCGCTGCGCTCGCCGAAACGCAGCCAGTAATAAGGAAAGCCGCGGCCGTCGGCGCGCTCGTCGACCTGCAGATTGAAGGCGAGATTGCCCTGAGCCGTGACTTCCGTGCCGGAGACCTCCTCCGGCTTGCAGTTCGGAAAATTGAGATTGAGAAACGTGCCTTCGGGCAGATCGACGTTCAGCAGCTTGTCGATCAGCGCCGGCGCATGCGCCTCCACCACCTCCCACGGAATGACACGGGTGCCGTTCTCGCGCACATAGGCCTGGCTCAGCGCAAAGGAACGCACGCCCTGCAGCGTCCCCTCGATCGCGCCGGCGATCGTTCCCGAATAGGTCACGTCATCGGCGACATTGGAACCGGAATTGACGCCCGAGAGCACCAGATCCGGCTTGATGTCCATGACCTGACGGATACCCATGATGACGCAGTCGGTGGGTGTGCCGCGCAACGCATAATGCTTGTCGGAGACCTTGCGAAGCCGCAGCGGCTCCGAGAGGCTCAGCGAATGCGCCAGGCCGCTCTGGTCCGTTTCCGGCGCCACGATCCAGACATCGTCGGACATGGTGCGGGCAATGCGCTCCAACGTTGCCAGGCCTTCGGCATGAATGCCGTCGTCATTGGTCAGAAGTATCCGCATCGCCCCACCGAGAAATTATGCTGCTTTTTCGATCCTCTTCAGACCACCCATATATGGCAGCAGTGCGTCCGGAATAGTCACCGAACCATCATCATTGAGATAATTCTCAAGAACCGCGATCAGGCAGCGGCCGACGGCCGTGCCGGAACCGTTGAGCGTGTGGACGAATTTCGTCGCCTTATCGTCCTTGCCGCGATAGCGCGCATTCATGCGCCGGGCCTGGAAATCGCCGCAGACGGAGCAGGAGGAAATCTCGCGATAGGTATCCTGCCCGGGCAGCCAGACTTCGAGGTCGTAGGTCTTGCGCGCGCCGAAGCCCATGTCGCCGGTCGACAGCGTCATGACGCGATAGTGCAGGCCGAGGCGCTTCAGCACCTCTTCCGCGCAGGCCGTCATGCGCTCGTGCTCGGCAATCGAGCTTTCGGCATCGGTGATCGAGACAAGTTCGCACTTCCAGAACTGGTGCTGGCGCAGCATGCCGCGCGTGTCGCGTCCGGCCGAGCCCGCTTCCGAGCGGAAGGACGGGGTGAGCGCGGTAAAGCGCAGCGGCAACTTCTCCTGATCGAGAATTTCACCGGCGACGAGATTGGTCAACGTCACCTCGGCGGTCGGAATCAGCCAACGGCCGTCCGTGGTCTTGAACAGATCCTCGGCGAATTTCGGCAGCTGGCCGGTGCCGAACATGGCTTCGTCGCGCACCATCAACGGCGAGCTGACCTCGGTATAGCCGTGTTCGCCCGTATGCAGGTCGATCATGAACTGGCCGAGCGCGCGTTCCAGACGGGCAAGCTGCGCGGTCAGAACCGTGAAGCGCGAGCCGGAAAGCTTGGCGGCGCGCTCGAAATCCATATAGCCGAGCGCCTCGCCGATCTCGAAATGCTCCAGCGGCTTATGATTCCAGGTAGGCTTTGCGCCCCACGCGTGCTTGACGACATTGTCATGCTCGTCCTTGCCGACCGGCACGTCGTCGAGCGGTATATTGGGAATGCGCGACAGGGCGTCGTTGAGCTCGGCCGACAGCACGCGCTCTTCTTCTTCCGCCGCCGGCAGCGAGGTCTTGATCTCGGCGACTTCGGCCTTCAGCTTTTCGGCAAGCTCGGTATTCTTCTGCGCCATGGCCGCGCCGATCTCCTTGGAGGCGGCGTTGCGGCGGGACTGCAGATCCTGAACGGACTGGATGACGGAGCGGCGCTTCTCGTCGAGCGCGATGAGGCTTTGCGACAAAGGCTCGGCACCGCGCTTGGCAAGCGCCGCATCCAGAGCCTCGGCATTCTCACGAATCCATCTGATATCAAGCATTGTCGTTCCAGGTCGTTGCACAAGAATTTAACTCCGACCGAGATTTCGGCCGGAGATCGGATCGGCAAAACCCTAGGAAAAGACAGGCCGGACCTGCCGCTTAGACATTATCCGTCTTGGCGACATCGGACGTCTCGCCATTCTCCTCGAGCGCTTGCCGGGCACGCTGGCGCTCCACGAGTCGCGCCGCGTGAATGGAAATCTCGTAGAGAAGGATCGTCGGCAGTGCAAGGCCGATCTGGGACATCGGGTCCGGCGGCGTCAGCACGGCAGCAACGATGAAGGCGAAGACGATAGCGAACTTGCGCTTCTCCGCCAGCCAGGTCGAGGTCAGGAGACCGACGCGCGCCAGCAGCGTGGTAACGACCGGCAGCTGGAAGACGAGGCCGAAGGAGAAGACCAGCGTCATGATCAGGCTCAGATATTCCGAGACCTTCGGCATCAGCGCGATCGCCACCTGGCCTTCGCCGGGTGCCTGCTGCATCTTCAGGAAGAACCACATCACCATGGGCGTGAAGAAGAAATAGACGAGTGCGGCCCCCATCAGGAACAGCACCGGCGATGCGATCAGGAACGGCAGGAAGGCCGCGCGCTCGTTCTTGTAGAGGCCGGGCGCAACGAACTTGTAGATCTGCGCGGCGATGATCGGAAAAGCGATCACCAGCGCGCCAAACATGGCGACCTTCACCTGCGTGAAGAAGAACTCCTGCGGCGCGGTATAGATCAGCTCCGCCTTGGTGAGGTCGAGACCGGCCCAGACCACGGCCCATTTATAGGGATAGACCAGATAGTTGAAGAGATGCTTGGCCACCGCGAAGCATCCGATGAAGGCAATGAAAAAGGCGGCCAGCGACCAGATCAGCCGCGTGCGCAATTCCATGAGGTGCTCGATAAGCGGCTGGGGCTTATCGTCAATATCACCCGTCATGCCTCGTCCTTCTTCTTAGGCGTTGTCTTGCTGGCCTGGCGCTTCTTCGCAGCAGCGGCAGGCGCGTCCGCGCCGGCGGCGGCAACCTTGGCGCGCGGTGCCCGCTTCGGCTTTTCAGCGACGACCGGTGTTGCGACCACGGCCGCCACTTCGTCGGCCTTGGCCGGCGTCTTCGCCCGAGGCTTGCGGGCAGGCTTCGGTTTGGCGGCGGCTTCCGAAGCGGCAGCGGCGGGTGCCGGCGCAGCCACCACCGGGGCGCTGCTTGCGGCAGGAACGGCCGGCGGCGTTTCCGGCAATCCCAGGCCCGGCTCGACAAGCGGCTCAGATGGCAGCGGCGTCGCGGCGACAGGCTTGTCGCTCGTGGTCGCACGCTGAAGATCCGCCTTGATGTCGTTGCCCATCTGCCGCAGCGGGTTCATGGCCTCGCGCAACGAATTGACCGGATTGAGTTTCTGCGCGTCGGAGATCGTCTGACGCACATCGTCCAGATCCGCCTCGCGCATGGCTTCATCGAACTGAGCGCGAAACTCGCCGGCGACCTTGCGGGCGCGCGCCGTCATTTTGCCGATCGTCCGTAAGGTAGTGGGCAGCTCCTTAGGGCCAATGACCACAAGCGCCACCACGGCGATAACCACCAGCTCGGACCAGCCTACGTCGAACATGAAAAGGCTCCTGGGCCGACAGCAGGCCTTTCAGCCCGCGCCGCACCCGACATGATTACTTCGTTTCGTCGGCCTTATGCTCGACCGTGCGGGACGTTGTCGTCTGCGCCGTCGTATCCTCGTCGTCGTTCATGCCTTTTTTGAAGCTCTTGATGCCCTTGGCGACGTCACCCATGAGCTCCGGGATTTTCCCACGACCGAACAACAACAGCGCGATGGCCAGGACGATGAGCCAGTGCCATATGCTTAGAGAACCCATTGCGATAACTCCCAATTTCAATGTCATCCCGATGTAAGACGTTTGCGAATGTTTTTCAAACACCAAAATGCGCTGGATCGGCGCTTATGGGGATAGTGCGCAGCGATACCAGAGCCAGACGTCTCCAACCGGAGAAAATGACTTCCATATTCGCATTCACTAATGGCGAAAGCGAGACGCAGCAGGCTCTTGTGAAAAAAGACTGACCGAGGCCGAAACGGCTCCAAATGTCCTCGGAGAACAGAGATGAGGCCTATTCGTCCGAGCCGCCGCCCGGCGCCAGCAGACCCAGTTCCTCCAGATCCAACTGCGTGATCGGATCTTCGTCTTCGGTCAATTCATCGCTCATCAGCGGCGACGGCACGTTGAAATTGGCCGGGATGCGGCCAGACAGCAGCCCCGCCCCCTTCAATTCCTCGAGACCGGGCAGATCGCGCAATTCCTCCAGGCCGAAATGATCGAGGAAATCGCGGGTCGTGCCCAGGGTCACAGGCCGGCCCGGCGTGCGCCGGCGCCCGCGAAAACGAACCCAGCCGGCTTCCATCAGCACGTCGAGCGTGCCCTTGGAGGTCTGTACGCCTCTGATATCTTCGATCTCGGCCCGCGTTACCGGCTGGTGATAAGCGATGATCGCCAGCACTTCGAGTGCCGCTCGCGATAATTTCCGGGCTTCATTGTCGTCCCGGCGGATGACGAAGGAGAGATCGGCGGCGGTGCGGAAGGCCCAGGCGCCGTCGACCTGGACGAGGTTGACGCCCCGCATGGCATAGTCTGCCTTCAGCCGCTGCATGATGGCGTGGACATCCACGCCACGCGCGACGCGCTCGGCAATGAAGCCCTCGGATACCGGCTGCGCGGAGGCAAAGACCAGCGCCTCGGCGATACGCTCCGCCTCGCGGAAAGCGCGTTCGTCGATGACCGGCGCTGCCGGTTCGGCCGCGTCATCGTCCATGGACTGCTCATTGTCGGAAACGGTCACGCTCGCTCCTATTCCGCGGCCTCAAGCTCGGCATGCTTTGGTCCGCGCCGCATGTAGAGCGGCTGGAAGGCTCCCTCCTGGCGCATTTCCAGCTTGCCCTCGCGCACGAGTTCCAGCGAGGCGGCAAAGGCGCTGGCGATCGCGGTGACGCGTTCGCTCGCATTGGTCATATAGTCGAGCAGATAATGCTCCAACGCCGTCCAGTCGGTGATTTCGCCGATCATGCGGTTGAGAATCGTGCGGGCATCGACCAGCGACCAGACACGGCGGCGCTCGATCGTCACCTGCGTGACCGCCTGGCGCTGGCGCAGGCTGGCATAGGCGGTCAGAAGCTCGTAGAGGCTGGCATCGTATGCGGATTGGCGCCGGTCGGGAATATGCTCCGGCGCACCGCGCGCGAATACGTCGCGGCCGAGGCGATTGCGGTTGACGAGATCGCTCGCCGCATCGCGCATGGCTTCGAGACGCTTCAGGCGGAAGGCGAGCGTCGCCGCCATCTCCTCGCCGGTCGGGCCGTCTTCCTTGCTCTGCTGCGGAATGAGCAGCTTCGACTTGAGATAGGCCAACCACGCTGCCATGACCAGATAATCGGCGGCGAGCTCGATGCGGATACGGCGAGCGCTTTCGATGAATTGCAGGTATTGCTCGGCCAGCGCCAGCACGGAAATGCGCGACAGGTCGACCTTCTGGTTGCGGGCAAGATGCAGCAACAGGTCGAGCGGGCCTTCGAAGCCGGCAATGTCGACGACAAGCGCCGGCTCGTGCATGCCGCGCTCGGCACCACCCTCCTGCCACAACTTGTCCATCGGCGCTGCCGCCTGCTGGCTCTTTTCCGTGCCGCTCACCTTGTTCACCCGTCAGATCCCCGGAACCGGCCTATGCCACCGCGAACATCGCATCGAATTCGGCGCGAATCGATTCTTCGTCGGCGCCGTCATTATAACCGAAAGCCGCCTCGACCGCCTTTGCCCTCGCAAGGGCCCCGCCGGCCAGCACCGGAACATTGCGCACCACCTGCTGCATTTCGTCCATGACGCCATTGCAATGCAGCACGATATCGCATCCGCCCGCAACAATATTCGCCGCCCGCTCGCCGATCGTGCCGGCAAGCGCGTTCATCGAGGTATCGTCGGAAAGCAGCAGGCCCTTGAAGCCGATATGGCCACGGATGATCTCTTCGATCACCTTGCGAGACGTCGTTGCCGGATTGGCGGGGTCGATATCGGTAAAGACGACATGGCAGGTCATCGCCATCAATTCGTCCTTGAGCGCGACGAAGGGCGGGAAATCATGGGCTTCAAGCTCGGCGCGCGAAACAGTGACGACCGGCAATTCGTGATGCGAGTCGGCGA
>JASGEG010000418.1:0-2900 GCA_047606605.1 Rhizobium sp.
CCGCTGGTCTGTTCGGCGCAGGCGGCGATGACGGCATCGAAGTTGCTGTTGAACCTGATGTCGAACGGTTTCTGGCGGATGGTCTTCGCCAGGCTTTTGGAAATATGGAAGCCGTTGAGCGGCAGCACGCCGCGCAACTCCGGTTCGACCCAGAAGATTTCCGGATCGTCAGCCGATTCCGCCATCGGGAAAAGCCCGATGGAGTAGGCGCGCAGCAGAATCTCGGGGGTGATGCCGGGATTTCTGCCGCGCGGCCCTGCCACAGCTTAAGCCGAGGTTTTCGCCAGGTAGTTTTCCAGCCAGTGGATATCGTAATCGCCATTGGCGATATCCTGGTTGGAAACCAGATCCTGGAAGAGCGGCAAAGTGGTCTTGATGCCGTCGACGACGAATTCGTCGAGCGCGCGGCGCAGGCGCATCATGCATTCGACGCGGGTGCGCCCATGCACGATCAGCTTGCCGATCAGGCTGTCGTAATAGGGCGGGATCTTGTAGCCCTGATAGGCGCCGGAATCGATGCGCACGCCAAGGCCGCCGGGCGCATGGAAATGCGTGATCGTGCCGGGAGAGGGCACGAAGGTACGTGCGTCCTCGGCATTGATGCGGCATTCGATGGCGTGGCCATGGAAATGGACCTCGTCCTGCGTCACCGAAAGACCGCCGCCGGAAGCGACGCGGATCTGTTCGTGCACGAGATCGATGCCGGTAATCGCTTCCGTGATCGGATGTTCCACCTGCAGGCGGGTGTTCATTTCGATGAAATAGAACTCGCCGTTCTCATAGAGGAACTCGATGGTGCCGGCGCCGCGGTACTTCAGCTTCTTCATGGCGTCGGCGCAGATCTGGCCGATCTTCATGCGCTGCTCGACGTTGAGGGCCGGCGAATTGGCTTCTTCCCAGACCTTCTGGTGACGACGCTGCAGCGAGCAGTCGCGTTCGCCGAGATGGATGGCATTGCCTTCGCCGTCGCCGAACACCTGAATTTCGATGTGGCGCGGCTTGCCGAGGTATTTTTCCATGTAGACGGATTCGTTGCCGAAGGCGGCAGCAGCTTCCGTGCGTGCGGTCGACCAGGCTTCGATCAGGTCGTCTTCCGTGCGCGCCACCTTCATGCCGCGCCCGCCGCCGCCGGCGGTCGCCTTGATGAGCACCGGATAGCCGATCTCCTTGGCGGTCTTCAGTGCCTCCGCCTCGGTCTTCACTTCGCCGTCGGAACCGGGAACGACCGGAATGCCGAGCTGCTGTGCCGTGGTCTTGGCGGTGATCTTGTCACCCATGAGGCGGATATGCTCGGCCGTCGGGCCGATGAAGGTAATGCCATGCGCTTCGAGGATGTCGGCGAACTTGGCGTTCTCCGACAGGAACCCATAGCCCGGATGCACGGCGTCGGCGCCGGTGATTTCGCAGGCGGCGACGATCTGGTGGATGTTGAGATAGCTCTCGCGCGACGGCGGCGGGCCGATACACACGCTTTCATCCGCAAGGCGCACATGCATGGCGTCGCCGTCGGCGGTCGAATGCACCGCGACGGTCGCGATGCCAAGCTCCTTGCAGGCGCGCAGCACGCGGAGGGCGATCTCTCCGCGATTGGCTATGAGAATCTTCGAAATCATGGGCATGGGCTTACTCGACGATGACGAGTGCTTCGCCGTATTCGACCGGGCGTCCGTCCTGAACGAGGATCTCGGTCACCGTACCGGATTTGGGCGAGGGGATCTGGTTCATCGTCTTCATCGCTTCGATGATCAGAAGGGTCTGACCTTCCTTGACGACGGAGCCGACCTGGATGAAGGCAGCAGCGCCCGGCGCCGGCGAGAGATAGGCCGTGCCGACCATGGGTGCGCTGACGACATTGTCAGGGTTGCGGGTCTTGCCGGCAGGTGCTGCTGCGGCGGCTACCGGAGCAACGGCTGCGGCCGGAGCGGCAAAGGCTGCCGGCGCTGCAATCGGCGCCTGGACATACTGCGTCGCGCCGGCGCGGGAAACGCGGATGCGCAAATCTTCCTGCTCGACTTCGATCTCGGTGAGATCGGTGTCGTTGAGAATATTGGCGAGGTCGCGAATCAGCGCCTGATCGATACCCGATTTCTTTTCAGCCATGGATGTGGTGCCCTGTAATTCTTGTCATTGTGTGATGGATTTCAGCGCGTGCAGCGCCAGGATGTAACTGTGCGGTCCGAAACCGCAGATCATGCCCTTGGCGGCGGGCGCGATCATCGACTTGTGCCGGAATTCTTCGCGGGCGTGGATATTGGAGATGTGAACCTCCACCACGGGAATGGAAATCGCCCGGATCGCATCATGGAGCGCGATCGACGTATGGCCATAGGCTCCGGGATTGATCGCGACGCCGGCGGCGCTGTCGCCCGCCTCGTGCATCCAATCCACCAATACGCCCTCATGATTGCTCTGGCGGAAATCGATGATGAAGCCGAGGCTTTCGCCCACGGACTTGCAATCGGCTTCGATATCCTTGAGCGTCTTGCCGCCATAGATGCCCGGCTCGCGTTTGCCGAGGGCATTCAGATTGGGTCCGTTCAGGACAAAAATGGTTTGCGCCATTAGAATTTCCGTCAAAGTGCAGCGCAACCTATAGACTCCCATGGGCCTATAGGAAAGCCCCCTGAACGGAGGGCTTGCGTGTCTGGTGTGGAAAGGGGTCGATTTTGGCCACCCTGCGCGCAACTCCCAGGCGATTCGCGATCGTCAACGCCTGCATGCCTTGCAAAGCACCGTCGCGCCCGGAAAGATGCCGCGGATTGCCGGTCAATCCCGATCAGCAGCTCGTCTTGCCGCAACTGCGAACATTGGCGATCTTCTGCTGCAGGGCGTCGAGGCCGATCGCGCCGGAGATCGTCTCGTTGCCGATCACATAGGCCGGCGTGCCCGTGACATTGAGA
>JASGEG010000419.1:0-2817 GCA_047606605.1 Rhizobium sp.
CATGACGGCATCCGGGATCTTGATGCCAGCGGGATAATGGGTTTGATCGAGTTCGCAGCGTACCGTCAGGCCTGTCGTTGACGTCGTGGCACCGATCAGTCTTCCGGAGCGCCGCACCACGCCGCAGTTTCCGCGACGCCAAGATTCAGCGGCTTGAGATTATGGCCAGCGACATAGCTGTAGGCCTTGCAGTGCTTGCTGCGGCGAAAACTGAAGAACGGCTCAGGCGGGAGGCAGAGCAGCGGAGGATTGAGGAGGAGCATTGTCGCCGGGAACTTGCTGCGCGCGTCAAACACATTCAGGATCGCCGCACCACCGGACTGAGCACGCTTCTCTCCGAACTTGACGAACTGGACCGGTTACGTCGTCTCATCGCCATGCTCACCGAAGAGGTTTCTGCCGAACCGAGCCCGAGATTGTCAGCGTTTCTGGCTTGGACCACAGAGCACTTGGCGCAGCGCGAGGCTCGCCTATCCCCGCGGGCGATCGAGGATCGCTTCGAAGTAGAGCGTCTATTTGGTGACGATGACGATCACGGCTTCATGCCGTCCAGGTAGTAGCTGGCGGGATGGCGGCTGCCCCTATAGTTAGGAACGATGCTGTGGATGCTGCCTATTTCCGCGGACCGTAGGTGGTGTATCTGAAGTCTCACCGCGTGGGGTTTTACTCAGCACCCGGTGTCGTCTTTCGATTTCCTTCTGTTGATCGAGCGGCAGACCGGCCACAATCTCATCAAGCGTTCGCAGCATGGGTTCCTCCGTCGACGGTTTCTCCTCCGGTGGTAGACCAGGTCCGTTGTCCTACGCTGGGATGATGATTTCTCGCCGCATGGCTCGGTGAATAGCTTGCGCGGTCTTTTCGGCTACGCCGGCCTGTACCGCGAAAACTGGCCAGTTTTCGACCTGCGTATGCATCTCGCGGATAATTTCTTCGGCCTTTTTGGGCTTGAGGTCGCAGAAGACGCCGAATTGGATAAGATCGGACAGCTCGAAATGATCGCGCTTACCGTTCAGGCTCATCTGGTGCTGATGAGTCCAGCTTCCATCCGGATTGTAGGCATAGCTGACGTCGAAGGCCGGTGACAGCCGCCACTCGCCCTTTCGATTCATAAGGAAGGCGATGTTCTTGACGTGGTCGTCCTGGTTTCGGACGAGAATATTGAAGACCGCTCGGCGAAACTGCTGCTCGATGTCGTAAGCGGGCAGACCGAGGAGCCGGATCGTCTCGACTGCCTGTTCGTAGGAATAGGCTCCCGCCGCGTTGAAATCATAGTGGCGCAAGGCAGCGAGCGACTGCATATGGAGCTTCTGGCCACCGGCGTTGCGATCGAAGCGTTGCGTCATGAAATGTGATCGGCCGCCTTCGTGGTGGACCCGGCATTCGGTCATGTCGATGCCGACGGCGCGGGCCAGGAGAAAGAAGCCATACTCGATGAGGCCAAAACCCTGCGGATCGGCCAGCTCTTTATCGCGATTGTTGGAGATGCCGTCGAACTTCATGAGCCAATAGGTGAAGCCTTCACCGGCTTTGACCTGACCGGATCGGAATTCCCCGGTTTTTTCATTCCATGCAAGTATAGCCTTGGCGCGCGCACCGCCTGCGGACGTCCCGACGCGCAGGATCTCCTGCAGGCTTTCGTGATCGTCATCGCCCTTAAGGACACCCGCGAGATTGGCGCGATTGTTGAGGACTTCGTTGGCGAGTTTGGTCAGCGCGTCGATCTCAAGGCGCTGGGATTTGCGCGGCCCTTTGAGGATCGTGGGGTGAAACTCGAGCGCGCCCATGCCGCGCGTACCGATATAGCAAAGGCGCTCAACCGGATTGAAGCTGCCGGCCGATCGCCCCTGCGTCGCGAGCCATGTATCGATCAGTGCGTTACCGAATTTGTCAGGGAGGGAGTCGGCGAGCATGCCGGGAAGCCCCTTGAAGGCGTCACGCGGCAGACCGGCGAATTCGTATGGGTCGGGGCGCAGCGGCATCATGATAGGCGCCAGCTCGATGGTGCTTTGGACGAACTCAGGCATGTATTGGAATATGCCGATCGCTCTGTCGTTGAGCCAACTCACGGCACCAATATCTCTACCCCATAGGCGGACGGTCGCATCCGTCATTGCTCGTCCTCCTCGCCCCACGCCCATTCACTGGCTTTTGGGGCTTCCGTCTGGGTTCGAGCGCGACGTCGCTCGTGGCCTTCATGTAGGACCCGCTCGACCGGTCGAACATTTGGATTGGGGAGGATGTCAAGGATGCGATCGCCAAGGTTGAGTGCTCTTAGTACGCGGAGAAGAGTGTCGAGCGAACTGTTCCGGCCGGCCTCCAACCGCTTGATGCTGGGAAGCGATGCGCCGGCCTCCTGCGCTAATCGTGCTTGGGTCAGGTTGCGACTGAGACGGATCTGAGCCAACCTCGTGCCTAGATCGCGCATGGTTGTCTCGATGTTGCCCGACAAAGATGCTTTATTAGGAATCATATGTGATCCTTTATGGCGATTTCTTCGTCAATCGTATCACATATGATCCGTTATTGATAGACTTTATATTGGGATAATATAGGATCGAAAGTGATCCCTAATCGGACATTTATGGCATAAAGGATCGCTTGTGATCCTTTATATCGGATAGGAACCCGATCCAGAGGTTTGCGTCGCCCAGGTGGTGATGGGGTTACAGGCCAACAGCCCACTCTTGGCGGCAAAGCGGCGCGTATCATGCTCCACCTTACGCGGTATGTCGACCTTACCGAGGAAGGCGGCGCTGGATGCCTTCCAGAAGATAGGCGATGAGGAGGGGCAAGCCGCGCATTTCACCTGCATGCACG
>JASGEG010000420.1:0-9558 GCA_047606605.1 Rhizobium sp.
GCCACCCACACCGAAGGCTTCGGCGAAACCTTTGCAGAGGCCTCGGCGCTGGACTTCGGCGATCTGCTCGACAGGACCGGCTTGCCGGCCATGCAGCTGCGCGAATTCTTCCGCCTGTTCGAAACGATCGAGAAGGTGGTGACCTGCTACAGCCAGGGCGTCAACCAGTCCTCCTCCGGCACCGACAAGGTCAATGCCATCCTCAACTGCCATCTGGCGACCGGGCGCATCGGCCGGCCCGGCATGGGACCTTTCTCGCTGACCGGCCAGCCGAATGCCATGGGCGGGCGCGAGGTGGGCGGGCTTGCCAACATGCTGGCCGCCCATATGGCCATCGAGAACGGCGGCGACCGCGACAGGGTGCAGCGCTTCTGGAACGCGCCGACGATTGCCGAGCGGCCGGGCCTGAAGGCGGTCGACATGTTCCGCGCCGTCGCCGACGGCCGCATCAAGGCGCTGTGGATCATGGCCACCAATCCGGTGGTCTCGATGCCGGACGCCGATGCCGTCGAGGCGGCGATCAAGGCCTGTCCCTTCGTCGTCGTTTCCGACATGCTGCAGGAGACCGACACGGTGCGGCATGCGCATGTGCTGCTGCCCTCGCTCGGCTGGGGCGAGAAGGACGGCACCGTCACCAATTCCGAGCGGCGGATTTCGCGGCAGCGCGGATTTCTTCCCGCCCCCGGCGATGCCAGGCCGGACTGGTGGCAGATGGCCGAGGTCGGCCGCCGCATGGGATTTGCAGAGGCTTTCGCCTTCACTTCACCGGCCGAGATTTTTGCCGAACACGCCGCGCTGTCGGCCTTTGAAAACGATGGCAGCCGGGATTTCGACATCGGCGCTCATCAGCAGATCGCGGCTGGCGGTTACGACGCGCTTTCGCCCTTCCAATGGCCGCAGCCGGAGGGCAGCGCGCCGCAGACGACGCGCTTCTTCTCGCGGGGCGGCTTCTTTCATGCCGACGGCAAGGCTCGTTTCGTGCCGGTGAAGATACCGGCCTACGCTCGTGGCAACGCGCAATACCCCTTCACGCTCAATACCGGCCGCATTCGCGACCAGTGGCACACCATGACCCGCACCGGCAAGAGCGCCCGCCTGTCGGCCCATATCGCCGAGCCCTTCGCGGAAATCCACCCGCGCGATGCGCTGGAGATCGGCGTCGGCGATGCCGGGCTGGTCGAGATCGAAAGCCCGCATGGCAAGGTGATCGTGCGCGCCCTCGTCACCGAGAGACAGGCACGCGGCAGCCTCTTCGTCCCAATGCACTGGAACGACCGGTTTGCCGCAAAGGCGAGGATCGATACCGTCGTCGCGCCCGTGACCGATCCCATCTCCGGGCAGCCGGCATCGAAGAATGTCGCCGTGGCCGCCCGCGCCTTCAAGGCGAGCCATTACGGCTTCGCCGTCTCCCTGGCGCGGCCGCAGCCGCTGGATGCCGCCTATTGGGCGCTGGCGAAGGCCGATGGCGGCTGGCGCACGGAACTTGCCTTTGATGGGCCTGTCGAGGACTGGGCGGATTGGTGCCGCACCACATTCGATCTTCCCGCCGATATCGAGCCGCTCGGCTATGCCGACCGGACGAGCGGCGACCGGCGTCTCGCCTTTTTCGATGGCGACAGATTGCTGGCGGCGCTGTTTCTCGCCCGCCAGCCGGTTGCCGTTGCCCGCAATTGGGCAATCGCGCAGCTCGGCGCCGAGCACGGCAACCTGCGCAAACGTTTCGCGCTCGTCGCCGGGCGGCCGGGCGCGGATGCACCCGATCCGGGCGCGACCGTCTGCTCCTGCTTCGGCGTCGGCGTCAACCAGATCGTCGGTGCCGTCCGCGGCGGCTGCCACAGCGTCGAAGCGATCGGAAAGACATTGAATGCCGGGACCAATTGCGGCTCCTGCCGCGCCGAAATCAGGGGGATCATCAATGCATGTCTCGCTGCCGCAGCCGAGTGACACGCCTGCCCGCATGGAGCCGCTTGCCAAGCTGCCGGTCTTCTGGGGGCTGGAAGGCAAACGCGTCGTCGTTGCCGGCGGCTCCGACGCCTGCGCCTGGAAGGCGGAGCTTCTCGCGGCCTGCGGCGCCCATGTCGATATCTATGCCGGAGAGTTGGACGAGGGGCTGAAGGCGCTGCTCGACCGCAAGCCTGAGCATGCCTCGGCCCGACTGACGCATCATGCGATCGCATGGCAGGAGAGCGATCTTGCCGCCGCCGCCCTCGCGATCGCCGATTGCGAAGACGAGCATGAGGCCCGATCCTTCTTCGACGCCGCGCGGCGCATGGGGGTTCCCGTCAACGTCATCGACAAGCCGGACTATTGCCAGTTCCAGTTCGGGTCGATCGTCAACCGCTCGCCGGTCGTCGTTGCGATTTCGACCGATGGCGCCGCTCCCATCCTCGCTCAAGCGATCCGTCGACGGATCGAGACGCTGCTGCCCCGAGCGCTGAAAGGGTGGGCCGGACTGGCGCAGTCGCTGCGGGAAGCCGTCAATGAACGGCTTGCGCCTGGGCCGCTACGTCGAGCTTTCTGGGAACGTTTCGTCGATCGCGCGTTTTCAAGTCTGGATACGCCGGAGGAGGGCGTCGGCGGGCAGCTTCTCAAGGAAGCCGAGCGGCTTCGGGAGGCGCCCGCCCACTCGTCCGGAGGCCGCGTCACGCTTGTTGGAGCCGGTCCGGGCGATGCCGAGCTTCTGACGCTGAAGGCGGTGCGCGCGTTGCAGGCCGCCGATGTCATCCTCTTCGACGATCTCGTTTCGGCCGAGGTGCTGGAACTGGCACGGCGCGAAGCCAAGCGCATGCTGGTCGGCAAGCGCGGCGGCCGCACCAGTTGCCGCCAGGAAGACATCAACGAGATGATGGTCAAGCTCGCCAAGGCGGGCAAGCGCGTCGTGCGGCTGAAATCCGGCGATCCGATGATCTTCGGACGCGCCGGCGAGGAGATCGCCCATCTCGATCGCGAAGGCATCCCCGTCGATGTCATCCCCGGCATCACCGCGGCCAGCGCCATGGCTTCCGGTCTCGGCATTTCGCTGACGCACCGCGATCACGCGCAATCCGTCCGCTTCATCACCGGCCACTCCCGCCACGGCGGATTGCCATCGGATATGGATTGGCGCTCGATTGCCGACCCGAACACGACCAACGTCTTCTATATGGGAGGCCGGACGGCCGGCTCCATCGCGACGAGGCTGCTCGAGGAGGGGCTTGCGGCCTCGACCCCGGCCGTCATCGTCAGCGATGTCAGCCGGCCGACCGAGTGTCGCTGGACGGGCGAACTGGGTGACATTGCGATCGGCATTGCCGAGGTGGGGTTCGATCGTCCTGTCTTGCTTGCCATAGGGCATGCTCTCGGGAAAGCGGCGGAGGGAAATCAATCTTCCGTTCCGCGGGTGGCAATGGGCCGATAAAAGCCTGCGCTACTCCTGAAGCGCGTCGCGATCTTTCAGATGCGCTCCTTGCGCTTTGGATCTTTGATTTTACGCATGGCGTGGCCGCAAAACCGCTCAACACTTTTGCGCGGCATGCTCTGGCGGCGCGCTGGCGGTTCGATATCCAAAGCCATACAGAAACAGCCGGATGTGGAAACGATACCGCATTCGGCTTGACTCGTCGTGTTCGTCCTCTAATGTGATGTGGAAACGTTACCATATCGGGAGGAACCAGATGAAATCCGCGCGGCTCAACCGCCTTTTCGGCGTGTCCGGCAATTGCTTCGACGTTGCCATCGATCACGGCATGTTCAACGAGCGGACCTTTCTTGCCGGCATCGAGGACATGAAGACGGCCATCAAGGTGATCGCGGATGCGGCACCGGATGCCATTCAGCTTCCGCCGGGCACGGCGCCCCTATTGCAGGCCATTCCGGGCAAGCAACGCCCGGCGCTGGTGCTGCGCACCGACATCGCCAACATCTACGGCAATCCGCTGCCATCGGCGCTTTTCTCGGAGATGATCGACAGGGCGGTGGAACAGGGCGTGGCGCTGGATGCCGCCTGTGTCGTCGTCAATCTTCTGATGCTGCCGGACCAGCCCGAGGTCTATCGCGCCTGTGTGCGCAACGTGAACAGCCTGAAGCGCGAATGCGAGATCTACGGCATGCCGCTGATGGTCGAACCGCTGGTCATGCAGGATAATTCCAGGGGCGCCTATATGGTCGATGGCGCGATCGACAAGATCCTGCCGCTGGTGCGCCAGGCGGCCGAACTCGGCGCCGACATCATCAAGGCCGACCCTTGCGACGATGTCGAGGAATATCACCGTGTCGTCGAAATCGCCCAAGGGCTTCCCGTGCTGGTGCGCGGCGGCGGCCGCGTTTCGGATCAGGAAATCCTGACCCGCACGAAACAATTGATGGAGCAGGGCGCACGCGGCATCGTCTACGGCCGCAACGTCATACAGCACAACAATCCCGGCGGCATGACGCGTGCCCTGATGGCGATCGTGCATGACGGCGCTTCCGTCGAAGACGCCACACGGCATCTCGCCTGACGCATCCTTGGGAGGAGGAGACATGACCAAGATATTCCGCTTCGGCGTCATCGGCTGCGGTCTGATGGGACGCGAGTTCGCGAGTGCTGCGGCGCGCTGGCTGCATCTGGCCGATGTGAAGGCGCGGCCGGAAATCGTCGCCGTCTGCGACACCAACATCACGCTGCTCGACTGGTTCCGGGATCATGTGCCGACGGTTCGGCAATTCACTGCCGATTATAAGGAACTGCTGGCCAATCCCGAGGTCGATGCGGTCTATTGCGCCGTGCCGCATGTGCTGCACCAGCAGTTCTATATCGACATCCTGAAGGCCGGAAAGCATCTGCTGGGCGAAAAGCCCTTCGGTATGGACGCCGCCCAGAACGGGGAGATCATGGCGGCTCTTGCCGGGCATCCCGAGCTTCTGGTGCGCTGCTCGTCGGAAATGCCGTTCTTCCCCGGCGCGCAGAAGGTCATCGCGCTCGCCAAAAGCGGCGAGATGGGGGATATCCTCGAAGTCGAGGCCGGTTTCCTGCATTCCTCGGATATCGATCGGCAGAAGCCGATCAATTGGAAGCGCATGGCCGATATCAACGGCGACTATGGCTGCATGGGCGATCTCGGCATGCATGTCCTGCATGTGCCGCTGCGCCTTGGCTGGCGTCCGTCTACCCTGCATGCGCAACTGCTCAAGAAGGTTACCGAGCGTCCCGACGGCAAGGGCGGCATGCTGCCCTGCACCACCTGGGACAATGCGACGATCAGCAGCCGCGTGCGCAGCGGGGATCAGGATTTCCCGATGGTGCTGAAAACCTGGCGGATTGCGCCCGGTGAATCCAACACCTGGTACATCCGTATACTCGGCATGAAGAAGAGCGCCTTCTTCAGCACGAAGTCGCCGCGCCAATGGCAGTGGATGGACTATAATGGCGGCGCGCAGGCCTGGAGCACCGAGGATCTCGGCTACGGTTCGCTGTTTCCGGCAATCACCGGCAAGATCTTCGAATTCGGCTTTGCCGATGCCATACAGCAGATGTGGGCGGCCTTCGTCGACGAGCTGGCGGGCGGAAATGCCAATGGTTTTGCCTGCGCCACGCCGGCGGAAGCGCAGGCGCATCATGCGGTGCTGACGGCCGCTCTCAGATCCGGCCGCGAGGATGCCGTCGTTTCGGTCGATTATGAGGGGGCGGCGGTCCGATGAAGCGCTCCGAGATCAACGCAGCACTTCGGCGCGCAGCCAAGACCCTCGAACGCTGGCATTGGTCCCTGCCGGAATGGGGATACTGGACGGCGGCGGAGTTTGCCTCCCGCCCGGAGGCATCGGCCTATCTGCGCGCCCATCAGCTCGGCTGGGACGTCACCGATTTCGGCTCGAACAGGTTTGCCGAATGCGGCCTCGTGCTGTTTTGCCTGCGAAACGGCGTCGTCGGCGTCGAGGGCGAGCGCACCTATGCCGAAAAGCTGCTTTTCGTCGAGGAAGGCCAGGTGACGCCGACGCACCGTCACGAAGCGAAGATGGAGGACATCATCAATCGCGCCGGCGGCGATCTCGTCATCGAATTCGCCGCGACAGATGCCGACGGCAATGCACTGGTGGATAATGTGACGGTTCCGGTGGATGGGTTGCCGCGCCGGCTTGCCGCCTGGGAGCCGTTGGTTCTTCGGCCCGGTCAGAGCGTCACGATCCGCACCGGGCTCTATCATCGCTTCTACGGCCGAAAAGGCGGCGGGTCGGTGTTCGTCGGCGAGGTCAGCCAGGTCAACGACGACAACAGCGACAACTTCTTTCTCGAGCCGATCGGGCGCTTTGCCGCGATCGAGGAAGACGAGCCGCCGCTCAGGCCCCTCTGGAACGAGGCAAAAGGCTGATGCGGACGGGGGAGGAGGTTCGCGGCGGCGAAAAGAGCGGCAAGGGCGGCATTGTGTGCGCGGGAAACTTCATCGTCGACCGTGTCCACACCCTGTCCTATTGGCCCGAACAGGGCAATCTCACCCATATCCTGCACCAGGATCTGGGCGTGGGCGGCGGCGCGGCCAATGTCGTCACCGACCTCGCCTCGCTCGGTTTTCCCGGGCAGCTGGCGGCGGCCGGATGCATCGGCGCCGATCAGGACGGTGAGCTCGTCAAAGCCCGTCTTGCCAAAGCCGGCATCGATGTCGCAGGACTTCTGGCGCTCGCCGATCGGGTGACGGCGCATACGCATGTCATGAATGTGCCGGGCCAGAACCGCACCTTCTTCTATCATGGCGGCGCCAATGATGCGGTGACCGACGCACATGTCTCGCCCGCCGCTTTTGCCGAGGCCGGCTATCGGCTGTTCTATCTCGGTTATCTGATGCTGTTGCCCGGGCTCGACCGGATCGACGAGGACGGCCGTTCGGGGGCGTCGCGCCTGCTGGAAGCCGCGCAACGCGCGGGGCTGACGACCTGCGTGGATTTCGTATCCAGCGAGGACCCGGAATTCGCCCTCAAGGTCGGGGTCGCCATGCCCTTCTGCGATTTCCTTGTTATCAACGAGATGGAGGCGGGCCGCGCCACCGGCCTTGCCGTTCGCGATACGGAGGGAAATCTGATCGAGGCCGGGCTTTTGACGGCGGGTGAGCGCCTGCTGGCTGCGGGTGTTGCCAAAGGGGCGATCATCCATGCGCCGGAAGCCTGCTTCTGGTTTGCGCCCGGCGCTTCACCGATCGTCACCCGTTCGCGGCCGGTCGACCCGCATGAGATCGTCAGCGCGGTCGGCGCCGGAGACGCCTTCTGCGCCGCCGTGCTCTACGGCCTGCATGAGGGGTGGTCCGTCGAGCGCATTTGCGCCGTCGCTCACGGCGCGGCCGCGCATTGCCTGGCGGGCGCGACGGCCACCGACGGCATTCCCGATATGGCAGTCCTTCTGGACGATAGGATTTCGGTATCCGGTTAATTCGTCGGGATCACCTGAAGGTGGTCCTGGCGACGTTCCAGGCAAATGGAGGAGCAGACATGAAGTTACGCGGAAAGGTGGCATTGGTCACGGGAGGCGCGAGCGGTATCGGCAGGGCCGTTTGCGAACGCTTTGCGGCAGAAGGCGCGAAGGTCGTCGTGGCTGATCTGGACGGTGAGCGATGCGCAGGGGTCGCGAAGGCGATCGGCCCGGATGCCTGGGGCGTGGCGCTCGACGTGACCAGCCAGGAGAGCATCGATGCCGCCGTGGATTTCTCAATAAAAAGCGCCGGCCGGATCGATATTCTGGTGAATGCCGCAGGCATTTACGACGTCCAATCGATCCTGGAAATATCGCGCGAGCGCACCGCCAGGGTCTTTGCGGTCAATATCGAAGGCGTGATCTTCATGACGCAGGCCGTTGCCCGGCATATGGTGGAGCGAGGCGAGGGCGGACGCATCATCAACTTCTCGTCCCAGGCCGGCCGCCGCGGCGAGGGACCGGCGGTCGCCTACTGCGTCTCCAAGGCCGCCGTCATCAGCATCACCCAGAGCTGCGCCCTGGAACTGATCCGTTACGGGATCAATGTGAACGCCATCGCTCCCGGCGTTGTGGACACGCCGATGTGGGACGTCGTCGATGCGAAGCTTGGGAGCCGCGAGGGTTTGCAGCCCGGCGAGGTGAAGCGCCGTGTGGCCGCCGCCGTTCCAGCCGGGCGATTTGGCGCGGCGGAAGAACAGGCTGCCATGGCGGCCTTCCTGGCCGGACCGGACGCGGCATACATCGTTGCGCAATGCTACAATGTCGATGGCGGCAACGTCATGAGCTGATCGTGCGGGCGCGGCTTTCGCGGGCCGGTGCCGGAACGGTCGTCATTTATGATGTGGGTGCATCAGGAGGAGGAGAGGAATGAAGGCTGTCCGCTTAGAATCGATCGGGTCCATGACGATGCGCAGCGTCGAAAAACCGGTTGCCCGGCCGGGCGAATTGCTGGTCCGGGTCCTTGCCGCCGGCATCTGCGGCTCGGATCGCCACATGTACAAGGGCGAGTATCCGACGGCGATCCCGGTCACGATGGGCCATGAGTTCTGCGGCATCGTCGAAGAGGTGGGCGATGAGGTCACGGGCTTTACCGGCGGCGAACTCGTGACTGTGGACCCGAATATCGCCTGCGGCCGCTGTCATGCCTGCACGCGCGGGCGACCGAACCTGTGCGAGGGGCTGACGGCGATCGGCGTGACGCGAGATGGCGGTTTTGCCGACTATGCTGCTGTGCCTTATCGGCAGGCATTCACGCTGCCTGCCGATCTCAATCCCGTGCACGGCGCTTTCTGCGAGCCGCTTGCCTGCTGCCTCCATGCCATCGACAAGGCCGAGATCCGCGCGGGCGACAGCGTTGCCATCCTGGGGGGAGGCGTGATCGGCCTGCTGATGGTGCAATTGGCCCGCCTGGCTGGAGCAAGTCAGGTGATCTTGATCACGCGGCAGCTATCGCGCCGGCAGACGGCGCTGCATCTCGGAGCGACGCATGCCTTCGACCCGACGGATTCGGTCGCCGCCGTTCGCGACGTCACCCGCGGCGGCGCGGATGTCGTCATCGAATGCGCCGGTGTTCCCGACACCCTGCAGAACGGTCTGCGGATGGCGCGGCGCGGCGGTATCTTCGTGCTTTTCGGTGTAACGCCTAGAGGTGTCGAGGTGCCCGTCCTGCCGTTCGACCTGCTCGTCAACGAAGTCGATATAAGGCCGGCCTATCTCAACCCGTTCACCCATTCGCGGGCTGCGGCACTGGTCGCGAGCGGGGCGTTGGAGCTGGATATGCTGGTGACCAAGACCATCGGTCTCGAAGAGGTTGCCGGCGTGGTGGGCAGCGCGCCGTTGCCGGGCGAGATCAAGGTCATCGTCCGGCCCTAGCCTCGGATTGCATCAGGCCCCGCTTCGCTTCAGCCGCGTACGGGGCCGGTGGAATCCCTATGGATCAGGGCGACCGGCACTTTCACGACGGCACCCGGCCGCGGTTGGTGTCCGCCCCGATGTTCGGCGATCAGCGCTTCCAGCCGCCGGGCCGCCTGTTTTCCGACATCGCGGATCGGCTGTGCGACCGTCGTCAGCCGGGGAAAGACATAGGCTGCCTCGGGCAGGTCGTCGAAACCGACCACCGAATAATCGCCCGGAACGGAAAA
>JASGEG010000421.1:0-6358 GCA_047606605.1 Rhizobium sp.
CAAGGTATGACAAGCTCATGCTCAACTTCGCCGCAACTTGCTACATCGCCGCCATCGTCACATGGTGGATCAATTGAGTCTGGACCCTAGAGCGATTTCAGGAAAAGCGCACAGCGGTTTTGCGGCCACGACATGCGTAAAATCAAAGATCTAAAGCGCAAGGAGCGAATCTGAAAGATCGCGCCGCGCCTTAGGGACGGCGTGGGCATATATGCGACTGATTCAACTATTAATATAGACATCCTCGAACTATTCTGAGCTCCGTGATGATTTTAGATTGCATAATATTTCTAAACATTGCTAATTGCTCGCCAAGGCTGTTTTGGGGAGGTCGGAGCAATGAAAGCGTTAGCCCTTAAGATTCCACAGATACGACGGCTGTGGGAGGATCGGATAAATCTCATTACCGAGCGGGATCTGCTCAAAAATAAGTTGGCCGTGGCGAGCGCAGAGCAGAGCCCTTTCTTTAATTATCAGTCGTCATTCGATGCGATCGATACGATGAAGCGTCATGCACGGAAAGACCTTTCTCCATCTCCGGACCATCTGACGAATTTTCTCGGCGTGAAGATAGCGCCTCATTTTTTTCCAGAAATATTGGAGGGAAGGGCTGGGTCGGTCGAGGATATTCCTATCCCCGCCAACTGGCATTCAGACATTGCTGAATGGGCGGCTGCCCTTCGTGCTGTTGATTTGGCCAAAGATTCTTTCAGAGTGATCGAACTTGGTTGCGGCTGGGGATGTTGGCTGCTTCAAACCGGTATCGCTGCCCGAACCGCGGGTCTCAAGGTTGAAATGATCGGGGTCGAGGGCGATGTCGACCACGTCTCGTTTGCGCATCAGGCCATGGCTGACAATAATTTCTCAAAGGATGATTATCGCATTATCCATGGTGTTGCCGCAGGGAAAAAAGGGAAGGCTCTTTTCCCGATTGTGGAAAATGCCGGCGCGACATGGGGATCGGAGCCTATTTTGGATGCCACTGCAGAGCAGATTGGTGAGGCCGCCAAAGCTGGTGATTATGTCGTTCTTGACACTTTTCCAATTCCCGAATTATCGCAGGGAGAGCAAGTCGACCTGCTGCATATCGATATTCAGGGCGGAGAGGCAGATCTCATTGCCTCGTCCCTCAATGATCTGAACAAATATGTCCGCTACATTGTAATTGGTACGCATTCGCGCGTGATAGAGGGACAGATCATGTCCTGCTTGTTGTCGGAAGGATGGCATCTTGAGGTGGAGCGACCTGCGATCATTCGAATCATCGCAGGCAAACCGATCATCGTCGTAGATGGTGTCCAAGGATGGAGAAATCCGGCTCTTGCGGCATAGGCCACTAAGGAGTTTAGCTCGTGGTTATTGAATTTCTGCTCGGGTTCGACCGGTGTTGTTGACTTTCGGCCCGGCGATCAGAGCGTCGGCTGCGGCAAGCCACGAACACTCGAAATCCTGCCAATGCGAAAACCGGCGAATCTTGCGATCCGCCGGAAGTTGTTTCATTCGAAACGGGCAGGGCAACTGGTGGATGGCCGGAGCCCGGCCGCAGTCTCGCCGTGGTTCGTTTAGACCTTGCCGCCATTCTTCTTGCACTGGCTGCGGAACTTGGAGCGTTCCTTGCCGTGCAGGCCCTTGGCATCAGCCTGGGCGGAGCAGGCCTTGGAAACTTCCGATTGCACCGGCTTTGCAGCCTTTTGCTTGGTCGTCGTTCCCGCTGAATTCGTGGTGGTGGTTGCCGGCGCCGTTGTGGTGGCCGATGGCGTGGTCGTGGTTGTCGACGGCGTAGTGGCCGTCTGCGCCATTGCGCCGGTGCCGATGAGGGCGACGATAGCTGCTGCGGTGAACGTTCTGACAAATCGCATTTTCATTTCCTCCGTTGATGCATCTGATAAAATGCATGGCCCCCCGGCAAGGCGGAACTTGGATCATCACCCGGGCAAAAGCAAGGCACGTGCATCCTTCCATTGCGGCTGTGTGATGCGCCGTGTCGGCCCGGCCGTTTCGTGCCATGAAATGGGCAAATTCCATCAAGTGCGCCGCATAGTGGAATGATCGCCCGACTCCGTCTGCCTTGACGGCATTTCCAATTTAACGATGCATTAACCATAATCTTCGGAAATATCCGTATCCGGTCAATTCCGAACGCAAATTCGACAACATGCAATCATGATTAAAGTACCGTTAGGTGGTTGAGGCCTAGCAGATAGGCGGTATGGGGATATGCCGTTGCATGCCTCGGCCCTGGTAAATTGTTGAGTGGCGTGGGACAGATGAAGTTCGATAATCGTGCGGTGACATACGCAACGGCTATGCGTTGGGTTGCTCTCTCTGTGATGTGCGCCACTGTTACGGCTTGCGGGACAACGCAGAAGGTTGCGACGAAACGTCAGCACGGCAAGGAATATTTTTCCGAGAAGGAATATGGCGTAAAGGCCAGCCCGCGCGTCGTCGCCAACGGGCCCGTTCCCAAGGGCGGCGGGCGTTTCCTGGTCGGCAATCCCTATCAGGTCAAGGGCAAGTGGTATTATCCCAAGGAAGATTATAGCTATAACAAGACCGGTATCGCCTCCTGGTACGGTTCGGCTTTCCATGGTCGCCTGACGGCCAATGGTGAGGTCTATGACCAGCAGGCGCTGACCGCCGCGCATCCGACTTTCCCGCTGCCGAGCTATGCGCGCGTCACCAACGTCGAAACCGGCTCTTCCATCATTGTTCGCGTCAACGATCGCGGGCCGTATCATCCGGGCCGCATCATCGATCTTTCCAACAAGACGGCGCAGATGCTCGATCTGCAGCACAGCGGCACCGGCGACGTGCGTGTGCAATATGTCGGCCGCGCCCGCATGGATGGCCATGACGAGCCTTATCTGATGGCGTCCTACATCCCCAAGGGGTCGCGCCTGCCGAGCATCAATCCCGGCGGCCAGATCGCGACGGGCGTAATGGTTGCCTCGAATGGTGGAATGACTGCCGATCAATTGCCTGACTCGGACAGTTCCGCCCGCAGGAACCGCCCGCAGCGCAACAGCTTCCAGGCGAGCCCGGCATTCGCGCCGACGCCGCAGCCGTCGCCTTATTCGGCTACCGCCTTTGCCGGTTCCACGCCGACGGCCTCCAGCAACGGCAACCGCAACAATCCGCCGCCGATGACGTGGAATGGCGGCGCAATGCCGTCCGCCGACCCCGTCGAGCCGACGCTCGTCGTTCTGCCGCTGATCGGGCCGGTTCCCTACGAGCGTCCCGATTTCGCGCCGGGCATGGCGAGCCTCGCCACGCCGTCGCTCGCCTCCACGGTTGCCGCCTATCAGGATGCTCCAGTCAAGACCGTCTATGTCAATCTCGCTTTCGATGCGGTCATGGTCCGCAATGACGGGTTGACGCAAGACTCGATCCTCTCCGCATATCGCCGCCAGCATCAGGGTCAGACACAAGTCGATTGATCGGCGCGATTGCCTGAATCTTCGATCCGACGGATAGATCGGGATCGTTCGTATTGGGGAGCCGGCATGCCAAGGCGCTTTTTTCTCGCGTTTTTCCTCCTTGTCGGGATGCAGTATCCGCCGGCATCGGCGCAACAGGCACAACCGCCCGCCTTCGACACCAAGGCGGCGCAGGCCTTCATGGTGGAAGCATCCACCGGCACCATCCTCCTTGCCAAGAATGCCGATCAGCCGATGTCTCCGGCGTCGCTCGCCAAGCTCATGACGCTGGACGTCATCTTCGATGCGATCAAGCGCGGGGAGATTTCCCCCGATACCGACTATCCCGTCTCGGAGAATGCCTGGCGAACCGGCGGTGCGCCCTCGCGTGCCTCGACCATGTTCGCGGCATTGAAATCGCGCGTGCGCGTCGGCGATCTGGTGCAGGGGATTGCGGTGCAGCAGGCCAACGACGCCTGCATCGTCATCGCCGAGGGGATGTCGATCAACGAGAAGGAATTCGCAAGACGCATGACGGCGCGTGCGCGCGAGATCGGCATGCGGCACGCGGTCTTCACCAATTCGACCGGCCTGCCGGAACCGGACGATCCGACCGGCGGCAGCAAGGTCTCCGCGCGTGAATTGGTGACATTGGCGCAGGATCTGCAGCAGAATTACGCGGATTTCTATCCGTATTTCGCCCAGGCGGATTTCACCTGGAACAAGATTTTCCAGCGCAACCGCAATCCGCTCCTGCCGCTGAACATCGGTGTCGATGGGCTTGGTATCGGCTTTGCGGAAGGTGAGGGGTTCTCGATCGTCACGTCCATCCAGCGCGGCGGCCGGCGGCTTTTCCTGGCGCTCGGCGGCCTGAAAACCGATAAGGAGCGCACGGAGGAGACCCGCCGCGTCCTCGAGTGGGGTCTCGGCAGCTTCAAGAGCCAGCGTATCTTCGCCGACGGCGAAGTGATCGGGGACGCCAGCGTCTATGGAGGTGCGCAATCGACCGTCGGGCTTTTGGCCAAGGTGCCCGTCGATGTCTATATTCCGGTCGACAATCCGGATCGCCTGTCGGCGCGTATCGTCTATCGCTGGCCACTGACGGCGCCGGTGGCAGCCGGCTACGAGGCGGGAACGCTCCGTGTCTTCGCCGGTCCCCGGCTGCTGCGCGAAGTACCGCTCTACACCAAGGAGGCGGTCGCGCAGGGAACGCTCGGCCGGCGCGCTTTCGATGCTTTCAAGGAGCTGACGGAAACGCTGCTGTTCTCCTGGCTCTGGGATGCGCCGACGCCGATCTGAGCGGCCACCACCTCGCGAAATCCTTGTTCAAAGCCTATATAGAATGTCCGGCCCGGATGTTTACGTGGTTTCGTCCGCCTACGTCTTGGGTTAAATAGGGCACACGCCATGCAGCGCAGCACTGGCGCGTTACACAAGTGCAGGACATGATCATTGGCTGATGCAAACGGACTGTTCGTGAGCTTCGAGGGCGGGGAAGGGGCCGGCAAATCGACCCAGATTCGCCGGCTGGCGGAACGGTTGCGCGGGCTCGGTCACGAGGTTCTGGTGACGCGCGAACCGGGCGGCTCGCCGGGTGCGGAAGCGGTGCGGCATGTGCTGCTGTCGGGTGCCGCCGAGATGTTCGGCACGCGCATGGAAGCCATTCTCTTTGCCGCGGCCCGCAACGATCACGTCGAAGAGGTCATTCGCCCGGCGCTGGCGCGCGGCATCATCGTGCTCTGCGACCGCTTCATGGATTCCTCGCGCGTTTATCAGGGTGTTACCGGCAATCTCGAGCCCGATTTCATCGAGGCTTTGCAACGGGTGGCCGTCAATGGTGTCGTGCCCGACTGCACGTTGATCCTCGATATTCCCGCCGAAAAGGGCCTGGAGCGCGCCCGCAAGCGCGCCTCGGCCGATGCCGCGCCGGATCGTTTCGAGAAAGAGGAATTGCAGACCCACGAGAAACGCCGCGAGGCCTTTCTCGATATCGCCGCGCGCGATCCCGATCGCTGCCATGCCATTGACGCACAGCGTACGGAAGATGCCATTGCCGGGCAGATCGCATCGATCGTCGAGGCGCGGCTGGAGGCGGCGGACCATGCGGCAGTCGTCAGACCGGAAGTGGCGCAATGAGCGACGAACGGCCCGGCGTTCTCGACGGCGCGATCCCGCCGCAGGACAATACCCGCCTTTTCGGCCATGAAGAGGCCGAGGCGTTTCTGGCGCAGTCCTATCGCTCCGGCAAGGGCCACCATGCCGTGCTGATCGAAGGGCCGGAGGGCATCGGCAAGGCGACGCTCGCCTTCCGCTTTGCCAACCACGTGCTCTCTCATCCCGATCCGGCGACAGCACCCGAGGCGATGGCTGACCCCGATCCGGCATCGGCCATCAGCCGGCAGATTTCCGGCGGCGCCTCGCATAATCTGCTGCATCTCGCCCGTCCCGTCGACGACAAGACCGGCAAGGTGAAATCGGCGATCACGGTCGATGAGGTGCGCCGCGCCGGCAAGTTCTTCTCGCAGACCTCGGGCACCGGCAACTGGCGCGTCGTCATCATCGATCCCGCCGACGATCTCAACCGTAACGCCGCCAACGCCATATTGAAGATCCTGGAGGAGCCGCCGAAGCGCGCCTTGTTCCTCGTGCTGTCGCACGCGCCGGGCAAGCTTTTGCCGACCATCCGCTCCCGCTGCCTGCCGCTGAAGCTGGCGCCGCTCGGTGACGACGCCCTGGGCAAGGCGCTGGCCCATCTCGGACTGTCGGCGGGGCAGGGCACGGAGCTGTTCGCATCGGCCAAGGGCAGTGTCAGCGAGGCTTTGAAACTTCTGAATTACGGCGGCGGCGAGATCGTCGCGGCCTATGAGCAGGTGATCTCGGCGGAAGGTCCCGCCGCGCGGCGGGCGATGCATCGGCTTGCCGATGCCCTGTCGGCCAAGGAG
>JASGEG010000422.1:0-18453 GCA_047606605.1 Rhizobium sp.
CGGCCATGGCGGCGCCGGACATTGCGATGACGAGGGCCGAAATAGCGAGAGTTTTGAGCAGCATGAGACTGCCTCCTGTGGGAGTTGATGCACCGCTTATATGGGAAGGGACAAGCCGATTTACAGCGGCCGGCGGCGCAAATATCGCAAGCGATCAAAGATCCCGATCACGCCTTGATCCGATGCCGCGACACTTCCGCGCCCGCATCCGGCGGCAGGCTGAGAAAGCGCAGCGACGAGACCGCGCCGATCAGGGCGATGACCAGGAAGGCCCAGCGAAAATCGATGAGCGCCAGCGTCTCGCCGCCATGGACCGTGCGCGAAAGATTGAGCACGGCCGCCGCCACCGCGACCCCGAGCAGGAGCGAAACCTGCTGCAGCATGCTGGACAAGGTCGAGGCGGAACTGCGCTGTGCGGCATGAATATCGGCAAAGCCAAGCGTATTCAGCGCCGTGAAATTCATCGAGCGCGACAGGCCGGCCGCAAGCAGCAGACAATAGATCAGCCAATTCGAGGTCGATGGCGACACGAGCGCGAAGCTGCCGATGCTGGCCGACGAGATCAGACCGTTGACGACGAGCACGTTGCGGAAGCCGAAGGCTTTCAGCATCTGCGTCGTGATCGCCTTCATGCCGAGGTTGCCGGCGAAATAGACGAGCAGATAGGTGCCGGCATCGATCGCCGACTGGCCGAAACCCACCTGGAAGAGCAGCGGCAGCAGGAAGGGCGTGGCATTGATCGCCACGCGGCTGGCCGTCCCCGCCGAAAGCGTCGACATGGCAAAGGTATGCACCTTGAAGGCGGAGAGATCGAGCAGCGGTGCCTCGGCTTTCATGAAATGCCGGGTGGCGACGACGGAAAAAACCACGCCGGCCGCAATGAGCCCGAAACTGGGCGCCAGGCCGGTCGTCCCCTGAACGACGAATTCCAGGCCCGCAAGCAGGAAGGTCAAGCCCGCCGCCGACTGGAGGAAACCGATGACATCGAGCGGCGCCACCTTCTCCTCGCGCTGATCCGGAACGAAGCGCAGAACGAGCCCGAGGCCGATGATGCCGATCGGGATATTGATCAGGAAATTCCAGTGCCAGCTGAAATAGGTGGTGATGAAGCTGCCGAGCACCGGGCCGATGACAGGCGCGGTCAGCGCCGGCCAGGTGATCATCGACATGGCGTGCACGAGATCGGACTTGCGCGCATTTTTCAGCACGATGATACGGCCGACGGGCGTCATCAGCGCGCTGCCGACGCCCTGCACGGCACGCGCGATGACGAATTCGGCGAGGCTGCCGGAAAGACCGCAAAACAGCGAGGCGACGGTGAAGAGCGTGATCGAGGCCAGGAACACCCGCTGGGCGCCGTAACGGTCGCCCGCCCAGCCGGCCAGCGGCACGAAGGCCGCCATGGTCAGCAGATAGACGGTGATGCCGATACTCATCGACACAGGCTCGACGCCGAAGGTGGTCGCCATCTGCGGCAGCGAAGTGGTGACGATGGTGCCGTCCAGGATCTGCATGAAGAAGGCGACGGCGACCACGAAGGCAATGATGCGGGATTGCCGGCCGAAGCTTTCTTCGGCGGAGGGTTCTGTTGTCTGGACAGCGGTCATGACATGGATTTCAGGCGATGGCGTTGAGGGGTCGCCGGACCCTGCCGGCAGCAATCATATGATCAATGCATACGCCCATTGCCGCCGGTTGCAAAGCCGAGACCTTAGCTGGAGGCATTAAAAAATCGAGCGGCGCCATAAGAAATATGCACATGCCGACGCTTTCCGCCACGACGTCGACCCTCGCCGACACCGATGTCAATCGTCGGAATACCGCTGCTCCCGCCAGGGATCGCCAAGCATGTGGTAGCCGTTTTTCTCCCAGAAGCCGGCCCTGTCGGCGCCGATCAGCTCGATGCGGGTAAGCCATTTGGCACTTTTCCAGAAATAGAGATGCGGCACGACCAGCCGCATCGGCCCGCCATGCTCGCGCGTCAACGGCTGGCCTTCCCAGGCAGTCGCCAGGATCGCGTCCTCGGCCGCGAAATCGGCAAGCGGCAGGTTGGTCGTATAGCCGTCATAGCTGGTCAACAGCACGTGCTGCGCCTCGGGCGTCGGCATGGCGAGATCGAGCAGGTCGCGCGTCGATACCCCTTCCCAGCGATTGTCGTAGCGCGACCAGGTTGTCACGCAATGAATGTCGCTCACTCCTGTACTTTGCTCGATCGCCTGGAACGCCGCCCAATCGAGGCTGAGCCGCTTTTCCACGAAGCCGAAGACATCGAGCCGCCAGCTCGATAAGGATATCTGCGGCTGCTGGCCGAGATCGAGCACCGGCCAGTTCTTCACCAGATGCTGGCCCGGCGGCAGCCGCTCCGTTTCCGGCCGGCTGATGCGCCCGGTCAGAAACCTGCCCTCCGCCGCCCAGCGGCGCTTGGACGTGGTGAGCTTGCTGTCGGCGGGAATCTGGTCGTCGCTCATCGGGCATCCCTCTGCTATGCCACGATAGGATATCGGAGGGTGGCGGGTGTCAAGCGGGAGAGCCGAAGCCTGCCGACCGGCCGTACACCCCCTATGCCGCCTCGATCTCGATCACAAACACCCGTGCCGATCCGGACACCGCAATTCGTGTTGCGGCAACCGCTTCCGCCACAAGGCAATCGCCCTCTGAAAGCCGTCGATCGGCAATATCGACTTGGCCGCGATGGCACAGAACCAGCACCGTCTCGCCATGGACCGCGAGCTCGCCGGAACCATCGATGCCGACGCGGCGCACCGAATGCGACAACCGCCCCCGCCGCGTCATCACGTTGAGATCGGTGATCGTCCCGTCGATCAGGGTCGCCGAGGTCGGTGCGTCGGCGGGGAAGGGCAGCGGATCGCTTGCCTGCGTCAGGCGTTCAGGCTCGCGCCCCTCGATGAAGAGGGTCATGCCCGCGCCGTCGAGAATGGATAGCGTACGATCTATACCCGGAAAGACCGAAAACGGCCCATCCGTGGCGACGGTCGCCATGCTGACGCGCCAGTCGAAATCCGCAAGCCCGGCGCCGTCGGGAAAAACGGCGATCTCCACCGTCTCGCCGCCGCCGTTTTTCCAGGGCATGCGGCGGTAATTGTCGTTACGAAGGATCGTGAATGTCTGAGCTGCCATATGGTCAGGTCCAATCGTTGCAATTCGGGCAAGGGTAAACTAAGTTTAGTGGACTGAGTCCATAGAGGGCCGATCATGGAAACCGTCAACATACACGAGGCGAAAACGCATTTGTCGCGGCTGGTCGAAAAGGCCGCCAAGGGCGAAGCTTTCATCATCGCCAAGGCGGGCAAGCCGATGGTGAAGGTCGTGCCGATCGAAGAGAAAGAGGCGCCAAAGAAGCGCCGCATCGGCTTCATGAAAGGCGAGATCGTGGTTCCCGACGATTTCAACACGATGATGGCCGATGAAATCGAGGAGATGTTCTACGGCAATCCTGATGGTATCGCCAACAAATGAGATTTCTTCTCGATACGCATATCCTCATCTGGGCAGCGGGTGATATCGCGCTTCTCTCTCAAGAAGTGAGAGCGCTCATCGATAACGACGAAAACGAACTCCTCTTCAGCCCGGCCAGCATTTGGGAAATCGCGATCAAACATGGTTCCGGACGAAGCGACTTTCACACCGACCCATTTCGCTTGCGCTATAAGCTAATGGAGAATGGCTACCTGGAACTGCCGATCACCAGCGAGCACACGATCGCAATTGCCGGGCTTCCACTTCTTCACAAGGACCCCTTCGATCGTATTCTGATCGCTCAGGCTATTGTCGAAGGCATTCCGTTGATTACCGTCGACGAAACCATCTTGCGTTATCCCGGCCTCAACCGAAAATATTGAGGCCGGAAAGCGCCTTATCAATTCCCCAGAATGGCCGGCAGGCGCAGGCCCTGCTGCTTGGCCCAATCAAGCGCGATGTCGTAGCCGGCATCGGCATGGCGCATGACGCCGGTTGCCGGATCGTTCCAGAGAACGCGCTCCAGGCGCTTGGCCGCATCATCCGTGCCGTCGGCGCAGATGACCATGCCGGAGTGCTGGGAAAAGCCCATGCCGACGCCGCCGCCATGGTGCAGCGACACCCAGGTCGCGCCCGAAGCGGTGTTGAGCAGCGCGTTGAGCAGCGGCCAGTCGGAAACGGCATCCGAGCCGTCCTTCATGGCTTCCGTTTCGCGGTTCGGCGAGGCGACGGAACCTGAGTCGAGATGGTCGCGGCCGATGACGACGGGTGCCTTCAGCTCGCCGTTCCTGACCATTTCGTTGAAGGCGAGGCCGAGGCGGTGACGGTCGCCGAGACCGACCCAGCAGATGCGGGCCGGCAGGCCCTGGAAGGCGATGCGCTCGCGCGCCATGTCGAGCCAGTTGTGCAGGTGCTTGTTGTCGGGCAGCAGTTCCTTCACCTTGGCGTCGGTCTTATAGATATCCTCCGGATCGCCCGAGAGGGCCGCCCAGCGGAAGGGGCCGATGCCGCGGCAGAAGAGCGGACGGATATAGGCCGGCACGAAACCGGGGAAGGCGAAGGCGTTTTCGAGACCCTCGTCCTTGGCGACCTGGCGAATGTTGTTGCCGTAATCGAGCGTGGGCACGCCGGCATTCCAGAAATCGACCATGGCTTCGACATGCACCTTCATCGAGGCGCGGGCGGCAGCCTCGACGGCCTTCGGATCGCTTTCGCGCTTGGCCCTATGTTCGGCAACGGTCCATCCGGCCGGCAGATAGCCGTTCAGTGGATCGTGGGCAGAGGTCTGGTCGGTGACGATATCCGGGCGCGGACCGCCGGCCTTCATGCGCTTCACAAGTTCCGGGAAGATTTCGGCGGCATTGCCGAGCAGGCCGACGGACTTGGCTTCGCCGGCCTTCGTCCACTTGTCGATCAAGGCAAGCGCTTCGTCGAGCGTCTTTGCCTTTTCGTCGACATAGCGGGTGCGCAGGCGGAAATCGATGCGGGTTTCGTCGCTCTCGACGGCGAGGCAGCAGGCGCCGGCCATGACGGCCGCCAGAGGCTGTGCGCCGCCCATGCCGCCGAGACCGCCGGTCAGTATCCACTTGCCCTTGAGGTTGCCGTCATAATGCTGGCGGCCGGCTTCCACGAAGGTTTCGTAGGTGCCCTGCACGATGCCCTGCGTGCCGATATAGATCCACGAACCGGCCGTCATCTGGCCGTACATGGCAAGACCCTTCTTATCCAGCTCGTTGAAGTGATCCCAGGTCGCCCAATGCGGCACGAGGTTGGAGTTGGCGATGAGCACGCGCGGCGCATCCTTGTGGGTGCGGAACACGGCGACCGGCTTGCCGGACTGCACGAGCAGCGTCTCGTCTTCGTTGAGCGTCTTCAGCGTCGCGGCGATACGGTCGAAATCGTCCCAGGTGCGGGCGGCGCGGCCGATGCCGCCATAGACGACCAGCTCGTTCGGGTTTTCCGCGACGTCTGGATCGAGATTGTTCATCAGCATGCGCAGCGGCGCTTCGGTCAACCAGCTCTTGGCGTTGAGTTCCGGGCCGCGCGGCGCGCGGATCTCGCGGATATTATGGCGTGGGTTGGTCATGTCATATCTCCAGGGAAGGCAGGATATCAGCGGAAACGGATGCATTGAGCACGCCCGAGGCGACGAGGTCGCTGGCGGCCTTGAGGTCGTTTGCCATGTAGCGATCTTCATCGAGCGACGGCACGGCGGCGCGGATGGTGGCAATGGCAAGCGTCAGTTCGGGACTGGTGGTCAGCGGCGCGCGCAGCTCGACGCCCTGTGCCGCCGTCAGCGCCTCGATGCCGACGATAGCGAAGAGATTGTCGGTCATCTGGAGCAGGCGGCGCGCGCCGTGACAGGCCATGGACACATGGTCCTCCTGATTGGCGGAGGTCGGCGTCGAATCGACGGAAGCCGGATGCGACATCTGCTTGTTTTCGCTCATCAGTGCCGCCGAGGTCACCTCGGCGATCATCAGGCCGGAATTCAGGCCCGGCTTCTTCGCCAGGAAGGCGGGAAGACCGTAGCTCAGTGTCGGATCGACCAGAAGCGCAATGCGGCGCTGCGAGATCGCGCCGATCTCGCAGGCGGCGATGGCGATCTGGTCGGCCGCGAAAGCCACCGGCTCGGCATGGAAATTGCCGCCGGAAACGACGGAATTGTCAGACAGGACAAGCGGATTGTCGGTGACCGCATTGGCCTCGATTTCCAGCGTGCGGCCGGCCGAGCGCAGGAGATCGAGGCAGGCGCCGTCGACCTGCGGCTGGCAGCGGATGCAATAGGGGTCCTGCACGCGCTCATCGCCCTCGATATGGCTCTGGCGGATCACCGAGCCGGCGAGCAGGCCACGAAGGGCGGCGGCGGTATCGATCTGGCCCTTGTGACCGCGCAACGTATGAATGTCGGGATGGAACGGCGCCGACGAGCCCATGGCTGCATCCGTCGACATGGCGCCGGTGATGAGCGCCGCCTGCGCGGCGCGATGGGCGCGGAAGAGACCGGCCAGCGCAAGCGCGGTCGAGACCTGCGTACCGTTGATCAGCGCCAGCCCTTCCTTGGCGGCAAGCACGACCGGCGTCAGCCCGGCCTTTTCCAGCGCCGCTGCGCCGGAAAGCCGCTCGCCGGCATAAAAGGCTTCGCCATGGCCCATCATCACGGCGGTCATATGCGCCAGCGGCGCGAGATCGCCCGATGCGCCGACCGAACCCTTCTCCGGGATGACCGGCACGACGCCCTTTTCCAGCATCGCCTCGATCAGCCGCACCAGTTCCAAGCGTACGCCGGACGCGCCGCGCCCGAGCGAGACCAGTTTCAGGGACATGATCAGGCGGACGACATTCTCCGGCAGCGGCTGGCCGACACCGCAGCAATGCGAGAGGATGAGGTTGCGCTGCAGCGTGGCGACATCGGCGCTGTCGATCTTGATCGAGGCCAGTTTGCCGAAGCCGGTATTGATGCCGTAGACCGGCGCATTGCCGGCGGCGATCTCGGCGATACGGGCGGCCGCCCTGGCGATACCGGCATCGAAGGAAGCATCGAGCCTGGCCGGCTCGCCGCTCCAGTAGATGGCAGCCAGTTGCTGCAGCGAAACGGAACCGGGATGAAGAGTGATGGTCATCGATCGAACCTTTCGCCCTTGAAGACATGGGCATGGAGGGGATTGAAGCCGATGCGGTAGACGAGTTCGGCGAGGCTTTCGATCTCCCAGATGGCGAAATCGGCCGACTTGCCGGCTTCCAGCGTGCCGGTGTCCGGCAGCAGGCCAAGGGCGCGGGCGCCTTCGCGCGTCGCGCCGGCGATGCATTCCTCGACCGTGAGGCCGAACAGGGTGGCCGCCATGTTCATGGTCAGCAGCAGCGAGGTCAGCGGCGAGGTGCCGGGGTTGCAGTCGGTGGCGATGGCGATCTTGACGCCGGCCTCGCGCAGCGCCTTGACCGGCGGTTTCTGCGTCTCATGGATGGCATAGAAGGCGCCGGGCAGCAGGACGGCAACCGTGCCGGCAGCCGCCATGGCCTTGACGCCCTCCTCGTCGAGATATTCGACATGATCGGCCGATAGAGCGCCGTAGGAGGCAGCGAGCTTGGCGCCACCGAGATTGGAGAGCTGTTCGGCATGCAGCTTCACCGGAACGCCGAGCGACTTGGCGAGATCGAAAACCCGGGCGATCTCGGCCGGCGAAAAGGCAATACCCTCGCAGAAGCCGTCGACGGCATCGACCAGGCCCTTGGCATGCGCCCGCTCCAGGCCCGGCAGCACGACATCGGTGATGTAATCGCCGTTGCGGCCCTTGTAGTCCGCCGGGGTGGCATGCGCGGCAAGATAGGAAGTGACGATGCGAACCGGACGAAGCTTTTCCAGCCCGCGCGCCGCCTGCAGCATCTTCAATTCGGATGGGATATCGAGGCCATAGCCGGACTTCACCTCGATCGTGGTGACACCTTCGGCCAAGAGCGTGTCGAGCCGCGGCAGGGCTGCTTCGATCAGCCCGTCGACGGAGAGCGCCCGCGTCGCGTTGACGGAGGAGACGATGCCGCCGCCGGCGCGCGCGATCTCTTCATAGCTTGCGCCCTGTAGCCGCATCTCGAATTCGCGGGCGCGGTTGCCGCCATAGATTATATGGGTGTGGCAATCGACGAGGCCGGGCGTGACCCAGCGCCCTTCGAGATCGACGGTCTCGGCATTGCCGGCATCGGGCAGATTGCTTTCGCTGCCGGCGAAGACGATGCGGCCGCCCTGGGTCAGGATCGCGCCCTTCTCGACAATGCCGAGTCCCGGCCCATCCTCTTTCAAGGTCGCCAGGCGGGCATTGCGCCAAAGGCGGATCGCGCCGTCGGACGTCACGCTCTCTTCGGAAAAATTGTTCCCACGCATCAGCTTTACGCCTTTCCTCATGGGGTCATAATGTATATACATAATAAAAAGGCTGACAAGAGGGATTTTGGACTCCGCATCCAAAAGGAAAGGGTTGGACCATGACGAAACTACACGCGCGCTCGGCGCTGCTTGGCGATGGATGGCACGAGAATGTGCGGCTGACCCTTGCAGCCGGGCGCATCGCCGCCATCGAGACGGAAGCAGCCGTACAGCCCGGCGACGAGCGACACGATGTCCTCGTGGCCGCCATGCCCAACCTCCACAGCCATGCCTTCCAGCGCGCCATGGCCGGCCTTGCCGAAGTCCGCGGCCCGGCGAATGACAGCTTCTGGAGCTGGCGCACCGTCATGTACAAGTTCGCCCTGTCCATGACCCCCGATCATGTCGAGGCCGTCGCCGCCCAGCTCTATATGGAAATGCTGGAAGCCGGTTTCTCCCGCGTCGGCGAATTCCACTACCTGCATCATGACAAGGACGGCAGCCCCTATGCCAATATCGCCGAACTGGCCGAGCGCATCGGCGCCGCCAGCGCCGAGACCGGCATCGGGCTGACGCTGCTGCCCGTCTTCTACGCCCATTCCGGCTTCGGCAGCGCTGCCCCCATCGACGGCCAGCGGCGCTTCATCAATTCCCTCGACAGCTTCGAGGCGCTGATGGCCGGGTGCCGCACGGTCGTTAGCCGGCTTCCCGGCGCCGAGCTCGGCGTCGCGCCGCACAGCCTGCGGGCCGTGAACCCCGAGGAACTGGAAGCGCTCGTGCCGCTGGCGGGCGACGGGCCGATCCATATCCATGTCGCCGAACAGGTCAAGGAGGTCGAGGATTGCCTTGCCTGGTCGGGCGCGCGGCCGGTGCAATGGCTGCTCGATCACGCCCCGGTCGACGGGCGCTGGTGCCTCATCCATGCGACCCACATGACCGACGATGAGACCCGGCGGATGGCAAGGAGCGGCGCGATCGCCGGCCTCTGCCCGATCACGGAAGCCAATCTCGGCGACGGCGCCTTTTCCGCGCCGCTGTTCCTGCAGGAAGGCGGCCGCTACGGCATCGGCTCGGATTCCAACATCCTGATTTCCGTTCCGCAAGAGTTGCGCCAGCTGGAATATTCGCAGCGCCTGGCGCTCAGGGCCCGCAATGTCATCGCCGCACCCGACGGATCGACGGCGCGCGCGCTGTTCGACCAGGCGATTTCCGGCGGCGGCGCGGCGCTGAAAGCACCCGCGGGGCTGGCCGTGGGCCATCATGCCGATATCGTATCGCTCGATGTCAGCGCCGTGCCCTATCTCTCCGGCGACCAGATCCTCGACCAATGGATGTTCGCAGGCGGCGTCGCCGTCGATTGCGTCTGGACGCGGGGCGACAAGCGGGTCGAAGGCGGCCGGCACGCCAGGCGGCAGGCAATCTCGGCCCGGTTCCGCGCAGCCATGTCCGAACTCATCGGTTGAAAAGAACTTTTCCTCGCATCGATTTGCGACTTAAATAAATCGGGCGGCGAATACCCGGATCTCACGAGGGAACGATCGGCGGAATGACCATAAGCAAAGAGGCGACCCTGCATCAGCGTATCCTCAGCGATATCGAGGGCCGAATCGTCTCCGGCGACTGGCCTCCCGGCTATCGCATTCCCTTCGAGCTGACGCTGGCCGAACACTATGAGTGTTCACGCATGACGGTGAACAAGGCGCTGACGCAGCTTGCCCGCGCCGGGCTGATCGAGCGGCGCAAGCGCTCGGGCAGTTTCGTCACCCAGCCCCGGGCGCAATCGGCCGTGCTGGAGATTCACGACATCAAGTCGGAAGTCCTGTCGCTGAACCTGCCCTACACCCATGAGATCGTGAAACGGTCCCGGCGAAAGGGCCGATCCGACGATGCGCGGCGGCTGGAATATGCCGGTTCCGTCTCGGTTCTGGAAGTGATCTGCGTTCACTATGCCGGGCGCCAGCCCTTCTGCCTGGAGGATCGCGTCATCAATCTCGATGCGGTGCCGGAGGCCGATGCGGTCGATTTCGCCAAGCTGCCGCCGGGACCATGGCTGCTCAACCAGGTGCCCTGGAGTACGGCCGAACATCAGATCCGCGCCATTTCGGCCGAGAGCGATGCGGCCGCCGGCCTGGATATCGCCAGGGGGACCGCCTGCCTCGTCGTCGAGCGCCGCACCTGGAGCGGTCTCGGCCCGATCACCCATGTTCGGCTCACCTATCCGGGCGACCGTCACTCGCTGGTGGCGCGCTTCACACCTTCGAGCTGAGCGTTGCCGCCGATGCCATTGGTTCCGCCGGGCTCGGTCTGCATGGGAATGAGGCTTCCGGATTGACGGGACGGTTGCACGGGATTGACCAGCAGGATGCTGAGCGCAATCAGCACCAGCACCAGAATGAGGGTAAGGCCGATCAAAAGTGGGCGGATCGCGATCATTTTGGTCCTCCAATTTCCCACGTCCAAAGCAGTAGCACGGCAGGAAGGGCATTTTGAGGCGAAGGCCTGTTGTGCGGCCAAACTCTCTACGAAACCTTAAAATTTGAATCATAACCCGGATTCCCGGAATTTCTCAAAGGCAATGCGGCCATGACCGTGACAATCGAAACCACCCTCACCTGGCGCAATATCGCCGATGTCGCAGCGGGCGAAACGCTCGTTCTGGGCGATGTCGCATGGGCCCGCATCGCGCATGCGAGCCGGATCGTCGAAAGCATCGTCGAGCGCGGCATACGCGCCTATGGCATCAATACCGGCGTGGGCGCCCTGTCGGACACGGTGGTCGATCGCCCCTCCCAGAGCCGCCTGTCGCGCAACATCATCCTCAGCCATGCCTGCGGCGTCGGGAGCCCCTTGGCGCCCCGCGAGGTTCGCGCCGTCATCGCCGCCCAGATCGCCAATTTCGCCCATGGCCATTCCGGCATCAGGCGGGAAATCGTCGAGCACCTGCTCGCCTTTCTGCAACGGGACTGCATACCGGATGTTCCATCGAAAGGTTCGGCCGGCTATCTCACGCACAATGCCCATACCGCACTGGTGCTGATCGGCGAGGGTTCGGCCCAGGTCGGCGGCCGGCCTCTGTCCGGCCGCGAGGCCTTGGCCGCCATCGGCCTCGCGCCGCTGGTGCTCGGCGCCAAGGAGGGCCTGAGCCTCGTCAACGGCACGGCCTGCGCCACCGGCCTCTTCAGCGTGGCGCTCGCCCGCGCTGAGCGCCTGCTTACCTGGGCCGACGCCGTTGCGGCGCTGACGCTGGAAGCCGCCGGCGGACAGATGGCCGCCTTCGACGCGGCCGTGCTGGATCTGCGCCAATCGGCAGGCATCGCAGCCGTCGGCAATGCCCTGCGGGAACGGCTTGCCGGCAGCGGGCTCATTGCCGCCGCCACCGGACGGCGCACGCAGGATGCGCTCAGCCTGCGCGCCATCCCGCATGCCCACGGCGCGGCCCGCGACGTCTTCGATTTTGCCGCCGGCGTCGCCGATCGCGAGCTTGCCTCCGTCACCGACAATCCCGCCATTTCGGGCACGCCGGAACAGCCGGTCGTCTCCTCCGAAGCGCATGCCGTCGCTCCCGCGCTCGGTCAGGCCGCCGACAGTCTGGCGATCTCGCTCGCACAGATCGCGACGATGAGCGAACGCCGCATGGACCGTCTCGTCAATCCGCTGGTCAGCGGCCTGCCGCCATTCCTGGCAAGCGACGCCGGCAGCCATTCCGGCTTCATGATCGCGCAATATACGGCGGCGGCACTGGCCAACGACAACCGCCGGCTGGCCGCCCCCGCCAGCCTCGACGGCGGCATCACCTCCGGCCTGCAGGAGGATTTTCTCGCTCACCCGACGGCGGCAGCCAACAAGCTGCTCGCCATCCTCGACAATGCCGAGCATATCCTCGCCATCGAGCTGATGGCGGCGGCACAAGCCCATGATGGCCTCGAAGGAACCGCGCGGCGCGCGGCCGGCACCGAAGCGATCCACCGGCTGGTGCGCTCCCGTGTCGGCCCCTATCACGACGACCGGCCGCTGAACCGCGATATCGAGGCCGTCCGGCAGCTCCTGTGCGAGCGTGATCCGCCGGCTGCATAAGGGCGCCATCACCGGGCTTGCGGCGGAACACGCCGCTCTCACGCTTGTTTGATTGGCGGCGCCGAGGTGCGGTGCATAAGATTGTCCCGTTGTCGCCATCGTGCTGACCGCCGGGCCATCCCCTCCCGCAGGAGAGCCGCGGCTGCCTGTCAAAACCCGCCAATCAATCGATGTCTCAAGGAGACCGTCCATGGACCGCAAGCTTCTGACGAAGGGCGCATTGATGCTCGCCGCCGGTGCCGCCGCAACGCTGCTCGTGCTGCAGGACGCCAATGCCGCCGAGCGCGTCCGCGTGCGCGGCACGATCGAAAGCCTCGACGGCGATACGCTCGCGGTCAAGTCCCGCGACGGCAAGGATATCACCGTGATGCTGAAGTCCGGCTGGACCGTCACCGGCGTCGTCAAGGCGTCGGTTGCCGACATCAAGCCCGGCGACTTCATCGGCGCCGCCTCGCAGCCGACCGACAGCGGCATCAACGGCGCCATCGAAGTCGTGATCTTTCCGGCCGCGATGAAAGGCACCGGCGAAGGCGACCGCCCCTGGGATTCGCAGCCGAACAGCTCCATGACCAACGCCACGGTCGCCAATGCCGTCAGCTCGGTCAACGGCCCGACGCTGACGCTGACCTACAAGGGCGGCGAGCGCAAGATCAGCATACCCGACGGCACACCGATCGTGACGCTGACCTCGGCCACCAAGGCCGACCTGAAGGCCGGCGCCGGCGTCTTCATCACCGGCGAAGCCTCCGACGACGGCATGGTCTCCGCCGACCGCGTCGCCGTCGGCCTCAACGGCACCGTTCCGCCGATGTGAGCGGCTGCAAGCCATGAGCATGGACGATCGCCGTGAAAGAGCGCCTCGAAAGTAATACCTCTGTTTTAGAGATCATTACCGAGGCCCGACGAGTACGACCGTAACAGCAAAGGGGCAGATCACGATCCCGAAGGCCGTTCGCGATCTGCTGGGGATCGGTCCCGGAAACCGCGTCGACTTTCGCCGCGCGGCGGCGTCCCGCCCGATTTCTTCATCGGTGCCCATGCGGCGGTCAGCGGTCTTACGCTGCTGACGCGCGACACGAGCCGCTTCCGGACCTATTTCAAATCCGTGACGCAGATCAGTCCGTCGGCGGAATGACGACGGCGTGATCCGCGCGCCATTACCAAGCCCCATGCCGCCGAATAGCGGCGATCAGCCGCGGTGTTGCATGGCGCGGCGGAAGGCCTCGAGCGTCTCGGCGCTCACATGATGCTCGATGCCCTCGGCGTCGATGCGCGCCGTTTCGGCGCTGACGCCGAGCCAGCGCAGGAAAGCCTCGACCGTCTGGTGGCGCGCGCGGATGTCCTGGGCGATCCTGTTGCCAGCATCCGTCAGGAAAACGCCGCGATAGGGCCGGCGCGAGACCAGCCCATCCTCGCAAAGCCGCGCCAGCATCTTGGCGACCGTCGGCTGCGATACGCCGAGCCTTGCTGCGATGTCCACTTGCCGCGCCTCGTTGCCGTCATCGATGAGATCGGCGATCAGCTCGACATAATCCTCCACCAGGGCGCCGCGGCTGGCTTCCCTCGTATGCCGAAAGCTCTCGGAATGCGTTTCAGCATCCAGCAGAGGTTCGTCTCGTTGGATCGTCGGTCTTTTCGTCGCCAATCGCTTCGGCTCCCCGGTCACGAACAAACTCGCTTTCATCTTTATAGCACCGGCTTCAATCTTGAAAGCGCCAGCATAAGCGGACGAAGGCAGGCCCCTGTGGTTCGCGGCATGCTGTACCACGGGCAAATTCGCCGCCCAGTTACCTGCTCGCCGTCCACACCGCAACCGCCAAGCCGGCTTTGCCCAAAGCAGGCGGTGGAGAACCATGCGATGCGCGGCAAGAAACACGGCCCGGCCGCAGGTGATTCAGACGGAAAAACGCAACGGCAGGGCCGGGACAGCAGGGCGATTTCGCTCATCACAACGCCGAATCTATAAAATATAGCCTATTGCATAATGTTGATATCCAGCATATTTGTTTAGTCACTTCATAGTCCGATCCTCCCCGGAGCCCACAGTATGACGCAGATTCAGGATGCCGCGGCGCAGCGTGCGTGGAAATTCGCCAGTCCCGACGAGGACGCCCGTCCAAGTCTCCCCGAAGTCAACGCCACGGTTCACGTCCCGCATACGGGCACCTGGATTCGGCGGCTGCTGGCCTTCATGGGACCGGGCTATATGGTCTCGGTCGGCTATATGGACCCCGGCAACTGGGCAACCGATCTCGCCGGCGGCGCGCAATTCGGCTACACGCTGCTGTCCGTCATCATGCTGTCGAACCTGATGGCGATCCTGCTGCAGGCGCTCTCCGCCCGGCTCGGCATCGCGACCGGCCGCGACCTGGCGCAAGCCTGTCGCGATCACTATCCCAGGCCGGTCAATCTCGCCCTCTGGTTCGCCTGCGAACTGGCCATCATCGCCTGCGACCTTGCCGAAGTCATCGGCACGGCGATCGCGCTGCAATTGCTCTTCGGCATTCCGCTGATCGGCGGCGCGCTGATCACGGCGCTTGACGCCTTCCTGCTGCTGCTTCTGATGAACAAGGGCTTCCGCTTCCTCGAGGCTTTCGTCATCGCGCTGCTGATCGTCATCGCCACCTGTTTCGTCATCCAGATCGCCGCCGCCGCCCCGCCGGTCGCCGCCATTCTCGACGGCTTCATCCCTTCGACGGCGGTCGTCACCAATCACGAGATGCTCTACATCGCCATGGGCATCATCGGCGCCACCGTCATGCCTCACAATCTCTACCTGCACTCCTCGATCGTGCAGACCCGCGCCTACAAGCGCACCGACGAGGGCCGCCGCGATGCGATCAAATGGGCGACCGCCGACAGCACCATCGCCCTGATGCTGGCGCTCTTCGTCAATGCCTCCATCCTGATCGTTGCCGCCGCCGCATTCCATGGCACCGGACATTCCGATGTCGCGGAAATCGGCCAGGCCTACGAACTGCTGTCGCCGCTGCTCGGCCTCGGCATCGCCTCGACCCTGTTTGCCGTGGCGCTGCTCGCCTCCGGCCTCAATTCCACCGTGACGGCGACGCTTGCCGGCCAGATCGTGATGGAAGGCTTCCTGCGCCTGCGTATTCCACAATGGACAAGGCGGCTTTTGACCCGTGGTCTCGCAATTATTCCGGTTGTGTTCGTCACCGCATTTTATGGTGAAAAAGGCACTGCCGATCTGCTCGTGCTGAGCCAGGTCATCCTGTCGATGCAGCTTCCATTCGCGGTCATTCCGCTGGTCCAATTCGTCACGAACCCCGAGAAAATGGGGAGATTCGTCGTTCCGCGCAGCGTGGCCATCCTGTCCTGGCTGGTCGCGGGCATCATCCTGACGCTGAACGTCAAGCTGCTCTACGACACCATCTTCGGTTGACGAATCACCCGCGACGGGCGATTTTGCCCGTCGCGGGTGATCACGGTAATTAACAGGCTGGTAATATTTGCCTAGATTTCGCCATGATTCCCCCTAGTTTGGGCCCACCGCTATCTGCAGGGTTTCCCAATTCATGGCCGAAGGTCCATTGCGCATTCAATTTCCTGCAGAGGCTGCCATCCAGGCGCGGCCGCATCACGACTTTCATATTCCCTTCCTGCCCCGCTCCGCCCATCTTCGCCATCTGATCGCCATCGGCCTTGCCGGCACGGCGTCCTTCGGCCTTCTCGCGACCGTTCTCTATCCGCTGCTCGCCCATCACACGATCGAACCGGCGGTGCCGGTGGCGCCGGCCCAGCTCGTCCAATCCGAGCCGGCCATGCCCAAGAGCAACCGGCTGGCCGCCAAACAGCGTTTCGACGGCGCCCGCTTCGCGCAGGTGGCTGAAAAGCTGTCGAGCGGCGAGACCCGCATCTTCACCTATCACCGCACGACGCTGGTCTTCAAAGCCGAGGATGGCGAGACGGTCGGCGGCAGCGCCACGGCCATCAACGCCTCCTATGCCGGCGAAGACAGGGCGCAGACCGCCCTGTTCTCGCCGCCGGCGCTCGGCGATATCCGTCAGGGCATCTATCCGCACACTGCCCATTACGATGCCGTCCGCCGCTCGCGCTTTCCGGTCCGCGGCGTGCCGTTGAATGTCAGCGTGTCGAGAGCGACCGCCGGCGAGCCCGGACGCGAATTCAAGAGGCTGGTTTCCATGCCGAAGGACCGGCAGGAACTGCAGGATATCCTCGCCTCCGCCGGCCTTGGCAGCGATGCGGGCGACGAGCTGCAGCGGGCTCTGGAAACCGATACGGTTTCGCCCGGCGACAGCCTGGAACTGCTCCTGGAAAAGAAGTCCGCCGAGGCGCGGCCGAAACTGATCATGGCGCGCCTGAGCGGCGAGAAGACCCGCGAGCGGATCGTCGCCCGCGACGACGCCGACAGTTTCGTGCCGCTTTCGGACGACCGGCTGTTCTCCACCCTCTATAGCGAGAGCCAGGCCGAGGCCCCTTCCTCCTCGGAGGTGGCGGCCGTCGATCTCAAGGGCATCGACAGCGACGACCAGCGGACGATCGACGCCAAGCTGGAAAAGGCCGGCCTTTCCGAGGCGAGTGCAGCCCAGCTCATCAAGCTCGCCAAGGCCAACGGCGTTTCGCTGACCGGCGGCGACAATGCCCCCGACAGCGTCGACCTTTTGTTCCGCAAAGCGGAGAACGACAAAAGCGAGCTGATGTTCATCGAGTTCCATACCGACGGCGACACGCACCGCTATTATCTGCACAAGAACGGCGGCGAAGGCCCCTCGGAATTCTACGACGAGGGCGGCCATTCGGTCGCCAAGGTTCTGGGGCATCGGCCGGTGCCCAACGGCAAGCTCGGCGACGGTTTCGCCTGGCGCATCCACCCGATCCTCGGCGTCAAGAAATTCCACAACGGCGTCGATTTCCGCGCGCCGATGGGCAGCCCGATCCAGGTCGCCGGCGACGGCACCGTCGAAAAGATCTCCTGGGAAACCGGCTACGGCAAATATGTCCGCATCCGTCATGACGGCGGCTACGAGACCACCTATGCCCATATTTCCGCGACACCGGCCGACCTGCATGTCGGCGAACGCGTCACCCAGGGCCAGGTCATCGCCTATGTCGGCTCCACCGGCTATTCCACCGGCCCGCATCTCTACTACGAGCTGCGCGTCAACGGCCGCTACGAAAACCCGCTGACCACCGATCTTCCCGCCGGCACCAATCTGACCGGCAAGTCGCTGGACAGCCTGCGCTCGCAGGTCAGCCATGTCGACACTATCATGAGCTATCTCGACGTCCCCGGCCGCGACGCCCCGCCGCCACCCCCGCCCTTCTCCGATTTCGAACATGGCCCCATGCCCGGCCCCGATCATTTCGGCCGGCCGTAAGCCGCAATCATTTTCTGGAAAATTACCGGCAACCAGGCTATCCTCTGACTATCTGACCAGTTGGATAGCCATGAGCAAGCACGATCGACAATTGCCAAGAACCGAGAAAGCTCACACTCATCAGAGTGGCCGGTGGAGCCTGGAGACTGCAAAGGCACGATTCAGCGAGGTCGTGCGGCATGCCCGCGACGACGGCCCCCAGCGCGTCAGCGTGCGCGGGCGCGAAGCCGTGGTGATTATGAGCGTCGAGGATTACGACCGGCTGGTCCCCGCCAAGCCCAGGCTACCTTTCGTCGAATTCATGGAGAGCCTCAGCCTTTCCGAATTGGATGTGGAGCGTGAAAGCGATACGGGTAGGGATGTTGAACTTTGATCGGCTGGTTGCTCGATACAAATGTTGTTTCCTCCCTGATCAATCGCAATGGGGCGCCCTCAGTGAAAAATTGGGCGCGCTCCCAGCCGGAAGAGAGTTTTTTCATCAGCATCCTGACCATCGCAGAATATGATAAGGGTATCTACAATCTGCCGGACGATCATCCGGACCGTTCTCGCTATTTGGCATCTCGCGACACCTTGCTGGAACGCTTTGGAGAACGAATTCTGCCGGTCAGCAATCCCGTCGTCCGGCGCTGGGGAGAAATGTCCGGGACGATCAAACGCCAGACAAGGCAATTTCCGTCTGTC
>JASGEG010000423.1:0-7893 GCA_047606605.1 Rhizobium sp.
AGGCCGGACTTGGCGAGGTATTCGCCGACCACCTGCGATCCCGGTGCCAGCGAGGTCTTGACCCACGGCTTGGTCTTCAGGCCCTTGGCAACGGCGTTGCGGGCGAGAAGGCCGGCAGCGATCAGCACCGACGGGTTGGAGGTGTTGGTGCAGGAGGTGATGGCGGCAATCGCCACGTCACCATGGCCGAGATCGAAATCCGTGCCCTCGACCGCATAGCGGTTGGAGAGCTGGCCGGGCTTCTTGTATTCGGTTTCGAGCGAGGTTGCGAAGCCGGAAGCAATGTTTTCCAGCGCGATACGGCCTTCCGGACGCTTCGGACCGGCCATCGACGGCACGACGTCGTTAAGGTCGAGTTCCAGTGTGTCAGTGAAGACGAGGTCGGAGCCGTCGCCTTCGCGCCACATGCCCTGCGCCTTGGAATAGGCTTCGACCAGCGCGATGCGATCCTTGGTGCGGCCGGACGTATTGAGATAGTTCAGCGTTTCCTTGTCGACCGGGAAGAAGCCGCAGGTCGCGCCGTATTCCGGACCCATGTTGCCGATGGTGGCGCGGTCGGCGAGCGGCAGCGCGTCGAGGCCGGGGCCGAAGAATTCGACGAACTTGGAAACGACGCCCTTCTTGCGCAGCATCTGCACGACGGTCAGCACCAGGTCGGTCGCGGTGACGCCTTCCTTGAGCTTGCCGGTGAGCTTGAAGCCGATAACTTCCGGCAGCAGCATGGAGACCGGCTGGCCGAGCATGGCGGCTTCAGCCTCGATACCGCCCACACCCCAGCCGAGAACGCCGAGGCCGTTGATCATGGTCGTGTGCGAATCCGTGCCGACGCAGGTGTCGGGATAGGCGATCGTCTCGCCGTCCTCTTCCTTCGTCCAGACGGTCTGGCCGAGATATTCGAGGTTGACCTGATGACAGATGCCGGTGCCGGGAGGAACGACGCGGAAATTCTTGAAGGCCTGCTGGCCCCACTTCAGGAAGCGGTAACGTTCGCCGTTGCGCTGATATTCCAGCTCGACATTCTTGGCGAAAGCCTGCGGCGTGCCGAATTCGTCGACGATGACCGAGTGGTCGATGACGAGGTCGACGGGAACCAGCGGGTTGATCTTTTCCGGATCGCCGCCGAGGGAGACCATCGCGTCGCGCATGGCGGCAAGGTCGACAACGGCGGGAACGCCGGTGAAGTCCTGCATCAGCACGCGCGCCGGGCGATAGGCGATCTCGTTCTCGACCGTGCCCTTGTTGACGAGCCATTCAGCCACGCCAAGGATGTGCTCTTTGGTGACCGATTGGCCGTCTTCGAAGCGCAGCAGGTTTTCCAGGAGCACCTTCATGGAGTAAGGCAGCTTGGAAACGCCGGGCAGACCATTGGCCTCAGCCTTCGGCAGGCTGAAATAGACATAGTCTTTTCCGCCGACGTTCAGCGTGGAACGACAATTGAAACTGTCAAGAGATTTAGACACGAGAAACCCCGTTTCTGATAGCCAACACAGTCGTGCGAACGCCTATGCACTTTATGCACATCAGGATGCGGGTACGGCCATTTCCGCTGTCCGCACGTAAGGCAAAACACCTTATGTTCGGCGCAAGGATGAAATTCACGCCGACCGCTGGCGTGGTTGCCGGTCTTATAGATAATTTCGTAAAGACTTGCCAGAGTGGCCACGCGCAAAATTCGAGATTTTTTTCGCAGTGCGACAACGAAAACGGGGAAAGCCTGAGCCGATGCATCTAAGCGCTGAAAACCTGGCCGCCAGGCGGGGCGAAGACCTGATTTTCACGAATGTTTCCTTTGACTTGACGAGCGGCGGCGCGCTGATCCTGACCGGCCGCAACGGCTCTGGAAAATCGACGCTTCTGCGCGTCGTCGCCGGCCTGCTGCAGCCGGAAAAAGGCCGCCTCGCCTTCACCGATTCCAAGGGAGAATCCGATCGCCGGCCGGCCGAGGCCAGCCACTATCTCGGCCATCGCAATGCCATGAAATCCGAACTGACGGTCGAGGAGAACCTGACCTTCTGGAAGAACTTCCTTGGCGACACCGACGGCGGCGCCGGTCTTGCGGTCGACGCGGCGGCCGGCGCCGTCGGCCTTGCCGATATCACCCACCTCCCCTTCGGCTATCTCTCCGCCGGCCAGCAGCGCCGCATGGCCTTTGCCAAGCTGCTGGTCGCCCATCGCCCGATCTGGATTCTCGACGAACCGACGGCGGCGCTGGACAGTTCCGCCAACCAACTCTTCGCACAACTGATCATGGCCCATCAGAAGAGTGGCGGCATTGTCCTTGCGGCCACGCATCAGCCGCTGGGGTTGGAGAATGCGCAGGAAATGAAGATGACGGGGTTTGCCGGAGTAAGTGAGGGGGTGTGGGGATGAGGAGGAGACATTGCCTTTCGCTCCGCTCAAGGCGCTCATCATTGCACGATGAGCTACCCCCCTCTGTCACTTTCATGACATCTCCCCCACAAGGGGGGAGATTGTTAACCCGCGTTACACCCCTTTCCAAACAATCCGCTCCTGAATTCGCAGAGCATTCCGTAGCCGAGTGGGGCGAGAGATCGCCGCCCACGATCTTTCCCCTTGAAGGGGAGATGTCCCGAAGGAATAGAGGGGGGTGGCGAGAAGCACCAGCTTCTCGCGCCTTGAGCAAAGCGAAAGGCAATCTCTCCGCGTACCCCGAAAGCCATCATCCATGACCGCCCTCTTCCTCCGCGATCTGAAACTTTCGGTGCGCGCCGGCGGCGGCGCGATGATCGGTATTCTCTTCTTTCTGACCGTCGTCGCCGTCATTCCCTTCGGCGTCGGCCCTGACCTAAAGCTCCTGTCGCGCATCGGCCCCGCCATCGTCTGGATCGGCGCGCTGCTGGCCTCGCTCCTCGGGCTCGACCGGCTCTTTCAGGCCGAGCGCGACGATGGCTCACTCGACCTGCTGACCATGCAGGAGACGCCGCTGGTGCTGACGGTGCTGACCAAATGCGCCGCCCACTGGACCGCCACCGGCCTGCCCCTCGTCATCGCCTCGCCGCTGCTCGGCCTCTTCATGAACATGAGCGAGACGGCGATCGGCGCGACGGCCCTGACGCTCCTCGTCGGCACGCCGGCGATCACCTTCATCGGTGCGGTGGGCGCGGCCGTCGCGGTCGCCTTGCCGCGCGGCGGATTGCTGGTGTCGATCCTGGTGCTGCCGCTCACCATCCCCGTCCTGATCTTCGGGGTCAGCGCCACCTATGCCGTGGTCGAGGGACCGCAGCCCTTCCTGCCGCCCTTCCTGATCCTGACGGCGCTCACCTTGTTCTTCGCCGTGCTCGGGCCGGCGGCAGCGGCCCTTGCCTTGCGCCACACGACGGATTGATTGCATGAGACACGACGCTCGATTGCCGGAACTATCATATCGGGTTAAACAGACCGCATGAGCGATATCAGCCCCGCCATCAGCCGATTTTCCGACCTCGCCAACCCCACGCGGTTCCTGGCGCTGGCGGCGCGTCTCATTCCCTGGCTTGCGGCAATCACCGCCATCCTCTTCGCCATCGGCCTCTATCTCTCCTTCTCGACCGAAGGCGATTATCAGCAGGGCGATACCGTCCGCATCATGTATATCCATGTGCCGGCCGCCTGGCTGTCGATGATGTGCTACACGATCATGAGCCTGTCGGCGATCGGCACGCTGGTCTGGCGCCATCCGCTCGCCGATGTCTCGGCCAAGGCAGCCGCCCCTCTCGGCGCCGCCTTCACCCTGATCGCGCTGGTCACCGGCTCGCTCTGGGGCAAGCCGATGTGGGGCACCTATTGGGTGTGGGACGCCCGGCTGACCTCGGTCTTCATCCTGTTCCTGATGTATCTGGGCCTCATCGCGCTGAACCGCGCCATGGACGATCCGTCCAGGGCAGCCCGCGTCTCCGCGGTGCTGATCCTCGTCGGCTTCATCAATATCCCGATCATCAAATTCTCTGTGGACTGGTGGAACACGCTGCATCAATCGGCGAGCGTGATGCGCATGGATGGCCCGGCCATCGACGCGGAATTCCTCTGGCCGCTCTTCATCATGGCGCTCGCCTTCACGCTGCTGTTCTTCACGCTGCACCTGATGGCGATCCGCAACGAGATCTGGCGCCGGCGCATTGCCGCGCAGCGCCGCCTCGCCGCGCGCATGGCCGCCAGGGAGGAATGAGATGAGCCATCCCTTCTACGTCTTCGGCTCCTACGGCTTTGCCGCCGCCATGATCCTCGCCGTCATCGCCTGGACCTGGATCGACGGCCGCCTGCGCCGCCGGGACATGGCCGCCCTCGAAGCCGCCGGCATTCGCCGCCGGTCGCGCCGTGCACCGGAAGGCAGCAAGCCGTGAACATCGATACCGGCAAGAACAGCGGGCCGAAATCGGGCGGCACCACGCGCTACCTGCTGGCGCTGATCCCGCTCATCGTCTTCGCCTGCATCGCGCTTGCCGTCGGCAAGGTCATGTACGACCAGGAAGTCCACGGCACAGATATTTCCGCCATCCCCTCGGCCCTGATCGGCACCAGGGCGCCGGCATTGGCGCTGGCGCCGCTCGACGGCTCCAACCTGCCGGCGCTGACCGACGCCGCCATCAAGGGCAAGCTCACCCTCGTCAACGTCTTCGCCTCCTGGTGCATCCCCTGCCGGGACGAGCATCCCGTGCTGAAGCAACTGGCCGAGGACGGCCGCCTGAACATCGTCGCCATCAACTATAAGGACAAGAGCGAGAACGCGCTCCGCTTCCTCGGCGAACTCGGCAATCCCTACAAGGCGATCGGCATCGATCCGGACGGCTCGTCCGCCATCGACTGGGGCGTCTACGGCATCCCGGAATCCTACCTCGTCGCCCCCGACGGCACCATTCTCTACAAACAGGTCGGCCCTTTCACACCCGCCAGCCTGAAAGAAGGGCTCTATCCGGCGATGGAAAAGGCGCTGGGGAAACCGGTTTCCTGATCTCGAACCACGAGGTGGGCGTCAAACCTCCCTCCTTCTCCCCTCGGGGAGAAGATGCCCGACAGGGCGGATGAGGGGGTGAGGAGCAAAGCGACGAAGGCTTTCAAGGGGCAAGCGAAAAACAATCCTTACGGTGCAACGCCCCCTCACCCGGCGCTATCGCGCCACCCTCTCCCCGATGGGGCGAGGGTAAAACTACAGCCCACCCTGCCAGGTCTTGATCGCCTCGACCGGCCAGACCAGCATGATGACGTTCAGCGTGAGGTTGTCGCGGATAAGCCAGCCGGTGAGCAGCTCGAAGAAGATGGCGATCGCGATGGTCAGGGCCACCGGCGCGCGCCAGGCGAACAGGAAGCCGACCACCATGAACACCGCGTCCATCGCCGAATTCAGGATGCTGTCGCCGAAGTAATCGAGCGAGATGGTCGCCGTGCGGTAACGATTGATGATGATCGGCGAATTCTCGAGCAGCTCCCAGCCGGATTCGATCAGCATAGCGACGAAGAGGCGCATGGAGAGCGGCTTGCGGCGCATGATCAGATGCGTCAGCCCGAAGAACAGGAAGCCGTGGATGATATGCGACGGCGTGTACCAGTCGGCAATGTGCTGCGAATTGCCGCTGGAATTGACCACCGGCTCGAAAAGCTTGACATAGCCGCAGGTGCAGATCGGCACCCGACCCATCATATATTCGGCAACGACCTGCACCAGCAGAACCAAGGCGCAGGCGATGAACCAGAAGCTCTGCCGCTGGTAACGGTTTTCGGTGTCGGAGAGCGTGGTCGTCATTCGGTTTCCGCCGGCGGTTCGATCGTGTGCTTCATGATCAACGGCATCTGCGACAGGGTGAAGAGGATGGTGATCGGCATCGTTCCCCAGACCTTGAAGTTCACCCAGAGATTATCGGCCGCTTTGGTGTCGGGCAGGTAGTACCAGTTCGCCCCGCGCCAGACGACTTCGTTGAGAATCGCAAGAACGAAGAAGAAAAGGCCCCAGCGCAGCGTCAGCTTGCGCCAGCCTTCGGCGTCGAGCTGAAAGGCGGCATTGAAAACGTAGCCCAGCAAGGATTTTCCAAAGAACAACCCACCGAGCAGGACAAAGCCGAACAGCGCATTGACGATGGTCGGCTTCATCTTGATGAAGGTTTCGTTCTGCAGGTAGATGCCAAGTGCGCCGAAGACGAGGACGACGATGCCGGAGACGAAGGGCATCAGCGGCAGATGGCCGAGCATGATCTTGGAGACCACGAGCGAGATCACCGTTGCCGCCATGAACAGGCCGGTGGCGACGAAGAGCGGACCGCCGAGCTCCGACAAGGCCGGAAAATGCTGCACCAGCCATTCGCCACGCAGGTTGCCGAAGAAGAACACCAGCAAGGGGCCTAATTCCAGCACCAGCTTCAAAAGCGGATGATGCCTGTCGGCGGCACTGGGGGTGAGATCGCTGTCGCTGGTCGTCATCGCGGCACTTTCACTGTCTTCGAATTGTCGTCTGTCGTTCATTGGTTGTTTCCGGGGCCATTTCCGGGGTTGATCCCGGCGATGGCCTGGGCGAAATCCTCTGCCTCGAAGGGCTCGAGATCGTCTACACCCTCGCCGACGCCGATGAAATAGACCGGCAGCTTGTGCTTGGCCGAGATGGCGATGAGGATGCCGCCCCGCGCCGTGCCGTCAAGCTTGGTCATGATCAGGCCGTTGACGCCGGCGACGTTGCGGAAGATCTCCACCTGGTTCAAGGCGTTCTGGCCGGTCGTCGCATCCAGCGTCTGCAGCACCGTATGCGGCGCATCCGGATCGAGCTTGCCGAGCACGCGCACGATCTTTTCGAGCTCGGCCATCAGCTCCGCCTTGTTCTGCAGGCGGCCGGCCGTATCGATGATCAAAACGTCGCTCTTGTTGGCCTTGGCCTGCTGGAAGGCATCGAAAGCGAGGCCCGCCGCATCGGCGCCGAGCTTGGTGCCGATGAATTCCGACTTGGTGCGGTCGGCCCAGATCTTGAGCTGCTCGATGGCGGCGGCGCGGAACGTATCGCCGGCGGCGACCATGACCTTCAGCCCGGCGCCCGAAAGCTTCGCCGCCAGCTTGCCGATGGTCGTCGTCTTGCCGGTGCCGTTGACGCCGACGACGAGGATGACATGCGGCTTGTGGCTGAGATCGAGCTGCAAGGGCTTGGCGACCGGCTTCAGCACCTTGGCGATCTCCTGCGCCATGATGCGGCTGACGTCCTCGCCGGTCACATCCTTGCCGTAGCGCTCCGAGGCGAGCGTATCGGTGACGCGCATCGCCGTCTCGACGCCGAGATCGGCCTGGATCAACAGATCCTCCAGATCCTGCAGCGTCTGGTCGTCGAGCTTGCGCTTGGTGAAGAGTGCGGCGATCTGGCCGGTGAGCTGCGACGAGGTGCGCGCCAGACCGGCGCGCAGGCGCTGGAACCAGGAGAGTTTCTGCTTGGGGGCTTCGGGGATGGGAGCCGGCGCGGAGGTGGAGAAACCCTTGGGGAGGATGGGGGCCTCGGTGCTTTCCGACGAGGGTTCTGCGGTGGTCGGGGTTTCGGGGATTTCCGACGAAAATTCCGGAGCGGTCGGGATTTCCGTGCTTTTCGACGAGGGTTCCGAGTTCGTCGGAGCTCCGTCACCCCCCTCTGTCCTGTCGGACATCTCCCCCACAAGGGGGGAGATCGTTTCGATGGGGTGCTCTTCCGAAACTACATCGGCCTCACTATCGGCAGGTTGCTCCGATTCGATTGCCTGAAGGTCTTCATGCCGCTCTTGCGACTCGAATTCCAGGGAACCGGAAGCCTCAGCAGATCGCTCAGCCTGTTGTTCTTGCTCAGCTGGTGCCTCACCCTCCAAACGATCTCCCCCCTTGTGGGGGAGATGTCCCGAAGGGACAGAGGGGGGTGACGCAGGCTCGGCAAATTCGGACGCCGGCGAAATATCCTCAACA
>JASGEG010000424.1:0-5257 GCA_047606605.1 Rhizobium sp.
GGGAGCGGAAGGCCGTTTATTACCCCTCTTATAGCCCCCAATTTGCCAAAACCGCCCCCAGTACGCAAGGGCAAAAAAGCACGAATTTCTTAGTGTTTCAGCGTGTTTGAGCGTGATCGACCGGGATCAAAATGAGCAAGTGGGGTGATTGTGAACGAGAATGACGGCGGTGGCCGAGAGTTCGAGCGCCCGCCGCACCACCTCGCGCGGATAGACCGGGGTATGGTCGATCGTGCCATGGCCCTGCACCTCGTCGGCGATCAGGGCGTTGCGCTTGTCGAGAAACAGGATGCGGAACTGTTCGCGCGTCTCATGCGCCATGGCCGTGTGGCAATAGTCGATCAGCGCCTTCCAGGAGGACAGAACCGGCTTGCCGGAGATTTCGCTCTTCAGCATGCGCTGTGCGACGCTCGACACGAGTTTCAGATCGAGCGCCACGGCCTCGCCGACACCGCTGACTTCCTGCAGCAGATGCGCGGGTGCGCCGAAAACGCCGCCGAGCGTGCCGAAGCGGGCGAGCAGCGCCTTGGCGATCGGCTTGGTATCGCGGCGCGGAATGAGCCTGAAAAGCAGCAATTCGAGGATTTCGTAATCGGCAAGCGCGGCATCGCCGCTGTCGCGATAGCGGCTGCGCAGCCGCTCGCGGTGGCCGTGATAATGCGCTTCATCGTTGGCGGGTGCACTTTGCGGCTTCGCCGGCTTGTCGCGCCGGCCGGCCTTGGCGGCTTGAGGCGCGAAAAACAGCCGCTCGTCGAAAAGCGATGCGTCCTCAAGCCCATTCGCCCCGCCGCCATCGATGGGCATGTCGCCATGACCGGAGGAGGAGACAGGGCGCTTGGCCATGAATTATGCCTGCAGCGGCGGCAGGCCGGGGCGGTCGAGCCCGCCGGGCGACAAGGTGAAGATCTCGCAGCCTGTCGCGGTGACGCCGACCGTGTGCTCGTATTGGGCCGACAGCGAGCGGTCGCGGGTAACGGCCGTCCAGCCGTCGCCGAGCACCTTCACATGCGGACGGCCGAGATTGATCATCGGCTCGATGGTGAAGATCATGCCCTCGCGCAGCTCCGGTCCTTCATTGGCGCGGCCGTAATGCAGGATATTCGGCGAATCGTGAAACAGGCTGCCGACGCCATGGCCGCAGAAATCGCGAACGACCGAGCAGCGTTCCGCTTCGGCATAGGTCTGGATGGCTTCGCCGATCGCGCCGGTGCGGGCGCCGGGGCGGACGGCGGCAATGCCGCGAACCAGCGACTCGTAGGTCACTTCCAGCAGCCGCTCGGCCGAGCGCTTGATCTCGCCGACCGGATACATGCGGCTGGAATCCCCGTGCCATCCGTCGAGCACATAGGTCACGTCGATATTGACGATATCGCCTTCGCGCAGCGGCTTGTCGTTGGGAATGCCGTGGCAGACGACATGGTTGATCGAAGTGCAGGAGGATTTCGTATAGCCGCGATAGTTCAGGGTCGCCGGATAGGCGCCGTGATCCATGCCGAATTCGAAGACGAAGCGATCGATGGTGTCGGTCGCCACGCCGGGCGCGACGATGGCGGCCAGTTCATCGAGGCAGCGGGCGGTGAGCTGGCACGCCTTGCGCATTCCGGCAAAGGCGTCCGGCCCATAGAGGCGGATCGCCCCCGTATTTTTCGCCGGCGCGGTTGCCGCTTCGATGTAGTTCACCATGATCAGCCTTCAGTAGAAATCGTATACTTGGTATCTAATGCAGCTATGCCGGGTTCGTCTATCGGGATCAACCCTGCCGGCGTTATTTCCGTGGGCGAAACCCTGCATTTCAGGGCGTAGACTTCGACCCCGCGCTGCAAGGCCCGTTCGAAGGCCGCGGCATAGATGGGGTCGAGGTCGCCGCAGACCCGAAAACTATGGCAATCGTGCCGCTGGATGACGAACAGCATGACGGCGCGATATCCCGCCTGCGCCATGTCGCCCAGTTCTTCGAGATGTTTGGCTCCCCGGGCGGTGGCCGTATCCGGAAATTCGGCAAGGCCGGGCCGGCGCATGAAATGGACGTTCTTGACCTCCACATAGGTGGTCGTGCGCAGCGGATCGGTCAAGAGCAGGTCGATGCGGGAATTGCGGCCGTAGTTCTGTTCGCGCCGCACGGTCGTATAGTCGCCGAGATCGGAAACCTGGCCAAGGGCGATGGCTTCCGCCGCCAACCGGTTCGGCATCGCCGTATTCACCCCAACCGTGGTGCCGTCGGCCTCGATCAGTTCGAAGACATGACGGTATTTCCGCTTGGGGCTGTCATGCTCGGAGAGCCAGATGCGCGATCCGGGCGTGGTCAAACCCTGCATCGAACCTGTATTCGGGCAGGACCCGGTGATGATTTCGCCGGTCTCCAGCTCGGCGTCGAACAGGAAGCGCTTGTAGCGGGCGATCAGCCGTGCGGGGACGAGAGGCGGGTCGAAAAGCATGGATCGCCGCTCAGGCGCGCTCCATGACATAGCTGCCGGGCGCTTCCTCGATGGCATTGAGAGCCGCGCCGCCGGGCTTGCGCGCGTCGGTCATGCGCTTGTCCTGATCGAGTATCCAGCCATGCCAATGCGGCCACCAGGAACCTGCCGTTTCCTTGGCCTGCGCCAGCCATTGGTCGTATTCGCCCTTGATCGCCCCGCCGGTCCAGAACTGGTATTTGTGCTTGTCCGGCGGATTGACGACGCCGGCGATATGGCCGGAGCCCGTTACGACGAACTCCACCGGCCCGCCGAAGAACTGGCTGCCGACGAAGACGGACTTGGCCGGCGCGATATGATCCTCGCGCGTCGCGAGATTATAGACGGGGATCTTGACGTCCTTCAGCGACAGGGCCTTGCCATCGAGCATCATTTTACCCTGGCTCAGCGCATTGTTGAGATAGCAATTGCGCAAATAAAACGAATGGTTGGCGGCGGCCATTCGAGTGGAATCCGCGTTCCAGAACAGAAGGTCGAAGGGCAACGGGTCCTGGCCCTTCAGATAGCTGTTGACGAAATAGGGCCAGATCAGCTCGGAGGCGCGCAGCATGTTGAAGGCGGTGGCCATCTTCGAGCCTTCGAGATAGCCGAGGGCGTTCATCTGCTGTTCGAGCGCGGCGATCTGTTCCTCGTCGACGAACACCTTGAGATCGCCGGCGAAGGTGAAATCCACCTGGGTGGTCAGGAAGGTCACCGTGCGGATGCGCTTGTTCTTTTCCTGGGCATGCAGGGCAAGCGTGGCCGCCAGCAGCGTGCCGCCGACGCAATAGCCGACGGCGTTGACCTCTTTCTCGCCGGTCGCCTTCTCGATGGTCGCCAGCGCGAAATCGATGCCTTCGCGGGCGTAAGAGGTCCAGTCCTTGCCGGCATGCCGGCTATCGGGATTGACCCAGGAGATGACGAAGACCGTATGCCCCTGTTCTACACACCATTTGATGAAGGATTTCTGCGGGTTGAGGTCGAGAATGTAGAATTTGTTGATCCAGGGCGGGCAGATCAGCAGAGGCCGTTTCAGCACCTTGTCGGTGGCAGGCTCATATTGGATCACCTGGCAGACATCGCTTTGGGCGATCACCTTGCCGGGCGTCAGCGCCATGTTCTTGCCGACGGCGAATTTGGTCATGTCGGTCTGGCGCAGGTGCAGTTCGCCGTGTCCGGCGACGATATCCTCGGCAAACATCTTCATGCCGCGCACCAGGTTTTCCGCATTGGTGGCGACGGTTTCGCGGTAGAGCTGCGGATTGGTGGCGACGAAATTGGTCGGCGACAGCGCTGCCGTGATCTGCCTGGTGTAGAAGGTGGCCTTGTGGCGGGTATGCTCGTCCAGCCCCTCGGCGTCGCTGACCAGCTTTTCCGCCCAGCCGGAGGTCAGGAGGTAGGTCTGGCGCAGGAAGTCGAAGAAGGGGTTCTTCTGCCAGTCCTCATCGGCAAAGCGCTTGTCCCTGACGGGTTCGGGCGCGGCTTCCGCGGACGAATCGCCGCCGAGGCGCTGCATGGTCTTCGTCCACAGGCCGAAATAGCCGGACAGAAGATGGGTTTGCGCTTCGAGCGTCCGGCGCGGATCGGAAAGCCAGTATTCCCCAACCTTGGAAAGCGTCTTGACCATGTCGGTGATCGGGTCGGCGACGGTATCGACTTTTTCGCCGCTTTCGCGCGGCGCAAGCCAAGCGGAGGCGGCCTTGCCGAGGTTTTCCAGCGCGCGCGCAAAGTTGACAGCCATCGCCTCGGGGTCCCGGACGATGTAAGGCTCGACTGACTTTGGGTCGAAGCCGGGGAAGCCGCCATTGCCTTCACTGTTGTCCCGCTTGCTGTCGGTCACGCATCATCCTCCCGGCGGCAACTCTCTTTTGTTTTCCATTTGTACATCTTGCGGGAAAAGGAATACAAGTCGAATGAAACGCAACCCTGCTCTTGCTTTGCCGCTGCGACAAATTTAACAGTCGCATCCCACAGCAAGGCAATAGGGCAGGACGACGATATGGGCGGCATAGTGGCAAGACTTAACCGGAATTCCGTATTCTGCGGTGCTGTGTTCGGCATCCTCGTATTGGCGCTCGCCGGCTGCTCGACCCCTGAGGAGAAAGCCGCCTTCGCCAAGCGCAAGCAGGCGCCGCAGGCCGTGGTCGTCAAATCCGCCAATGGCAGCCCCGTCGATGAAGGCAGCACCCAGCAGCATTACAAGGATGGCTATCCCTCCTTCAACGCTCCGCCGACGGCCGCCAACGTCCAGATCAACGATCAGCAGGCTGCCGACATGGTCAAGCAGATGACGGCGCTCGGCGCGCAGCGCAAGGCCGGTTCGATCTCCGAGGCCGAATACCAGAAGCGCGTCGCCGACATGCGCAAGCTCGCGGCCGAACACGGCCAGGATACGCTGTCCGAAATCCAGCAGCAGAGCGGACAGCCCAGCCAAACGCAGAATTAGCCTTGCGTTTCAGGCGATTTGGACGCAAAGCGTTCCGATAGGCCGAATTTCGATGTTTCTTCCTGGTTGAGAGCGTTTTGCGCTCACAGCCGCCCAAGATTCACCGTATCTTTCGCGTCAGCATAATACGGCGCCGCGATTCCCAAGTTCGTATCGTGGCTGACCGGGAGATCGACGAACTTCAGCGCGGTTTTGAGGGCCGCTGTCCCATGGGGAAAGAAATGGAAGAGTTTCATAAAGTCCGGCGTTTGCCGCCCTACGTCTTCAAACGGTTGACCTGTTCGAAGACGTAGGGCGGCAAACGCCGGACTTTATGAAACTCTTCCATTTCTTTCCCCATGGGACAGCGGCCCTCAAA
>JASGEG010000425.1:0-3543 GCA_047606605.1 Rhizobium sp.
CGCGCCGCTGCAGTTGCTGCAATATCCACGCGTCGGCGAAAGGCTTGAGGAATTCGAGCCTCGTGACGTGAGACGCATCGTCGTGGATATTGCAGCAACTGCAGCGGCGCGGCCGAAAGTGTCTGCACGGTTCTTATCGCTGTCACTTTATTGACTGATGCCAGGAAGTCGTGGACACGGATCAGATCGGATTGCGCTTTTGCCGTCCACTTGATTTCCATCAGCGGTGTCGTGCCTCGTCTTCCGGTTCGCCCAGCCCGCGCATCCAATCCTCGATGGCTTGATGGTCAACGACATTCCCAGTGTCGACGTCGGATAACGCCTCTAGCGTCAGCCTGTAGCGTTCTTCCTGCAACTCCACCCAATTGTTTAGCGCCTGCTTCACGATCCATCCACGCGAGCGCTCGAGCCGCGCGGCTATCTGGTCGATTTTTTCCGCTAATGACAACGGAACATGCGCGGTAAGAACCTTCGTGTCAGCCGTCTTGTTGCTCATTTCCATCGCATCCTATCACCTGCTGTATGCTAGCGGATGCGATGAGTTTTGCATAGATATCCATCGCTTCTAATCTTTTTGATTAGGATTGATTATATTTCTGCGATGTCCGGAAATGCTGGTACAGGCGGTGAAACCTAACGAAAATATAACCTTCTCTGCGAGCTTCCTTTACTTTGCGCAGCTTCGGAAATTCCCTATATCGCTCAGATGCTGATCCGATCCGTAGTCCGCCTCTTCGAATCCTGGATTGATCCCTATTATCGTAGCGGCGATCTGCGCCCGCCGCGGTCGCTCGGGGCGTTCATCTGGTATTATGTCGGGCAGGCGAAGGGGCCGTTTCTGGCGATGGCGGCGCTTGGCGGTGCCGTGGCGATGCTGGAAGCGACGCTGTTCTGGTTCGTCGGTCATCTCGTCGATATCCTCGACAAGGTCAATCCCGGCGAGGGCTGGAGCGGCTTGCTTTCGGGCCACGGCGGCGCGCTGCTCGGCATGGTCTTCGTCGTGCTGGTGGTGCGGTTTGTCGTGGTCAGCCTGGGCGCGCTGGTCGAGGAGCAGGTGGTCGTGCCGGGTTTTCTCAATCTCGTGCGCTGGCAGGCCTATCTGCATGTTTCCCGCCAGTCGGTGAGCTTTTTCCAGAATGATTTTTCCGGCCGCATCGTCACCAAGGTCTGGTCGGCGGGGCAGGCGACGGGCGATCTCGTGGTGTCGCTGCTGCAGGTGGTCTGGTTCATCGTCATCTATGCCGCCTCGACCATCGCGCTGGTCGGTGGGCTCGACTGGCGGCTCGCTCTGGTGATCGCAGTCTGGATCGGCGTCTTTTCGCTGCTCGCCCGCTATTTTGTGCCGCGCATCCGGCGCCATGCCCGCAATGCCGCCGAGGCGTCGTCGATGCTGAACGGCCGCATGGTCGATGCTTATGCCAATATCCAGACCTTGAAGCTTTTCGGCCGCGAAGAGCAGAACGACGCCTATATCCGCAACGGCTTCGATCGTTTCCAGGCCGCCGTCATGCCGTTCACGCGGCTTCTGACCGGCGTGCGCTCGTCGCTGGCGCTGCTATCGGGCGTGATGATCACGACGATTGCGGCGCTTGCCATCCACCTATGGCTTTCTGGCCAGATTTCGACCGGCGGCGTCGCCTTCACGCTCAGCATGGTGCTGCGGCTCAACATGCTCTTCGGTCGCATGATGGCGCAGTTCAACGCCATCATGCGCAATCTCGGCACGATCCAGAATTCCGCCGAGATGATCTCCGAGCCGATCGGTCTTCTGGATCGCCCCGGTGCCACGGATCTGCGGATCGTCCGGCCGGACATCCGCTTCGAGCATGTGACTTTCCATTATGGCCGGGGCCACGGCGTCATCGATGATTTCTCGCTGACGATCCATGCCGGCGAAAAGGTCGGCATTGTCGGCCGTTCCGGCGCCGGCAAGACGACGCTGGTCAATCTGCTCCTGCGCTTCTACGATCTGGAGGGTGGACGTATCCTGATCGACGGGCAGGATATCGCCGCGGTCCGCCAGGAAACGTTGCGGACGGGGATCGGCATGGTGACGCAGGACACGGCGCTGCTCAACCGCTCCATCCGCGACAACATCCTCTTCGGCCGTGCCGATGCCAGCGAAGTGCAGTTGCTGCAGGCAACGCGCCGGGCGGAGGCGGATGCGTTCATCTCGAACCTGGAAGATCAGAAGGGCCGCAAGGCCTATGCCGCCCATGTCGGCGAACGCGGCGTCAAGCTTTCCGGCGGCCAGCGCCAGCGCATCGCGATTGCCCGCGTCATGCTGAAGGACGCGCCGATCCTGGTCTTGGACGAGGCCACCTCGGCGCTGGACTCGGAGGTCGAGGCAGCATTGCAGTCCAATCTCGAAACCCTGATGGAGGGCAAGACCGTGCTTGCCATCGCGCATCGCCTGTCCACAATCGCCAAGCTCGACCGGCTGATCGTCATCGACAAGGGCAGGATCATCGAGGACGGCACGCATGACGAGCTACTGGCCCGAGGCGGCCTCTATTCCGAACTCTGGGCCCGCCAGTCCGGCGGCTTCATCGCGGTCGATGCCGAATGAGTACGCGCCGGCATGCGAGGAAATTCCGGTAAAATCAAAGCGCTATTTTGAAAGGCTGAACTCGGTCGTCAGGCCGAAATGGTTCGATCCCATGGCGTCCGGTATCTGCCGGACGGAGAGCAGCTGGAGCGGCGTCCGCGCAAAAACGTGATCGATGGCGATGCCATAGGCACCGGCCGTGACCGGCCATGTGGCGGGCTCGGGGAAGGCGTGCCGCAGTCCGGTCTCTTCGAGGAAGTGCCGCATGTCGGGAGCGATGACCGCGGCGTTGAAGTCGCCGGCCAGGATCAACGGCTCCTTCACTTCCTTCAGGATCGAGCCGAGAATATCGAGTTCGATGGCGTGGAATTCGTCGAAATAAGGCTTGCTCAAATGGGCGGAGGCAAAGGCCACCGGCTGGCCGTCCATGTCGATGGTCGCGAGAATGAAGCGATTGCTCCAGAGGCTGCCGAGGCTGCGCATTTCCTGCGTCCGGAAGGGCCGTTTCGACAGCAGCAGGGAATCGCAACCGTCGGTCATGACGCCGCAGCCGATGCGGTAGGGATAGGTTTCGCCAATGCGCTGCAGCTCCGTCTCGATCGGCTCGGCCTCGAAAATTTCCACGACATCGGCGTTCGAGCCGATGACGAGATCGGCGATGCGGGCGCCATTTTCGAAATTGCTGTTCTCGATGTTGAAGGAAAGCAGCCTGATGCTCTTGTCGGCATTGGCCGCTGCCGGTGCGGCGGCGGCATATTCCCGCAGCATCAGCACCGAATGAACAGTCAGCCCGATGCCGAAGGCAAGCAGAAGAACGGCATACCAATGGCGGCGGACGACAAGCGCGAGCAGGGCAAGCGCAATGGCAAGAAGACCGAAATGCGTCTGCAGGCTTTCGAAGAAGGCGAGCAACCAGAGATCCATGACGTAGCGCGCCGCCAGCGTGCCCAGCAGCAGCGTCGCGAGCACGCACAGCACGCAATAGATCGTCTGTC
>JASGEG010000426.1:0-29067 GCA_047606605.1 Rhizobium sp.
ACCGACCGCCGCGACGCCGAACTGGGCAAGCTCGGCTTCCTGCCGCTCTGCCACTACAAGAACACCGACTATGCCGTGTTCTTCGGCGCGCAGACGGCGCACAAGCCCAAGGTCTACGACAAGCCGGAGGCGACCGCCAATGCCGCGGTCTCCGCGCGCCTTCCCTACATGATGGCGACCTCGCGCTTCGCCCATTACCTGAAGGTCATGGGCCGCGACAAGATCGGCTCCTTCATGGAGGCGGAGGACTGCGAAAACTGGCTGAACCGCTGGATCTCCAACTATGTCAACGCCAATGACGACGCCGGCGAGGAATCGCGCGCCAAGTATCCGCTGCGCGATGCCAAGGTCACGGTGCAGGAAGTTCCGGGCAAGCCCGGTTCCTACAATGCCGTCGCCTGGATGCGCCCCTGGCTTCAGATGGAAGAACTGACCACCTCGCTGCGCATGGTCGCCCGCATTCCGTCCAAGAACTAAGCGGCAGTCCGCGCGACGCCGGCCGTCGCGCGGATCTCCCTTACAGGCAACAGGATCGGAACGGCGATGGAAGCCAGCACCGCGTGGCCACGTCATATGGATCGTTTGATCGCAATGATCGACGATGCGCTCAACCGGCAGGTCAACGCCATCCTCCACCATCCCGATTTCCAGGCGATGGAGGCGAGATGGCGGGGACTGGCGCTGCTGGTCAATCAGGCCGAGCGCGCCGACGACGTGAAGATCAAGATCCTGAGCATCGACTGGAAACAGCTGTCGCGCAATTTCGAGCGCACGACCGATTTCGACCAGAGCCATCTGTTCGAACTCGTCTACAGCCGCGAATTCGGCATGCCGGGCGGCGAGCCCTTCGGCCTGCTGATCGGCGATTATGAATTCTCGCCCGGAGGCCCCGCGGACAGCGATGCGATCGGCGCGCTGACGCAGATCGGCATGGCCGCGGCCGCCGCCTTCTGCCCCTTCGTCGCCGGAGCCTCGCCGCAGGCGATCGGACTCCAGCATTTCAACGAGCTGAACCGCGTCCACGATTTCTCCTGGCTCGCCAACGATCCCCGGCGCGTCCGCTGGAACGGCTTGCGCGCCCGCGAGGATTCCCGCTTTCTCGGGCTTGTCGCACCGCGCATCCTGATGCGCTCGCCTTACGAGCCATACGCCCGCCGGCGCGACGATCATTTTCCCTTCCGCGAGACGGTCGCGGCCGATGGCAGCACGCTGCTCTGGGGCAACGGCGCCTTCGCCTTCGCCCTGATCGTCATCCGCAATTTCATCGATTCCGGCTGGTTCGCCGATATTCGCGGCGTCAGCCAGGACGCGGTGGATGGCGGTCTTTTGAGCACGGAGGAGCTCGCGCCCTATGAGCTGGGAATCGAAAGCCATGGTCTTTCCGCGCAGGCGCCGGTGGAGATCCGCCTGACCAATGCCCAGGAACAGCAGTTCTGCGAACTCGGCCTCGTGCCGATCGCCACCACCTATCTTTCCTCCTCGGTGATCTTCAATTCCAACCAGTCGCTGCATGCGCCGCCGCATTATTCCAGCGAGCAGGCGCGGCAGAACGCCCGCATCGCCGCCATGCTGCAATATGTGCTGTGCGCCTCGCGTTTCTCGCACTATCTGAAGGTCATCATGCGCGACGAGATCGGCCGCCTGTCGGACGCCGACGCCATCGAGCGCAAGCTCAACGACTGGCTCACCCGCTACACGCTCGGCAACGACGATGCCGATCTTGCGCTGCGCACCCGCTTTCCGTTGCGCTCCGCCGGCATCACGGTCAGCGAAATCCCCGGCAAGCCCGGAATATTCTCCTGTACCGTCCGGCTGCAGCCGCATTTCCAGCTCGACGACGTCTCGACGAGCTTTCACCTCATTGCCGAGACCGCGAACGTGGCGAATGCGCCCTCGCGCACGGCCCTGCCGCAAAGGATGTCCGCATGACCCTGTCCGCCCGGATCACCGAAGCCCTCGGCGAAAACGCTCTCGAAGACGCGATCGAGCAGGCCAAGGCGTATCTCAAGACAGCACCTTCGGACAAGCAGGCCCGCAATCTCTATATCGACCTGCTGGTGCTGGCCGGCGATTACGAGCGCGCCGATACGCAATGCAATCTCGCCAGCACCTTCGCGCCCGACGACGTGATGGGTTTTGCCATGCTGCGCAACCAACTGAGAGCCATGGCGGCGCGGGCGGCATGGTTTACCGACGCGGCGACGCCCGATTTTCCGCAAGGCCCGAGCGAACTCGACAAGGCGGCGCTGAAACTCGGCATCGCCCATCGTCAGGGATCGGCGCGGGAGGCCCTCGACGCGCTCGAAGAAACGCGCGGCGAGCGGCCGATGATCTGGAACGGCAAGCCGGTGTCCGACCTTCGGGATCTGGATGACCGCATTCCACACGCGCTGGAAGTCATCATGAGCGGTGGCGGCTATCTCTGGGTGGATTTCGCCAAGATCGCCTCCGTCGAGGTCGAACCGATCGCGCGGCCGCGCGACCTGGCCTTTCGCCGGGCCGAGCTGCAACTGATCGACGGCGCGAGCGCGCCGGTGCTCTTGCCCGCCATCTATCACGGCACGCCCGCGGACGGAAAACTCCTGCTCGGCCGCGAGACGGAATGGGTCGACGAAGCCTCCGGCATCACCACCGGCCGCGGCCAGAAATGCTTCCTTGCCGGCGACGAGCTGGTGTCGTTCCACGATGCCGTCAAGCTCGAGGCGGATGGGCGGACGGAGGAGACGAGGCGCTCTGCTCATGGCTGATCCACTCGAACGCTACCGTCCGCGGGAAAGGGTCCTCGCCAGATCGATCCTCGATCGGCTGCTGGACAGCAATCCGGATCTGTCGCAGGACCCGCCGGCGTCGACGGCCGAGCAGATCCGCGAATTGCGCGAGGGAATCCGTCGCGATCTGGAAGCGCTTCTGAACACCCGCCGCTGCCCGACCGCGCCGCCGGCCGTCTATGAGGAGCTCGGCGATGCGCTCGTCTCCTACGGCGTCGACGGCATGGTCTCGGCGAACCTGGTCACGGACGAAGCCAAGCTGCGCCTTGCCCGCATCATCGAGCGCCGCATCTCGCTGTTCGAGACGCGGCTTTCCGAGGTCCGCGTGACGATCCTGAAAAGCCGCACCAATGGCGAGCGGGCGCTGCGCATGCGCATCCAGGCGGCCTTCCGGGTGCATGAAGGCATGCCGCCGATCAGCTTCGAATCCACCATCGACCCCTCGACCCAGCGCTTTCTGGTGGAGGCGGCCAATGGCTGAGGGCTTCCTGCAGCGCTATAACGACGAGCTGTCCGCCATTCGCCGGCGGGCGGCGCGGTTTGCCGACGCCTTCCCGAAGATCGCCGGGCGCCTGCGCATGACCGGAGAGATCGCCGACGATCCGCATGTGGAGCGGTTGATCCAGAGCTTCGCCTATTCCGCCGCCCGTGTGCGCCAGAAACTGGACGACGAATTTCCCGAGCTGACGGACGGGTTGCTGGAGACGCTCTATCCGCATTATCTGGCACCCCTGCCCTCCATGAGCATCGTCCGCTTTGCACCGAGCGCCACCCTCGCCTCGGCGCAGACCGTACCGCGCCATACCGAGATTTTCGCCGAGCCGATCGGCGGCGAGGCCTGCCGTTTCCGCACCACCCAGGACACGGAGGTTCTGCCGGTCGAGATCGTTTCCGCCTCTCTCTCCGGCCATCCGATCAGCGCACCGCCATCCCCGCATACCGGCGCCGCCGGCTGCCTGCGCCTGTCGGTGCGCTCGCGCGATCCCAACAAATCGCTTGCCGACGTCGGGCTGAAGCGGCTCCGGCTGCATATTCCCTCGGCCTGGCAGCGCGCCGTCGCGATCCACGAGCTGCTTGCCAACCACACGCTCGGCATAGCGCTGGCGCATCACGCCGACGACCGCAACCCGATCGCTCTGCCGGCCCGCAACCTGCGGCCGGTCGGCCTGGAGCCGCAGCAGTCGATGCTGCCCTATCCCTCCTCGAGCTTCATCGGCTACCGGCTGCTCACCGAATTCTTCGCGTTGCCGCAGAAATTCCTCTTCATCGACATCGATGGGCTCGATGCCTGGCGGGACGCGTCGCTGGAGATCTTCGTCTATCTCAGCGAGACGGATGCCAAGCTGGAACGGAGTGTGTCGGCGCGCGATTTCGTGCTCAACGCCACGCCGATCATCAATCTCTTCCGCCAGACCTGCGAACCGCTGGCGCTCGACGGCACGCGCACCGAATACCGGCTGCTGCCCGACGCCCGGCGCCAGAAGACCCGCGAGATCTATGCCATAGAGCGGGTGTCGGTCACCGGCCGTGGCGGCGAAGAGGAGCTTTGCTCGCCCTTCTTCGGACGCAGCCAGAAGGGTGGAGCAGGCTCGCTCTTCTGGCAATGCAGCCGCCGTTTCGATTCCGATGACCGCACCTCGGACATGGATATCGCCTTCGTCGACAGGGGACGGCAGGCCACCGGGCCGCTGGACCGGATCGCCAGCATCGACACGCTCTGCCTCAACCGCGATCTGCCCGAGCAGCTGCCCTTCGGCGGCGGCCATCCCCATCTGCAGCTCGCCTCCGGCAACGAGGCGGTCGGGGCCGTCGAAGCGCTCATTCCACCGACGCCTTCCGTGCGCATGAACGACCAGCAGGGGCGCAACTGGCGCCTGATGTCGCATCTGCTGCTCAATCATCTCTCGCTCTTCGACAATGGCGGCGCAGCGCTGAAGGATATCCTCTCGCTCTATGCCTTCCGCGACAGCCGCGAGACCAAGCAGCTGGTCGACGCGCTGATCCGGGTCGAGGCCCGCAGCTCGACGGCCCGGCTCGGCAGCGGCGGCATGGTGCCGGGAACAGACATCCTGTTGGAATTCGATCCGGCCGCGATCGACAGGGCATCGGCCTATTTGTTCGGCAGCGTGCTCGACCGGTTCTTCGGCCTCTACACCTCCGTCAACAGCTTCACCCGCCTCTCCATCTCGATGAAGGGGCAATCGAAACCGATCGCGGTCTGGCCGGCGCGCGCCGCCGAACGCCAGCTTCTGTAGGAGGGGAGGACACACCGATGAGCCTGCCCGCCGAAAACAGAAGCGAAACCCTCGTCACCCTGCTCGAACGCGACCCCGGACGCTTCGAGCCGGCGACGGCCTTCCGCGTCGCCCAGTCGGCGGCGGACGATATCCTTTCTGTGGAAACCCCGGTCGGCGTTTCCCCGGCGCCGCTGGCGGTCAGCGGCCTTCGGCGCAAGGGCGCATCGGTCTCGGTGCGCAGCGCCATGGCGACCCTGCTCGGCCCCCTCGGCTCGATGCCGCCAAGCTACAACGAGCTGGTCATGCGCGAGGAGCGCAACCGCGCGCGCGGGCTTGCGACATTCTTCGAGCTCTTCAGCGCGCGGATGACCGAGCTTTTCGTCGATGCCTGCGAAAAATACCGGATTGCCCGGCGGCTGCGCTGGAATCGCGAACGCGACGGCAACAGTTTCATCACCGCACTGTTTGCGATCGCCGGCTTCGGCACAGCCAGGCTGAAGGAACAGGTCGCCGTCCACGACGAACTGATCCTGCGCTTTTCCGGCTTCTTCGCCAGCCGGACCCGCAACACCGTCAACCTGCGCGCCATGCTGGGCGAATTCACCGGCCTGCCGGTGGAAGTCGAGCTTTTCCGCGGCCGGTGGCTGACCATTCCGCTTGGCGAGCGCAGCCAGCTGGGCCAACCGCAGGGCGTACAGCTCGGCGTCAACGCCGCCGCGGGCGCGGCCATCCACGACTTCAGCGGCAGCTTCCGCATCGTCATCGGCCCGCTGGACTATCAGGATTACCTGTCCTTGTCGCCCGGCGGGGAGAAGATCGGCGAGATCTTCTCCCTTGCCAGGCTCTATGTCGGCCCGGCACTCGACTTCGACATCCAGGTCGTCCTGAGGAAGGAGCATATCCCTTTCTGCAGGCTCGGCGCCGCCGGCGACCCGCCAAGGCTCGGCTGGAACAGCTGGGCACGGGTCGCCGCCGCCGAGAACGACAGCGGCGATGCCATCATCGCCGAACCGCGCCCCTCCATGCGGGCCACGGGTTGAGGAGGCGGCGATGCGGCTCGAACTGAGACAGATCGCAGGAAAGAAAAGCGGCGCCAAATGGTTCTTCGAGCGCGGCCGGCGCACGCTCGGACGCTCGCCGGAGTGCGATTGGCAGCTTTCCGATCCCAACCGTCTCATCTCGAAAATCCATTGTGCCATCGAGCGCGATCGCCAGGGCTTCTTCCTGCGCGACCAGAGCGCCAACGGCACGCGGGTGGACGGCGCCATGGTGCTGGAGGGCGAGACAAAGCGCCTGACCGACCAGTCCCGCATCGAGATCGGCGGCCTTGCCTTCACGGCACTCGTCACCGGCGAGGCCGACAGCGAGATCGGCGATCCCGAAGCCGGCCTCAGCCTGAGCGACGAAACCCTGACGATCTCCTCGATCCTCGCCGATGTCGCGCCGGGCGGACGAACCGCAAACGGCATATTGGGCAGCCGCATCGACGATGACCTGTCGCCAGGCCCCTCGGATTGGAGGCGGACGGAGACCGCCGCAAAATCGATCCGCGACGTCGAGATCGGCTGGAGCGGACCGCCCGAAACCTCCGGCATCAGCCCGATGCTTCCCAACGACTGGAACGCCGATTTCGACTATGGCAGCCAGCTGGAGCATGGGGCGGCGACACGCGTCTCGGTGCCGGTCAGCCGCAGCCGCAACACGGTCGAGGTGGACGGCGGCGCAAAGACCATCGTCGCGGCAAACGACATCGACTTTGCCGACGAGCCGCCGGCGGATCATCCGACGCCCGAGGCCAGCCATCAGCTTGCCGGCCGGCTGGAAGCGCTCATCGACGGGCTGGAGCAGACCCTGGCCGACGGTCTTTCGATCTTCGATGTCGAAATGCCTGCCGATGACGACACCGCCCGCCCGTCCGGCGGCGGCCGCGAGGAGCAGCTCGTGGCGCGGTTGCACGCCCTTCTGTCGCGACAGATGAGCTTCAATGGCGCGCTCGCGGCCCTTCTCAACCAGGCAAGCCAGACGCTGGAGCCGCGCATGATCGAAGCGCGTGTGGATGCAGCATCCCGCAAACTGCCGTGGCCGGGCAATCGCGGATACTGGCAGGCCTATCGGGCCCAATTCGAGAAAGACGGCAGGAGCCTCTCCATCCGGGACGTGTTCGGCGAGGCGATGCGCGCCTCGATCGATCCCCGGCCGGAGGAGCAGACCGCCGACATGGAAAAGAGGACGAACAACAACCGATGAAGAACGAAAATCGAGTGGCTTGGAGCGAGGGCATGTTCCTTCGCGTACAGCATTTCCAGCAGGCCGATCGATGGACGGAGCGGCTCGTGCGGACGACCGCGCGCGGGCTTGCGCCCTATCCCTGGGGCGTGGCCGAAATCGGCATCGACCGCAGCGCGCTGGCGATCGGCCAGTTCGCGCTGTCGAACCTGCGCGGCATCCTGCCGGACGGCACGCCGTTCGAGGCCCCGATCGACGCCGACCTGCCGCCGCCGCTCGAGCTCGACGAGACGATCAAGAACGCGGTCGTCTATCTGGCGCTGCCGGCGCGCCAGCCCGGCAAGGCCGATGTCGCCCAGAATGGCGGCGCGGCACGCCACAGCGTCCGCCTCGTTGCCACGCCCTATGAAGCCCCCGACTCCAATGTCGAGACGGATTTCATGGCACCGATCGATGTCGGCCGTCTGAGCCTCAAATATCTGAAGACCGGCGACGAGCTGGCCGGCTACGACCTGATCGGGCTTGCCCGCATCATCGAGGTGCGCTCCGACCGGGCGGTAATCCTCGATCCGGATTATATCGCGCCATCGCTCAATTGCGCCGCCGAAGCGCGGCTGTACGAGCTGATCACCGAACTGCTCGGCATCGTGCGCCATCGCGCCGAGGCGATCGCCGAGCGGATCGGCGATCCCACCATCCGCGGCACCGCCGAAGTCGGCGATTATTTTCTGCTGCATATCCTCAACCGTGCCGATCCGATGCTGCGCCACATTCAGGCCAATGCCACCCGGCTGCATCCGATCGAATTCTATGAGCAATGTATCCAGCTCGCCGGCGAGCTCGCCACCTTCACCATGGACAGCAAGCGGGCGAGCGACTTTCCGCCCTATCGCCACGACGACCTGAAGGCGACCTTCGCCGCCGTCTTCGACGATCTGCGCACATCGCTGTCGGCGGTGCTTGAACAGGCGGCCGTCTCGATCGAGCTTGCCGAGCGCCGCCATGGCGTGCGCGTCGGCCTGATCAACGACCGTTCGCTCTTGAAGGATGCCGGCTTCGTGCTCGCGGTGCGCGCGGAAATGTCGGCGGAGGACGTGCGGCGCAAGCTGCCGGCGCAGATCAAGGTCGGCCCGGTGGAGAAGATCGCCGATCTCGTCAACGTCGCCCTGCCGGGCATTCCCGTCCGGCCGCTGCCGGTGCTGCCGCGGCAGCTGCCCTATCGCTCGGGCACGATCTATTTCGAACTCGATACCAAGAATCCGCTTTGGAAACAGCTTGATACCTCCGGCGCGATCGCCCTGCACCTTGCGGGCGACTTCCCCGGTCTGGAGATGGAACTGTGGGCTCTCAGAGAATGAAAACGCCGCAATCGACATCCTGGCAGGATCTGCCGACCATCATCGAGCTGACCGAGGACGGCGCGCGCAAGAACGAATCCGCCCGCAAGATGGCCGAGCTGCTCGACGAAGCCATCGTGCCGGCAGAGGGTGCCGCGGGACAGCCCGGCCTGCATCCTGGCGGCTGGTCGGTCGATGCGCTCGTGCGCGATTTCCGCTTCGGCGGTGAGGAAGTGCCGACGATCGTGCGCTCGGCGGCCCCGCTCCTTAATCTCGCCCACAGCCTGCGCAACACCGAGGCGCAGCCCGATATAGAACAACTGCGCCGGGTGGCGATCGATGCCGTCGGCCGCTACGAGCGCGATCTGGCCAGCGCCCGCATCAGCGCCGAGCGCGCCCGCGCCGCGCACTACATCATCTGCGCGACGCTCGACGACGTCGTTCTGAGCAAGCCCTGGGGCGTGCGCGCCGGATGGGCCCGCTCCGGCCTGGTCTCGACCTTCCACATGGATGTGACCGGCGGCGACCGGGTCTTCGACCTGCTCGACCATTTCCATCAGAGCCCGGGGACGAACAAGGACCTCCTGCTCCTCATCTATCTGTGCCTGTCGCTGGCCTTCGAGGGGCGCACCCGCGTCTCGGCGCGCGGTTCGCTGGAACTCGGCCGCATCCGCGACAGCCTCTACAAGACCCTGCTCGGCCAATATGGCGTCTTCGAACGCGAGCTTTCACCGCATTGGCGCGGCGTCTCGGCGCGGCACAAGCCGCTGCGCACCGCCGTCGCGCTCTGGACGGCCTTGTCCGCGCTCGTGCTTCTTTTCGCGCTCGGCTATTTGTTCTTCACACTGTCGCTCAACCAGGCGTCCGACGGCACGTTCCAGCGCCTGGCGAACCTGCCCCCGCATGACACGCCGAGTGTGCTTATCGATACGCCGAAGCCACCCGTGGCCGTTGCCACGGTAGAGCCGCCGAAGCCCGAGCCTCCGGTGCAGAAACCACCGGCAGTCCCAAGCAAGCTCGATACACTGCTTGCCTTCCTGCAGCCGGAGGTCGACCGCAAACTCGTCACGCTTTCCAATGCAAACGGCCGGCTGCTGGTGCGCATCAACAATTCCGGCCTCTTCGCCACCGGAAGCGCCGAAGTGAGCAGCGAATTCCGCGATCTCATCCAGAGGATCGGCGGCGCGCTTGCCTCGGAGAAATTCCGTGCCGTCGTGGTCGGCTATACCGACAATGTCCCGATCAGGACCATGCAGTTTCCGTCGAACTGGCACCTTTCCGAAGCCCGCGCCCGCGCCGTCGGCGATATCCTCGCCGCCTATACCGGCAAGGACGCCATCCTGACGGAAGGACGCGCCGATAGCGAACCGCTCGCCAGCAACGCCACGCCGGAAGGGCGCGAGACGAACCGCCGCACGGAAATCCTGGTTCTGACCGATCCCAACGAGACGCTGCGCGACGCCGATTTCAGCACGCGGACGACGCCCGCACCGGAGGCTACGCCATGAATCCGCTTGGCGCCTTTTATACGCTTCGCTCCTATGTGACCGCCTATGCCGGCCTTCTCGGCCATCGCTTCATATCGCTGATCTGGATCGCGGCCATCTGCGTCGTCATCTGGTTCTACGGCTATATGCTCGGCTATGGCAGCTTCAAGCCGCTCGCCGGCATCAACGCCCGCATCATCGCCATCGCCGCCGTCATCGTGGTATGGCTGATCTATCTCGCCGTCAGGGCCTATCGCTCCCGCATGCGCGACAAGGCGCTGGTCGAGGGCATCGAAAACGATGCCGCGTCGGACGCCGCAAGCCAGCAGGCGGAAGTCGGCGAGATCCATAGCCGGCTCAAGGAAGCGCTGTCGCTGCTGCGCCGGGTCACGAAGAAGCGGTTCGGCTATGTCTACGAACTGCCCTGGTATGTGATCTTCGGCGCGCCGGGCTCCGGCAAGACTACCGCACTCACCAATTCCGGCCTGAAATTCCCGCTCGGCGATGCGCTGGGCAGCAATTCCGTCCAGGGCGCCGGCGGCACCCGCAACTGCAATTGGTGGTTCGCGGACGAAGCGATCCTCATCGATACCGCCGGCCGCTATACCACGCAGGACGATCTCAACGGCGCCTCCAAGGCGGGATGGGAAGGCTTCCTCGGCCTGCTGCGGAAATACCGCCGCTCGCAGCCGATCAACGGCGCGCTGGTGACGCTGTCGATCGGCGATCTGCTGGCGCGCGACCACGAGGCGCAGCTCGAAGAGGTGCGCGCCATCCGCAAGCGCCTGTCGGAACTGGACGAATTCCTGCAGGCGCGCATCCCCGTCTATGTCGTCCTGACCAAGGCCGACCTTCTGACCGGCTTCGTCGAATTCTTCGACGGCCTCAACAAGAGCGACCGCGAACAGGTCTGGGGCACGACTTTCGGACTGGAGGAAAGCTATGACGGCCGCAACCTGCCGGATCGCTTCATGGAGGAGTTCGCACTTCTTCAGGAGCGCGTCGGCAGCATGCTCATCGAGCGCCTCCAGCAGGAACCGAACATCGAGGTGCGCGGCAGGATATTCCGCTTCCCGGCCGAGCTTGCCTCGCTCAAGGAGAAGCTGCACGAGGTGCTGACCGAGCTCTGCTCGGCCTCGGCCCTCATCGAAGCGCCGCTGATCCGCGGCGTCTATTTCGCCTCCGGCACACAGCCGAACGAAACCGCCGCGGCTGTGGCGGCTTCGCCCCGGCTGCGGCGCAGCTACTTCCTCTCGCGCCTGTTCAAAGAGGTGATCTTCGACGAGGCCTCGCTGGTCGCGCGCGACCGGCGGCTGTCGCGCCGGCAGATGATCATCAAGCGGGCGGCCTATGGCGTCGCGGCGATCGCATTCGCCGTGGTCTTCTCCAGCTGGATCGCCACCTATTTCCAGAATTCCAGGGCGATCGCCGCCGCCGACAAGCGCATCGACGCCTACGAGAAGCTTGCAAGCGGCATCCAGATCCGAGACGTCACCGACGCGGATTTCCTGCGCGTCCTGCCGGCACTCGACAATCTGCGCGCGGTCACCAACGGCTTTACCGAGGCGCGGGTCTGGCCGACCAGCTTTGGCCTCGACCAGGAGGACAAGATCGCCGGCCGCCAGCGCGTCGCCTACCAGCGCGCGCTCAACGCGCTGCTTCTGCCACGCATGCTGGTCCAGTTGCAGAAAAGCATGACCGACAGCACCGACACGCAAAAGACTTTCGATGCACTGAAGCTCTATGGCATGCTCGGCGGCCTCGGACCGATGGACAAGGATTTCGTGTCGCAGCAGGCCGAGGACATGTTCGCCTCGCTCTATCCCGGCGAAGGGCGGAGCGCGGCCAGGCAGGCACTGGCGGCGCATGCGGAATCGATGGCCGAAGGCCCGCTGCCGGCGATCGCGCTCGACAACCAGCTCGTCGCCAAGGCGCGAGACGCCATCCGCGCGCAAAGCATCGCGGCGCGCGCCTACGACATCCTCACCCATTCCCGCCAGGCGCGGTCGCTCGAAGCCTGGATTCCCGCCGATGCACTCGGCCCGCTCGGCGAACAGGCTTTCCAGCGCAAATCCAAGGCGACGCTGCGCGACGGCATTCCCGGTCTCTTCACCGCCAAGGGTTACTGGACGGTCGTTTTGCCGACGATCGCCGACGCGGCGCGCGAAGCGCTCAAGGAGCAATGGGTGCGAGGCGAGGACAGCAATCCCGCGGGAATGACGACGGACGTCGTCGCCCAGGCGGCGTTGCAGCTCTATTTCGACGCTTTCGAGAAGCAATGGTCGACGCTGCTGGCCGATCTGCGCGTACGCCCGTCGCAGACCCTTGCCGACGCGACGGAGACGACGCGCATCCTCGCGGCCAATCCGAGCCCGCTCGAAGCCTTCCTGAAATCGATCGCTGCGACAACCGATCTGCGGCCAAGCAACGGCGCCGAGATCGCCTCGCTCGACGACGTGCCGGACGCGGCCGTCATCTCCGCGCTCGCCGGTGCCGCCAATGCCCCCGATCCCTACGGCCCGCTGCGCGACGCGCTCGAAGTGCCGCGCAACCCCAAGCCGGACGACGGCACGCAGGCCGAAGGCGGCAAGGATGCCCCGCGCTCGCAGATCCAGGCCCTGCTGCCGATCCTGCAGAATGTCTACAACCAGCTGTCGCGCGCCTCGACCTCGACGGCGGACGTCGCCCGCGTCTTCGACGCCGGCGGGCAGCTGACCACGGCCAATCAGGATCTTCTGCAGCAGGCGCGCGGCCTTCCGGCTCCCGCCGACACGCTGGTCGCCGGCATTACCGCCGACATCGGCGCGCTTGCGGTCAAGACGGCGCGCAACCGGATCACCGATCTCTGGGCCGCCGAAGGCGCCAATCTCTGCTCGGGGATCGTGAGCGGGCGCTATCCCTTCGACCGCACATCCGATCAGGACGTGGCGATGGCCGATTTCGTGCGCCTGTTCGGGCCCGAGGGGCTTTTCAAGACCTTCTTCAAGACCAGGCTGGAGGCCTTCGTCGATACCAGCGCCAAGCCCTGGGGCTGGCGCGGCACCTTCGGCGGCGACAGCATTCCGAGCCAAGCGATCGCCCAGTTCGAAAATGCCGACAAGATCGAACGCGCCTTCTTCCCGGCCGGCAGCGAGAAGCCGGCGATCTCCATCAACATCAAGCCGGTGTCGCTGACGGATTCGGCCAATACCGTGATCATGGACATCGAGAGCGAACGCGTCGTCTATTTCCATGGTCCGGCTCGGGCGAAATCCATCGCATGGCCATCGGCCGGGGCCGAGAACCAGTCGCGCATCACCTTCCTGCCCGGCGGCTGGCAGCAGGCGACGACCAAGAGCGGCGACTGGTCGCCGTTCCGGCTGTTCGATTCCGCCAAGATCACCATGCAGGGCGCCGATCTCTTCCGGGCACGCTTCGACAATAACGGTCAGTCCGCCGAGTTCGACGTCCAGTTCGGCTCCGTGCTCAATCCCTTCCGACTGCAGGCCCTGTCCGACTTCGCCTGCCCGAGCCAGTTCTAGCGGTGTCGCCGATGAACGAGCGCCTCGCCCGCACCGCCCTGCCGCAGGAGCCCGACGGGATCGGGTTCTTCGGCAAGCTGCCGACGCATGGCGATTTCGTCTCGACGGCGCTGGGCCGGCGTCTGCAATCGGAACTGGACCAATGGATTCAAGGCGGGCTCGGCGCGATGGAGCCGACGCTGGGACAGGATTGGCGCCGGCTCTTCCATGCCTCGCCGCCCTGGCGTTTCGCCATTGCCGGCGGCGTCTGGTCGCCCGCCGCCGTGGTCGGCGTGCTGCTGCCGAGCCAGGATCGCGTCGGGCGCAGCTTTCCGCTGGTTATCGCAGCGCAGCTGCACAAGTTCACCGGCCGCCTTCGCGACATCTGCGAGGATGACGTCTGGTTCACCGCCGCCGAAGCCCTGGCCGAGACCTCCACCAAGGCGGATTTCGACATGACCCGCTTCATGGAGGGCGTCAAGCGCCTGCGTCTGCCCTTCGCGAAGGAGCGCGCCGGCGCGGATATTTCCGCCTCCGATGCGCAAGCGCCGGCATCGCTATGGTGGCGCATGACCCTCGGCACCCGGCATGGGAAGGGCTTCAAGACCAACGGCCCGCCGGCCACCCGGGACTTCCTGAAGCTTGTTGCCGTTGAGGAAACCGAAGCGCCGCGAGCCGAACCGATATCGGCACCGGCGCAGCCGCTCGCTGCCCATCCCCCCGAGCCGCGCGAAACCCCGGCGCCGGCACGCATGAGGCGGCCCATCGAAAGCAGCTATGCCAGCCATCCCGGAACGCGGCTGACGCTCAATGCCGATGCGCTGCTCGTCTCCGAAAAGCCGCGCCTGTTTGCGCTCGCCGACGGTGCCGGCGACGGCATGAGCGCCATCGAGGCCGCAAGAACCGCAACCAGCGTGCTTTCCGGCGTGGCTGGACACGATGGCCTGCAGATGCTTGTGCAGGACATCAAGGGCAAGCTCGGCCACGCCAACAGCATCCTGCAGACGAAGGCCGCCTCCGGCGAGCGGCAGCCGCCCTTCGCCAGCATCGTCGTCGCAGCCCTTCACCATGCGGAACTGGCGCTTGTCTGGGCCGGGGATGCCCGCTGCTACATGGTGCGCGACGGGATGATGCGTTGCCTCACCCGCGATCATGTCGATGTCGGCCTCAAGCGGTCACTCGCGAGAGGGCTCGGCCTCAAGCCGCAATTCCTGCCCGACACCGTCCTCGATACGCTTCTTCCCGGCGACCGCCTGCTTCTTTGCGGCGCATCGCTGCCTCGCACACTTGCCGACCGCGTCATCGCCGAGATCCTGATCGAAACGCCGATGGAGCGCGCCGCCGAGACGCTCGTCCAGGAGGGGCTGATCGCCAATTGCCGCGACAACCTGAGCGCCATCGTTATCGGTATGCCATGAGCGACGATCTGCCGCCTGAGGAACTGGAGGAGATCGCATCCCGGTTTTCCGGCCTGCTGCGCATTCTGACGCATGGCCATGACGGCGAACGCCCGCGCGAGACGCGTGACATGCTGATCGACCGGCTGCGCGACGCGCTGGACCGCCGCCTTCCGCAGCTTCCATCCGGAAACCCCGCTTTCATCGCCGGCAGTTTTCTGCTCGAAGAGACGGTCGATCGCCGCGGACGCACGGAAATCACCAGGCTGCGGCACCGCGACCTCGGAACGCTTCATGCGCTGAAAACGGTCGTTGCCGACCGCGCGACCGATGCCGTCGACCGCGATCTTCTGCTGCGCGAGGCCCGGATCGGGATGGCGCTGCGCCATCCCTGTCTCGCGCAAACCCAGATGGCGCTGCGGCTGGCGGACGCACGCCCGGCAATCGTGATGGAATGGGCGGGCCAGCCACTCTCCCACCGGCTCCTGAGCGGCTTCCTATCCATAAGCGACGTCATCGAGGCGATGCGCCGGCTGCTCCTGGGGCTGCAGGCGATCCATGACGCCGGCTATGTACATTGCGACATTTCACCGGCGAACCTGCTTCTGCCCGAAGGTGATGTCAGCGGATTGAAGATCGCCGATTTCGGCGTGACCTTGGAGCGGGGCAAGCGCCATCGCGATCTCGACATCAGGATCACCGGCACGCCCTCGTTCACGGCCCCGGAACAGGCCGGCGATGCGACGGCCGATCCGCGCAGCGACCTCTATTGCGCCGGCCGTGTGCTAAGCCTGCTTCTCGAAAGATGCGAGGAAACGAAGGCTGATGCCGAGGGGCTCAAAGCCCTCGCCACGCATCTGTCTGCGCCGGAGGTCACCATGCGCCCAACAAGCGCCGGCGCCGCACTTGGGCTTCTCGACGAGGTCGAGAGAAATATCGCGCGGTCGTGAAACCGCGCGACGATCCGTTTAGTTGGCGACGCTCGAAGTGCTGGGAACCGGGGCCGCAGCCGTCGGCACGCTCTTCTGGTAGACGGTCAGGAGCTTTGCGGCATCGACCATGCCGGCATTGCTGGCAAAGAGGGTATCGCCGTCCTGCATCTGGAAGCGCTGCATCAGCACGAAGTTCGAGACATCCTTCAGATTGACGCGATAGATCACCGGCTTGACGGAAACGACCGTCGGCCCGGCGCCCGGCTTTGCCGATGCGGCGGCCTGCGAATAGACATTCTGGTTGCGGAACAGGTAGAAATTGCGGGAATCCGCTCGGTCATCCAGCAATCCGCCGGCTCGGGCGAGCGCCTTCGCCAAGGTCATCTTTCCGGGCTCGAACGGGAATTCGCCAACGCTCTTGAAGGCGCCGAGGGCGGTAAAGCTCGGCGTGTTGTCGCTCACGAAAAGCTGGTCGCCCGGCAGCAAGCGCACATTCTGCCGGTCCTCCTGAAGCACGCGGTCGAGCGGCGCGGTTGCCCGCTGCGAGCCGCGGGTCAGCGTCACCGTTGCCGAACCCGGCGTGGAAGACGCGCCGCCGGCAAGCGCGATCGCATCCAGCACGCGCTCCTTGCGCGCCGACAGCGGGAAGCGCCCGGCGGAACGCACCTTGCCATCGACCGTCACCGCGCTCGACGGCTTGTCGACCACCGTCACGACAGCTTGCGGATTGACGGCCGAGCCCTTCAGCCCATTGACAATCTGCGTCTGCAGGCCCTCGGGCGTCGAGTCCGCCACCCTTTGCCTGCCGACGTAAGGCATGGTGACATAGCCTTGCGGATCGACGGTGAACCGGCCGAGGTTGAGCGACTTGCTCTGCGACGACGACAGCAGTCCGTCCTCGCCGGTGTCCAGCACGGTGACGTCGATCACATCGCCGCGCCGCAAACGGGTATCGGAGAAACCTGCGGAACTCAGGCGGGCCAACCCTTGGTCCGTCGGCGCATAGGCGGGCGCGGGAACCGCACTACCCATGGGCGCATCCGCCAAGGCGACGACGGGAATCTTCTCACCTGAATGCGGCAACGTCGCGTTGTAGATATTCCCGGCGCTCGGTCCGTCTGATGGTCTTGCACATGCGCTCAAGACAACCATGAGTGCAATCGGCGCCAGTCTCCGCATTCCCGAATCTCCTCTGGACACTTAGGGCAAGGGAGAAATAACAACCACAGGGCGGGAGGCAATATAAGAAGTGTGCAAAAAACAAATTATGACAGTTTCGAGGCAAAAGTTGTGACCTATTGGCCACCGATGGGCGCTTCGGACCCCTGTAAACAGGTGGGTTACGAGGCCGAAAACCACCCAGCTGCGGGTATCCAGCCGTGCCCTGCGAATCAGCGCATCGACAGCGGCGGTCGTCATCCTTGGAGCGAAAACGGCATCTTCAGCCTTCTGACGGCCACCGGAACCGAACCAATAGCCGCATCGGGCGTTTCTCTCCTATCGAAACGACAAGGAGCTGTAAAATGGACTGGAACCGTGTCGAAGGAAATTGGAAGCAGATGAAGGGCAAGATCAAGGAACAGTGGGGCAAGCTCACCGATGACGACCTTGATCGGATTGCCGGCAAGCGCGACCAGCTGGAAGGCCTGATCCAGGAACGCTATGGCATCGAGCGCGATAGGGCTCGAACGGATATCGACCGCTGGTACGACCGCCAGACCTGGCATTGATCGAGAGCCTCGCTTCGGCGGGGCTTTTTCCTGCCCCGCCCCCGCCATTTGCGAGGAAACATCCAGCCTTCACAGCCGCGGCTTCTGCAGGATCGCTTGACCGCCATGCGTCAGACATCTATCGCTACGACCATGAGTAGAAGCCGCACGCGTCCACATGCGCTTGCCACCAGGCTAAGCTATCTTAAAATGAGCGTCCGTCGCCTGGAACGCGGCAAGGACGGCTGGTCGCTCAGATGGCAGGCCCTCTTGGCCATCGTCGATATCAGCATCCTTGCCTTCTTCATCCTCGGGCCATATCTGCGCAGCGGTCCCTCCTACCTCGTCATCGACTACGCAATCGCGGTCTGGGTCGCCGCGGAGCTTGGCGCCCGCGCGCTGGCGGCAAATTCCATGAGAGCCTTTCTCAGACAACCGCTGACCTGGATCGACGTCGTCATCCTGGGCACGCTGCTTTTTCCGGGCATATTGTTCAACTTCGCCTTTCTCCGGGTGATGCGGATATGGGCGATCGGCAAAAGTCCGGTATTTCGCGAAGCCTTGCGCCGGGCCGGTTGGAACCGGTATCTGGATGTCGCGCGCGCCTGCCTCAACTTCCTGGTCTTTCTCTTCCTCGTGACCGGTTTCGTCTATACGACATTCTTCTATCGCCAGGACAGCGGGGAAGGTTTCGTCGATGCGCTTTATTTTACCGTCGCGACCATCACCACGACCGGTTTCGGCGACATCACCTTGCCTGGGACCCTCGGCAAGCTGACATCCATCGTCACGATGATCGTCGGCATCTCGCTGTTCGTGCGGCTCGCGCAAGCCATCGTGCGGCCCTACAAGATCAACTTCGCCTGCCCGCAATGCGGCCTTCAGCGGCATGATACGGATGCCGTGCACTGCAAGGCCTGCGGCCACCTCCTCAATATTCCCGATTTCGACGATTGAGATGACGGCCGATCGGCCGGCTTCACTGTCTACGCGCAGATTTGAAATCCCGACCGAACGAGAAAAGGGCGGGGTTGAACATGGATCAACCCCGCCCTTCAGTCAGCTTGTCGATGGCGCTGGCGCGTCAGGATGCCATCGCATAGAGGCGATGATCGGACACAGCGGCGCTGCGGGTCCGGAACCGCCGCACGAGTTCGGCGAGGTTTTCGGTTTCCTGAGTCAGGCTCTGGGCCGCAGCCGTGGTCTCTTCCACCATGGCCGCGTTCTGCTGGGTCACCTTGTCCATCTGGTCGCCGGCTGCCGAGACTTCCCTGAGGCTTGCGGCCTGCTCACGCGCGGCAACTGCGATCTCGGCGACCGTCGAGCTCATCGCGGTCACCTGTTCGACGATCTGGGCAAGCGAGGTGCCGGATTCGCCGACGAGCTCCACGCCGGTCTTGACCTGTGCGGAGGAGGTGGAGATCAGTTCCTTGATCTCCCTGGCCGCGCTGGCCGAGCGCTGGGCAAGTTCGCGCACTTCCTGGGCGACGACGGCAAAGCCTTTTCCTGCCTCGCCGGCACGGGCCGCCTCGACGCCCGCGTTGAGGGCAAGGAGATTGGTCTGGAAGGCGATGTCGTCGATGACGCCGATGATGTTGCCGATCTTGGAGGAGGAATTCTGGATCTCCGTCATCGCGGCGATCGCACGGGCGACGATCGCGCCGCCGTTTTCGGCATTGGCACGCGCGGTGGCGACCGTGGCCTGGGCATGACTTGCCCCCTCCGCCGTGCCGTTGACCCCTCGCGTCACATCGCCGAGCGCTGCCACCGTCTCCTCGAGCGAAGCGGCTTGCTGCTCGGTGCGGCGGGCGAGATCGTTGGAGGCCGTCGAGATTTCCGCAAGGCCGGATTTGATCGTGCCGACCGCGCGGATGACGGAGCCGAGCGCCTCTTCCAGGCTGGAAACGGAATTGTTGAAATGATCCCGGATACGGACATAGCGGCCGTCGACCTCGCCGACACGGGCCGTCAGATCGCCCTTCGAAAGCGCATCCAGGCCGAGCGAGATCTGCTGGAAGGCATGTTCCATCACCTGGGCATCGGCAAGGCGCTCCGCCTCCTGGCGCAGGCGATCCTCTTCGGCGGCCAGACGTGCACGCTCGGCATTGGCTTCCGCGACGACCTTGGCGCGCCCCGTTTCCTGGAACACCTTGAGGGAGCGTGCCATGGCCCCGAGTTCGTGGCGCAGCTCGGTTCCTTCCACCGCCACCGTGTCATTGCCATGGGCGAGCAATTCCATCGTCCGCGCCATTCTGCGGACCGCCGAGGAAATCAGCTGGCCGACCACGTAAGCGAGCACGAGACCGATGACGATCAAAAGACCGCTGATCATGAAGGTCGTGCGGGTCGCGGAGGAAACCGTCGTCTCAACCGAGCCGTCCAGCGACCTCTGCGCATCCATGACGGAGGCCTGCAGATCCCTGAAGCCCGTCGCGATCTTCGGCGCCAGGACGTTGAGTTCGCTCTCGCGGATCTTGTTGGTCGCCAGCATAACGTCGCGCACGTCGCCGAGACGGCCGGTATAGTTCTGCATCAGCTGACCGGCACCCAGAACGCGCTTGCGCTGCAAGTCACCCTTTGCCGCCTTGGCGGCGGCCTCGTTCAGGGACATTGCCTCGTTCAATGCCGACTGTGCGACGTCGTAGGAGGCCAGATCGCCGGAATGAATGAATCGCTCCGAGAAATAGAGGCTGCGGTTGAGCGCCTCGAGCGTAGCGGCGGTCATATGCAGCAGGGTGACGTCGTTCTGACGCCAGGCACTGCGCATCACGTCGTTCAGCGCGATGCTGGTCCAGGGTCCGAACTCGGTGACCTTGGCGATCAGCGCGCCGCGCCTGTCGTGCAGGGTTACGATCCGTTCGAAGGCGTTGCCGTAGGCGGCGACATTCTGGCGGATGGTCGCCATTCCGGCCTGCAGGGCGCCGTCTCCGGCAAAGCGCGGATCGTCGGCGGCAAAGGCCTTGACGCCGGCATGGAAGCGATCGACGACATCCTGCGTCGGGCTGGACCGGAAGGCCTCCACCGACATCTGGATTTCATGCAATTGCGTGCTGTAGTCGGAAATGGCCAGACTCTGGCCGGCAGTGGTGCGATAGGAGGAGAAGATGGAGGAAAGCCCCTCCATGCCGGAGATCGCATTGACCGACAACAGGCTCATGAGCAGGATCAGCGGCACGAAGCCGGCGGTGATCTGAGCGCGGATGCCGAGTTTATTCCAAAAGCGCAACATCATGATCCCCTTGTGCTCACTGGCTCTTCGGCAGGTATTGAGCGATATTTTGCGGCGTCACGAGCTCGAAGGGCACGTTGTTTTCCCTCGGCACCTTCTGTCCGCCGATCAGTTTCAGCGCCGCGTCGACAGCCGTGGCGCCCTGCCCGACCGCGCTTTGAAGAATGGTGACATCCAGGTCGCCGGCTTCCATCGCCGCCAGGGCATCATCCGTCGCATCGACGCCGGCGACGACGACATCCTTCATCGACATGCCGTTCCGCTTCATGGCGCGGATCGCGCCGAGCGCCATCTCGTCATTATTGGCGATGACGGCATCGAACTTGACCCCGGCCGACAGCCATTCCTGCATCTGCTGATCGGCATAATCGCGCGACCAATAGGCAGCCTGCCGTTCAACGATCTCAAGGCCCTTGCAATCGGGTGTGGCCAGGACGTTGTCGATATCCTGGGTTCGCGCGCGGGCGGCGGCATGGAAGGGTTCCCCCATCAGCACCACGACGCGACCCTTGCCCTTCATGAGCGAGCAGACTTCCTTCGTCTCCAGGGTTCCCGATTCCTTCTCGTCGGATGCGACCACCACCTGGTTTTCCGGCAGGTCCGACAGGTTCGAGGGAACGTTGTTGATATAGATCAGCGGAATATGCGCGTCGGCGGCAAGCTTGGTCATCTGCGGTCCAAGGTCGCCGTCGGACACGGCAACGATGATGGCATCGACCTTATCGGCGATAAGCTGCTGGATCTGCTTCTTCTGCAGCTCGTTGTCGCCCTTGGCGTTCTGGGTGACGAGCTTCAGGCCGGAAATGGTCTTTCCATGCGAAAGAACGCCGTTGAGCAACGCGGTTCTGAACTTGTCCAGATCGGACATGGAGACGCCGATCGTCTGTGCATTTGCCGTGGAGACGGACAGGGCCATCACAAAAGCAGCTAATATGGTTTTCTTCATATCCCCCTCCGTAAGACATTTACCGAGCTGAATATTTATAATGATAGTTTGGTTAAAATTTTACTTGCGGCGCGCGATTTATTTTAGAAATATATAAAATATATTTATGTTTTATTGAACCTTGAATATTTTAATGATGAAATATTCGATATTAACGATATATCGGCGCAATGAATCTTATATTACTTGTGTCGATCTCGGCTATTGCCGAAACTCGCTGCAACATTCCTGGCGATGATGCGAGAGCAAGCGGGGGAGGAATCGCTCCCCTCTAAGCGGCAAATATCTTCGCCCGACGAAGCGTCACGAAGCCGCCATCGCCGGCGTTCACCAGGCGTTCCGGCGTGACATCAAGCTCCAGATGGTCCCCCGCCTCGGTCGTCGCCAGCACTCGCCGGCCGTCCGGCCGGTCGAGCACGCGGGTGATGCGTGCCGGAATGCCGGGCCCTTGGCTCGACCAGTCGAGATCGCCCGGACGGGCGTAGAGATCCGCCCTGCCATTCGGCAGATCCGGCGCTTCGATCGCCACGCCGCTGGCATAGGCCCGGCCATCGCGCACCTCGGCTGTAATCACATTGGCATCGCCCAGGAACCGCATGACAAAGGCTGATGTCGGCTCACGGCAGACCTCTGCCGGCGTGCCCTGTTGCACGATATGACCATCCTTCAGGATCACGACGCGATCGGCGAGATCGAGCGCCTCCTCCTGGTCGTGGGTGACGAACAGGGTGGTAATGCCGAGCTCGGAATGGATCTCGCGCAACCAGCGGCGAAGATCGCGGCGGACATTGGCATCGAGCGCACCGAACGGCTCGTCGAGCAGCAGAACCTTCGGGTCGACGGCAAAGGCGCGGGCAAGCGCCACGCGCTGCCGCTGGCCGCCCGAGATCTGGGCCGGAAAACGGTCGCCCAATCCTTCGAGCCGTACGAGGCGCAGAAGCTCGGCGACGCGGGCGTCGATCGCCTTCTTCTCCCGTTTCACCTTCGACACCTTCATGCCGAAGGCAATGTTTTCGGCGATCGTCATGTGCGGGAAGAGCGCATAGTGCTGGAACACGAAGCCGACGCCGCGGTCGCGCACCGGAATGTGGGTCGCGTCCTGATCGCCGAAATAGATCTGCCCTGCGTCGGCATAGTCGAGGCCGGCGACCATGCGCAGGATCGTCGTCTTGCCGGAACCGGACGGCCCGAGCAGGGCGACAAGCTCGCCGCTCTCGATGGTGAGCGAGACATCCCGCACGGCTCGAAAAGTCTGGAAGGTTTTGACGACGCGGTCGAGGCGGATTTTCATGATGCTTTCTCTGCGGGGCTGGCAGCCGTGACCGTCCGGACGCGGCCGGCGCCCCGGCGTTCCAGCGCCACCTTGGCGATGATGGTGAAGACGGCGATAAGCGCGAGGATCGAGGCCGAGGCGAAAGCACCCGCCGCCTGGTAATCGTGATAAAGCAGTTCGATATGCAATGGCAGCGTATTGGTCTGGCCGCGAATATTGCCCGAGACGACCGAGACCGCGCCGAATTCGCCCATGACGCGGGCATTGCACAGAACGACGCCGTAAAGCAGTGCCCATTTGACATTCGGCAAGGTCACCGAAAAGAAAGTGCGCCAGCCCGATGCGCCAAGCGACGTCGCGGCCTCTTCCAGATCGCGGCCCTGCGCCTGCATGAGCGGGATCAGCTCGCGGGCGACGAAAGGGGCGGTGACGAACATCGAGGCAAGGACAATGCCCGGGATCGCGAACAGGATCTTGATGCCGTAATCTTCCAGCGTCGGACCCAAAACGCCCTGCAGGCCGTAGACGAAGAGATAGGCAACGCCCGCCACGATCGGCGAAACCGAGAAGGGAATTTCGATGAGCACGAGCAGCAGCCTCCTGCCCCGGAAGTCGAACTTGGTGATCGCCCAGGCCGCTGACACGCCAAAGGCGGTATTGACGGGCACCGCAATCAGCGCCGTCATCACCGTCAGCATGATGGCATGCCGTGTGTCGGGATGGACGATGGTCGCCGCGTAAACCTGCCAGCCCTTGGCAAAGGCTTCGACGGCGATGACGAGCAAGGGCGCGAGAATGAGGAGCGCGCCGAAAAACAGCACGATGCCGATCAGGGCCCGGCGAAAGAGCGGCCGGTCGCCGACGCGCGGCGGCTTGCGGGTAGCCGTGACGCCCATGATCAGTTCCTCACCGTGTAGCGTAGCGCGCGCGCCTGGAGCCAGGTGCTGACGGCGAGCATGGCAAAAGCGGTCAGCAACAGGACGGACGCGATCGCGGCGGCCGCGGCATAATCGTACTCTTCCAGCCGGATGAAGATCAGAAGCGCGGTGATTTCCGTCGACATGGGCTGATTGCCGGCGATGAAGATGATCGCGCCAAACTCGCCGAGGCAGCGGGCAAATGAGAGCGACAGGCCGGCCAGAAGCGCCGGCGTCAAGAGCGGCAGGATCACCTTGCGGAAGATCTCCCAGTCAGATCCGCCGAGCGACTGGGCCGCTTCCTCGAGCGCGGGATCGAGATCCTCCAGCACCGGCTGCACGGTGCGCACGATGAAGGGCAAGGAGGTGAAGCACATGGCGATCATGATACCGAGCGGTGTGTAAGCGACCTTGATGCCAAAATCGCTCAACAGCGAACCGAACCAGCCATTGGCCGTAAAAAGTGCGGTCAGCGAAATGCCGGCGACCGCCGTGGGCAAGGCGAAGGGCAGGTCGACCATGGCATCGACGATGCGCCTGCCCGGAAATCGGTAGCGCGTCAGCACCCAGGCAAGCGCCAGGCCGAAGAACAGATTGAAAAACGTGGCCCCCAGCGCCGACAGCACCGTGACGCGGTAGCTTGCCAGCGCGCGCGATGACGAGACGATCCGCCAATAATCCTCCGCTCCGAGGCTGGTCGCCTTGAAGACGAGCGCGGCCAGCGGCAAAACGACGATCAGGCCGACGTAAAACAGGGTCACGCCCAGCGACAGCGGCAATCCGGGCAGGACATTGCGTCTCACGCTGCTATTCCTCTTTTCACGGCAAAGCCCGGCAAGACCGAAATCCGCCGGGCAACTGGAAAACGAACTCAAATTCGCGGATTAGCGGCTGCCATAGAGCTTGTCGAGGGTGGCCCCGGACGCGAAATGCTCCTTCTGGATCTTCTCCCAACCGCCAAAGACATCGTCGACGGTGACAAGACGGATCTGCGGAAACTCGCCCTTGACCTCGGCGGCGACCTTCTCATTGCGGACGCGGTTGCCGAACTCGGCCGCAATCCGCTGGCCTTCTTCCGTGTAGAGGAAATCGAGATAGGATTTGGCGAGCGCTTCGGTGCCGTTTTTCTTTGCGACCTTGTCGACGATCGCGACCGGAAACTCGGCAAGCAGGCTGACGGTGGGAATGACGCTCTCGACCTTGTCCTTGCCGTACTGCTTGACGATGCCGCGGGTTTCGGCCTCGAAAGTGATCAGCACGTCGCCCGTCTCGCGCTCGACGAAGGTCGTCGTGGCCGCGCGGCCGCCGGTATCGAAAACCGGGACGTTGTTGAAGATCTTGGTGATATAGGCCTCGATCTTCTCCTGGTCGCCCTTGTAGGCCTCCTTCGCCCAGGCATAGGCGGCGAGATAGGTGTAGCGGGCATTGCCCGAGGTCTTGGGATTCGGGAAAACGGCATGAACGTCATCGCGGGCAAGATCGCCCCAATCCTTGATATTCTTCGGATTGCCGGCGCGAACCAGGAAGGACGGGAAGGAATAGAAAGGCGAGGCATTGTTCGGGAACGCCTTTGCCCAGTCCTTGGAAACGAAACCGTTCTTGGCGAGGAAATCGATGTCGGTCGACTGATTGAAGGTCACGACATCCGCCTCCAGCCCTTCGACGATCGAACGGGCCTGCTTGGACGTCCCGGCATGCGACTGGTCGATGGTAACGCCCGGATGCTGCTTGATGAAAGCCTCGTTCTCGGCAACGAAAAGCTCGCGCGAAACATCGTAAGAGGCGTTGAGGAGTTTTGTTGGCTCCTGTGCCAGGACGGGGGTCACGAAAAGCGTGGCAAGGCAAGTGCCGAGGATGAGGAGGCGGTTCATGCAGGTCTCCGGTTTCAAGATCGACGACAAAACTACCGATGCGCGCATCGCACCGCCAGAAACGGCGATCCCAGCTTGTGGCCAGCGGTAGAATTTTTGTGCGTTTTCCGCTGCAAGGACAGAGCGCGCCCGGAGACCAAGCATGCCCTTCGATCTCGCCATCTTCAAAACGCCCCGACGGATCGCCTGCGTCGCAAATCCACTCATTTCCTGAAAAATTAAAATGGGTTTTCACCGGCAGCCGATTTCGCGCACCGGCAGTCTTTGCGCAAATCGCAACGACTTGTGAAACTGCTCGCGGTCTCGGCGGACGGCTGCCGGGGAATACGACATTTACACAAACAAAGCAGGAAACTGGAACATGGCATCTGGCGGCGATCTTCCGCGACCCGATTTCGCGCGTAACATGCGCCTGATCGGTCATTCCGATATTGGAGGGCGCGGCGACGGGCTGCAGCTGATGGTCCATCGCGGGCGTGCCTATGTGGCCCATCCCTGGTCGCAAGGCTTCTCCATCGTCGACGTGCGCGATCCAAAGAGGCCGGGCGCCGTCACCTATGTTCCGGCGCCGCCGAACACCTGGAACATCCACCTCCAGACGCATGACGATCTGCTGCTCGTCATCAACGCCCTCGATCTCTTCGCCGACGCGGAAACCTTTGCGGGCGAGAAAGCCTATTACACCACATCCGCCGGCGAGACCGTCGCGCAGAGGAAGCGGGACCGCTCCTGGACCGCGGGCATGACGGTCTTCGACATTTCCATCCCCGACCGGCCGCGCAAGATCGGGCAGTTGCACGTCGACGGCATCGGTTTCCATCGCCTGTGGTATGTCGGCGGACGCTATGCCTATGCCTCGGCGCTGCTCGACGGCTTTTCCGACTATATCTTCGTCGTCATCGACATGGCCGATCCGACACGGCCGGAGCTGGTGGGCCGCTGGTGGTTACCGGGCATGAATGTTTCCGCCGGCGAGCAGTCGGCCGCACCGGCCGGCAAGCGCCACGCGCTGCACCACGCGCTCGTTGCCGGCAACACGGCCTATGCCTGCTGGCGGGATGGCGGGCTGACGCTGCTCGATATTGCCGATCCGACGGCGCCGAAATTGATCTCCCATCGCAACTGGTCACCCCCTTATGGCGGCGGAACCCATTCGCCCTTGCCGCTTCCTGGCCGCGGCCTGCTAATCATCGCTGACGAAGCCGTGCTCGACCACGAGGAAGACGGCCGCAAGCACACGTGGGTTTTCGACATCCGGGAACCATCGAACCCCGTCAGCATTTCGACTTTCCCAATTCCCGACGAGGCCGACTATACCGTCAAGGGCGGGCACTTCGGGCCGCACAATCTCCATGAAAATCGTCCCGGCTCCTTCGTTTCCGACAGCCTCGTCTTCGCGACCTGGCAGAATGCTGGCATTCGCGCATTCGATATCTCCGATCCCTATCGTCCCCGTGAGACAGGCGCCTTGGTGCCCGCCGCTCCCGCTTCCATGATCGACCGGCGCCCCGATCGGCCGAGGGTCATCCAGTCGGCCGATGTGTTCGTGGATGCCGCCGGCCTGATCTATGCAACGGACTACAATGCCGGCCTCGAGATCATCGAATATGGCGGCTAGCCGCCGGGCGGAGCTTATCTCAGCGAATATCAGCCCGTAGCGAGAAATAAATTTTCACCGGTAAATCCTTATTAGTCTATAAAATCTATAGATATAAAGAAATGCGGTTACACTGCGCCGCATTGATTTTGAAGGGGACCTCCATGACGAAAGACATTTCCGATACAGGCATATTCTCCCGCCGCGGCTTCCTAAAGACCGCCGGCGCCGTGGGCGCGGCAGCCTCGATCGGCGTCATCGGAGCACGTACGAGCTCTTACGCGATCGCCGGCAATCTCGCCAAGATAAAGCTTGAATGGACCGAAGTCGCAGCGTGTCACTCCCCGGTCGGCTTTGGCCTGGCCAAGGGTATCTATGAAAAGCACGGCCTCGATGTGGAGCTGTTTTACCAGGGCGCCAGCGGCCAGACCCTGATCCAGTCACTCGCCACCCACAAGGCGGAAGCCGGCCCCGGCCTGCTCTACGACTGGCTGAAACCGATCGAGCAGGGCTTCGACGTCAAGCTCTTTCACGGTTCGCATGGCGGTTGCCAGCGGCTGCTGGTCAAGAAGGATTCCGGCATCAAGTCGCTCGCCGATCTCAAGGGAAAAACGATCGGCACATTCGATGTCGGCTCGCCTTCGCGCGTCGCGTTTTCCGTGGCTCTCGCAAAAGCCGGCATCGATCCGGAACAGGATGTCACCTGGAAGGTCTTCCCATTCGATCTCGTGGCGGAAGGGGTCGTACGCGGTGAGGCGGATGCGGTCGCCCATATGGACCCTTGGGCCTATTCCTACGAGAAGCAGCACGATTTCCTGAAGATATACGATACGCAAACCGGCATCTTCCAGGACCGGGTGTGCTGCGTCCTGGGTGTCAACGGCGATTATTACGAGAGCAACAAGGATGTGATCCGCCGGGTGGCCGCAGCCAACCTGGAAATCCATCAATATACCGCGGACCATCCCGACGAGGTTGCCAAGTGGTATTTCGACACACTGAAGCCCGGGCTGCCACTGGAAGACCTGACCGAGGTGCTGGCCTCGCTGACTTATCACAAGAACTGGTTCGGCAAGGATCTCGTCGCAGAAGTGAAGGAGGGCTACGAAAACCTCAGGCTCACCGGTGTCATCGACCAGAGTACCGATCCGGAAGAGATCGCCAAGCGCATCACCCTCGACATCTTTGCCTGAGGCCCATGCGGTGACTGATATTGCCCAGGATACGGCGGTCGGCCAACAGCAGGCGGACCGGCCGGCTTTTGTTTGGCGGGAAGGACTGCTTGCCGCCGGAACCTGGTTTGCGGCGGCCGCCATGACCTGGCTGCTGCCCGACGTAATTGTCTGGGGCGATACCGACGCATTCGCCCTGCTTGCGGCTGTCGGAGGCGCGGTCTTTCTGCTGCTTGCCTTCGTCATACCGCATGCAGCCGGCTCGACCCGCACGCTTTCCTATTACGGCCCCTGGTTCGTCGCGATCGGCATCTGGTTTGCCCTTTGGGAACTGACAACAGCCAAACTCGGCTGGCTTCCAAAGCCGTTTTTCTCTCCGCCGCAGGGTCTTCTCCACGTCTATATGACCGACTGGTCCCGCCTGTTGCTTTGCATCGCCTATACGGGGCGGCTCTGGGTCCTCGGTTTC